>DASRIM010000401.1:0-6739 GCA_035649995.1 Pyrinomonadaceae bacterium | reverse complement strand
GAAACACGACATGCCCGTGTGATCGCGCTTGCGGCGCTTCTCTTCATCCGTCCAGCAGAAGAAGAGAAAGTTGTCGGCCACGTCCGCCAAACTGATCCACATCTTCTCGCCGTTCAACACCCACTCGCTGCCCTCGCGCCGCGCCGTCGAACGAGCGCCAACAACGTCCGAGCCCGCACCGGGTTCCGTCAATCCATACGTCGCGATCTTTTCGCCTTTCGCCTGCGGCACGAGATATTTCTTCTTCTGCTCCTCCGTTCCCCACGTGTAAAGCGTCAACGAGTTCAAACCCGTATGGACCGACATCACCACGCGTAGAAACGTATCCACCGCCTCGAGTTCTTCACAAACCAAACCCAACGAAATGTAGTCGAACCCCGCGCCGCCGTACTCCTCGGGAATGCACACGCCGAGCAGGTTCAACTCCGCCATTTTTTTCAATATCGAAGGCTGAAATTCCTGCTTCTCATCCCATTCCTTGATGTGTGGCGCTACTTCCTTCTGCGCAAACTCGCGCACGGTCTGCACCAGCGCCTGATGGTCTTCCGTTAACTCAAAATCGATCATTTCTCTACTCTTTCGAATATGGAACTCAAAAAGACCGCACATCTTACCAGAGCGAACACGGATCGCACGAATGCTTTGCTATACTGCCCCGCATGCCCAAAAAGAAGAAAACGGCCGACGCCGTCACCGTCGGCCTGGTACAAATGAGTTGTGTGCCGGAACCGGACAAGAACCTGAAAAAGGCGATCGCCGGCATCAATGAAGCCGCGAAACGCGGCGCGCAGATCGTGTGTCTGCAAGAGCTTTTTCGTTCGCAATACTTCTGCCAGACGGAAGACATCCAACTCTTCAAGTTGGCTGAAACGATACCCGGCCCGTCCACGGAAGCGCTCGCCAAAGTCGCGCGGCAACGCAAAGTGGTGATCGTCGCTTCGCTGTTCGAGAAGCGCGCCGCCGGCGTCTATCACAACACCGCGGTGATGATCGACACGTCAGGCGAGATCGTGGGCAAGTATCGCAAGATGCACATCCCTGACGATCCGCTCTATTACGAGAAGTTTTATTTCACTCCCGGCGATCTCGGCTTTCAGACTCACGACACTGCCTACGGCAAGATCGGAACGCTGGTGTGCTGGGACCAGTGGTTTCCCGAAGCGGCGCGCTTGACTGCGCTCGGCGGCGCACAGTTTTTGTTTTATCCGACCGCGATCGGTTGGCTGCCTGACGAAGAGGAGTCGATGAACGAGGCGCAACACTCCGCGTGGGAAACGATTCAACGCGGCCACGCGATCGCCAACGGCGTTTACGTCGTGGTCGTCAATCGCGTGGGACGCGAAGGCAAGCTGACTTTCTGGGGCCAGTCGTTCGTCGCGGATCCTTTCGGACGCATCATCGCGAAGGCGTCGGCCACTGACGAGGAGGTGCTGCTCGTGGAATGTGATATGACGAAAATCGAAGAGACGCGTCAAAACTGGCCGTTCCTCCGCGACCGCCGCATCGACGCGTACGAAGGCCTGCGCTTCCGATTTGGGGAATGAATATGAACTATGGCCTGATGGACTTCGTCGGCAACATAGGCGTGTTGATGCTGATGTTTACGTACCTGGCGCTGCAACTGGACAAAATCAAGAGCGCGGACCTTTCATATTCGGTCCTCAACGCCGTGGGCGCGAGCCTCATCGTCGCCTCGCTGATCGTCGACTTCAACCTGTCAGCGCTGCTGATGGAGGTCTTCTGGGTCCTGATCAGTTTTATCGGCATCGGCCGTCACTTGCGACTCAAAACACTCCGATCCTGAAGCGATGTCGAAACTCTCGCAAGAAACACCCGCCGCCCTTGGTTTTCACATGCCCGCCGAGTGGCATCCACACGCCGCAACCTGGCTGACGTGGCCCAAGGATCCGGAAACATGGCCCGAGCGCGTCACACACGTCGAAGAGATCTATCTTCAGATGATGGCCGCGCTGACGCCGCACGAGACAGTGAACCTGCTCGTGGACGACGAAACAGCGGAACAAACGGTGCGCGAGCGCTGCGCGTTTCCTGGCGCGCAAAACATTCGTTTTCATCGTATCGAAACGGTCGATTCGTGGATCCGCGACTATGGACCAAACTTCCTCGTCGGTCCGAACAGCCAACCCGCGTTCAACGATTGGATCTTCAACGCCTGGGGCAACAAGTATGAAGTTTTGAAGCGCGACGATCAGGTGCCGGGGGTGTTGGAGCCGGTGCTCGGAATGCGCCGCTTCGAGCCCGGAATCGTGATGGAAGGCGGATCGATCGAAGTGAACGGCGCCGGCTGCGTTTTGACGACCGAACAGTGTCTGTTGAATCCGAACCGCAATCCGCAGCTCAGCCGTGAAGAGATCGAGGACTACTTAAAAGGCTATCTCGGCGTGACGAAGGTTTTGTGGCTCGGCGAGGGGATCGTCGGCGACGACACTGACGGCCATATCGACGACATCGCGCGGTTCGTCAGCCCAGACACGATTGTCTGCGCAGTCGAGGACGATACGGAAGACGCCAATTACGAATTGCTACAGGACAACCTCGCGCGGCTCGAGTCGATGACTGACGCACAGGGACGCGCTTTTGAGATCGTCACGTTACCGATGCCGGGTGTCGTCGGCGGGACCAGCACTGACACGCGCAACCTCGATCGCCTGCCTGCGAGTTACGCAAACTTCTACATCGCCAACAGCGTCGTGCTCGCTCCCGTTTTCGGCCATCCCAACGACGCACGGGCGATTGAAACTCTGCAACGCGTCTTTCCCGATCGACGCGTCGTCGCTATCAACTGCGAACCACTCGTCTGGGGCATGGGCACGATCCACTGCGTCACGCAGCAACAGCCACGGATCTAACTAATCAGCTTGCGCGCTTCGTTAATCGCATCTTCCAAAGTGCGAACCCGCCCGTCCAACTGCATCTCGTAAACGGCTCGCGTGATCTCACCCATCGCAGGACCAGGCTGCAATCCAAGCTCCAACAAATGCCGGCCCAGCAACAGCGGATCGGGCGGGCGCTTCTCCACGTCCAACTCCCTCGCCCGCCGCAAAAACCACTCCTGCGCTTCAGCGCCGTACCACTTTTCGCGCGGCACCCAATCAGCATTCCTGCCCAACGAATCGGACCTCGCTACCCGGTACAACAGATCCGGCTCGCATCGCCGCGCCAAACGACGAAACGCTCCTTCGCCGACTTCGTCGCGCTTCTTGTAAAACTCTCCCGGCTTCAAGTGCTCGCGCACCAGCGCGACGACCTGCCGCCGCACGTCGTACCCATCAATGGTGTGAATGTTGATGCGGTCAAGAAACCGGTGCGCCGGCTCGACGCCCGCTTCCTCGTGTCCTCTCGATCTCCAATGTCCTTCGAGAAACTCCGTCGTCGGCGGTTTGCCGAAATCATGGGCCAGCGCGGCCAGCATTACCGTGACCTGCCGCGCGTACGGAAGGTCGTCGATCAACTCGCGCGCGCGATCGACCACCAGCAGCGTGTGAACGAAGACGTCGCCTTCGGGATGCCACTCAGGATCCTGCGGCACTCCAATCAACGTCTGGATCTCGGGAAACACCTGCTCGAGCGCGCCGAGCTTCGACAACCAATCGAGCCCGATCGACGGACGCTGCGCACGCAACAAAAGCTTTTCCAGTTCTCCCCAGATTCGCTCCGCCGGAAGATCGGTGAGGTCCATCATGCGGCACAGCGCAACGGTGTCATCGTCGATCTGAAACTCGAACCGCGCCGCAAACTGCGCCGCGCGCAACACACGCAGACTGTCTTCGACGAAGGTCTCCGCCGAGACCGCGCGCAGCACATGCGCATCGATGTCTTTCTGCCCGCCGAACGGATCGATCAATTCCCCCGTCAACGGGTCCTGAAGGATGGCGTTGATCGTGAAGTCACGACGGCGTGCCGCGTCTGCAAACGTCATCGACGGATCGCCCTCGATCACGAACGCGCGATGACCACGCCCGGACTTGCGCTCGCGCCGCGGAATCGAAACGTCCAGATGCGCTCCCAACTTGTAAACCGTAAACGCCTCGCCCACGACGTTCACTGGTCCAAACCGATCGAGGATCTCTCGCAAACGCTCCGGCGCAACGCCATAAACTTCCAGGTCCCAGTCTTTCGCGCTGCGTTGCATCAACGCGTCGCGCACACAACCGCCGACAAGCAGCGCGCGGCCGCCCGCATCACTAACCGCGCGAGCGAGTGCGATGACGTTTTCAGGAACACTGATCAAAACTTACTCTTCAGGGTTTTCTACCACGACCTGAACGCCGCGAGTGGAGGGAATGCAGCTTATGACCTGGGCGCGATCGATCTTCGTCATCTCGGTCCCTGCGGCGTGCCACAGCTTGACCCAGAACGTTCGTGTCGCGCCGTGAATGGCAAACGTCGAACCGTCGATCATCACGGGCACGGGCTCGGCGACCGTTCCGGCGCGCAGCTCTTCGAGCAGCTCAGGAATGTAAGGCTTGAACTTCTCGAATTGGACCAGCACCGAGCGATCCTCAATCTCCGCGGGCGGCAACTCCACCGGATCGGCCGACTCCAGCAACAGTCGCGTCTCCGTCTGTAGATTTCGTTTCTTGACTACGGGCATACAAGATCCTAACCCTGCAACCGCCGTTGCAAATGTTCGGCGAGCTCAGACACTTTGACTCTTTCCTGTTCCCACGTGTCGCGGTCGCGCACCGTCACGGCCTCGTCTTCGAGCGACTGGTGATCGACGGTGACGCACAAGGGCGTCCCGATCTCATCCTGCCGCGCGTAAAGTTTGCCGATGCCGCCCGTGTCGTCGTAAACGGCGCGCAGCGTTGGTTGCAGCGAACGTTTGATCGCCTTCGCCATCCCGACGATCTCGGGCTTGTTTTTCGCCAGCGGCAGGATCGCCGCTTTAATCGGCGCAAGGTGCGGGCTCAGTTTCAGTATCACTCTCGTCTCGCCCTTGTCGTTCGTCTTCTCGGAATACGCGTCCATCAACACGGCGAGGACCGTGCGATTAACACCCGCCGCCGGCTCGATGACGTGCGGATAAAATCGCGTCTTCGTCGGCTCGTCGAAGTACGACAGGTCTTCAGTCGAGTCGGGATTGATGCGCTTCCCTTCCGCGTCGAGCTTGTTCTTCGAATGCGCGCTCAGATCGAAATCGGTGCGCCACGCGATTCCCATGAGCTCTTCCCACGGCTTTTCGCGCTCCGGGAAATAACGGTACATGATGTCGACCGTGCGTTTTGAATAGTGCGCCCGTTCATCCTCGGGCACTTCGTACAAGTAGAGGTTGTCTCGAATCAACCCGATGCTCTGAAACCAGTCGAGATACTGCTCGACCCAGTAATCGACCAGCTTCGAATGTTCCGCGTCAGGCGCGACGAAATACTCCATCTCCATCTGCTCAAACTCGCGCGTTCGCAGGATGAAGTTTCCCGGCGTGACTTCGTTGCGAAACGATTTACCGACTTGCGCGATGCCAAACGGCAGTTTGCGGCGCATCGCGGTCTGCACGTTGAGGAAGTTGATGAAAATGCCCTGCGCCGTTTCCGGCCGGAGATACGCCAGCGCGGACGGATCGTCGTCTGCCACGGCGCCGAGTTTCGTTTGCAACATCGTGTTGAAAGGACGCGCGTCCGTCCAATCGTGCGCGCCGCACGACGGACACGCTTTCGTCTGGAACGACCCGTCCGCCGCTTTCTCAAACACCTTGTCCTGGCGAAAGCGACTCTTGCACTTTCGACAGTCGACCAGCCAGTCGTTGAAGGTCGCTTCGTGTCCCGAGTATTTCCACACGAGCCGGTTCAGAATAATCGAAGAGTCGATGCCTTCGATGTCGTCGCGCTCGTAAACCAACCAGCGCCACCACGACTGCTTGACGTTATTGCAGAGCTCTACGCCCAGTGGACCATAGTCCCAGGCGCTGCCGAGGCCGCCATAAACTTCGGAAGACGGAAAAACAAAACCTCGCCGCTTGGCGAGCGATACGATGGTGTCGATGTTAGGTGCAGGCACGCAGGGAATAGTAGAAGACAGTGAGGCAAAAGACAAAAAGAGACCACAGGTCCCGCGAATCGGAGCACATTGATGCGCGTGACCTGTGGCCGAAGGGCGCTTAGCGCCGTTTTTTGGGTTTTACTTCGCCCGCTTGAATAGTTGGTGTTGCTTGCGGAGGCGCCGCGCCGCTGGGTACGACCCACAGTTCGACGCTGTCGTCTTCGCGGAAGCCGCCGTTGAGGGTCGTGATGCGCGCCGCGTCGATGCCGCGTTGCTCGATGATGTAGTCACGAGCGCGCTTCATCAGGATCTCGACCTGCGCGAGCGGGCTCGAGCGTCCGCCGTACGCGATTATGTAAGCGCGCGTGGACGGGTCGTTTTGCAGTTCCACGACGAGATTGTCGAGGCGTGCTTTTTGATCGTCGAAGGTGCAGTTGTTGCACTCGTCGAACTCGCGCGCGACGATCACTTTGCGTTCCGGAGCGGTCACGACAGCCACGCTTTGCGCGGTTTGACGGCAGCTCGGATCCGCGGATCCATCGTCAACCGCTAACGTCGCGATGACGCGCTGTCCGCCGAGACCGGTCGAGTCGACGTTGATCGTCGGCGTGCCGGCGCCGCTGATCACTCGCGCGCGCGACGGGCTTACGGTCCAAACGTATCGCAAACCGGATGTGCCGCTGTATTCGACGTCCGCGGCGAACGTGATGATCTCGCCTTCGTTGACCGTCTTCGGCGC
>DASRIM010000400.1:0-8627 GCA_035649995.1 Pyrinomonadaceae bacterium | reverse complement strand
GAGCTGAGCCAGGCCGAGACGGAAATGCTGCTCGCCGGCGACAACGATCGCCGTAACGCGATCTGCACGATTCATCCCGGCGCCGGCGGCACCGAGTCGCAGGACTGGGCCGAGATGCTCTTGCGAATGTATTTGAAATGGGCCGAGCAGCGCGAATTCAAAACTGAAGTGCTCGAATATCAACCGGGCGAGGAAGCCGGATTGAAAAGCGTGACGTTCAGAGTTGAAGGCGAGTACGCGTACGGCCTTTTGGCCGCCGAAGCGGGCGTGCATCGTCTCGTGCGCATCTCGCCGTTTGATCAGGCCGCACGGCGGCATACGTCGTTCGCTTCACTGTTTGTCTATCCGGAGATCGACGAAGACATCGAAGTCGATATCCAGGACAAAGACCTGCGCATCGATACCTATCGCGCCACCGGCGCCGGAGGTCAACACATCAACACCACCGACTCTGCCGTACGCATCACGCATCATCCCACCGGCATAGTCGTTTCCTGTCAAAACCGGCGTTCGCAACATCAAAACCGGGCCGTAGCCATGCAGGTGCTGCGTTCCCGGCTCTATGAACTCGAATTAGAAAAGCGGCAAGCCGAAACCGCGGAGCTCGAAGCCAACAAGGCCGACATCTCTTTCGGCTCGCAGATCAGGAGCTACGTGCTGGCCCCCTATCAGCTCGTGAAAGACACGCGCACCAAACTTGAACGAGGTAACGTCGACGCCGTGCTCGGCGGAGACATCGACGACTTCATCAAAGCCTATTTGCTCGCGCGCAAGGCTGCGTGACACACATGGGAACACGGATTTTTTAAATTGGTTTTGATCCGTGTTCTCTATTGGCGGTTCCTTAGTGAGTTCTGCAGTTTATGTCAACTACACACATTGAAGAGCGGCCGCGTGTAATTCTTCCGCGCCCGAGCCGCCGCAACGAGATATTCGCGATCCTTTTGCTTGCGACCGGGCTGTTGCTCGCACTCTGTCTGATCTCCGCGGCGTTCTATCCGAACGATCCGTCGTGGAATTCCGTCGGCCAGCACGAGACGCAGAACTGGGCCGGAGCGATCGGAGCGAACGTTGCCGCGACGGCGTTTCAGTTCATCGGCCTCGCGGCGTACCTGCTGCCGCTGCTTCTGTTCGCCGGCGCGTGGCGCCGCTTTCGCCGCAGCGCGATTCAGAGCCCGTTGACCCGCATCGCCGGACTCTTGATCCTCGTCGCCGCAGCGTCGGCGCTGCTTTCGATCTCGCAGATGCGTCCGCTGTTCGACTCGAGCGTTCAACCCGGCGGATTGCTCGGTTCTGTCGTCGCGCAAGGTCTCGCCAGCGGATTGGGCCCGATCGGCGCGACCATCCTGCTCGTCGCGATTGCCGCGAGCGGCCTGCTGCTCGCGACCAACTTCTCGTTCATTCGTCTCTACGAAATGATCGCGAACGCGCTCGCCACGCGCTTCGCTTTCGTCGGCAAATTGCCTGAACGTTTCCATGCGTGGCGACAACTCCGTCGCGAACAAGCGCAGAAGAGAAAAGAAACAAAGGCGCTAATCAAAGCCGAACGCGAAGCCACACGAAACGCGCTGAAACAGACGCTGAACCTGACCGCCGCCGAGCGCGTCGCCGACTTCATGAAAGAGACTGCGGCCGCGCCGCCGGCGCCCGTCGAAACGGCGAAGGTAATCCGTGAAGCGAAGCGCGCGATGGTTGAACCGGAACCGGCGCCTGCGTGGATCCCGACAGTCACCGCGGAAGAAGAAAAGGAAACAGACGGCGTCGACCAGATGGTAAAAGGCGCATCCGTCATGCGCGTCAAAACAGAAGCGCCTGCACCCGCGAAGCTGCCTTTCGACGCAACGCGGCACGTCAGTTATGACGACTACAATCCGCCGGCGCTCCATTTTCTCAACGAAGCTCCGCCGCACAGCGAACAGGCCGACGCGGAATTACTCGCACTCGCAAACCGTCTCGCCGAAAAGTGCAAAGAGTTCAACGTCACCGGCCAGATCAAGCACATCTGTCCCGGTCCGGTGGTGACCACTTACGAATTCAAACCCGATCCCGGTGTGAAGTATTCGCGCGTCGTTTCGCTCGTCGACGATCTGTGCCTGGCGTTGAAAGCGGAGTCCATTCGCATCGACCGCATGCCGGGCAAGCCGCACGTCGGCATCGAAGTTCCGAACCCACGGCGCGAGACGATCTTTCTCCGTGAAGTGATAGAGTCGCGCCCGTTTCAGGAGTCAGGTTCGAAGCTGACGATCGCGCTCGGCAAAACGATCGACGGTCTCAACTACGTCGCAGACCTGGCCAAGATGCCGCACTTGCTGATCGCGGGTACGACCGGCGCGGGCAAGTCAGTCGGCGTGAACGCGCTGATCGTTTCGATTCTCTATCGCGCGCGGCCCGATGAAGTGAAGTTCATCCTGATCGATCCGAAGCGGCTCGAACTCGGTCTTTACGAAGACATTCCGCACCTGGCCACGCCGATAATTGTGGATCCAAAGGTCGCGTCGCGTTCGCTGAAGTGGGCAGTCGCCGAGATGGAGCGGCGTTATCGCGATCTCGCCGGCTGGGGCGTGCGCAACATTGACGGCTACAACACCGAGATCATGCGCCGCAACCTGATCAAGGAGTACGACGATCAGGGTCAACCATGGAAACCGCTGCCGTACATCGTCATCATTATCGACGAGCTCGCCGACCTGATGATGACTTCCGGGCGCGAAGTTGAAGAGTCAATCACGCGCCTGGCGCAGATGGCGCGCGCCGTCGGCATCCATCTCGTGCTCGCGACGCAGCGTCCGTCCGTCGACGTGATCACGGGCTTGATCAAAGCGAACTTCCCGTCGCGCATCTCGTTCCGCGTCTCTTCTAAGATCGACTCGCGCACGATTATCGACACCAACGGCGCCGAACAACTCCTCGGCCGCGGCGACATGCTGTTTCTCCCGCCGGGCACGTCGCGTCTCATTCGTGTTCACGGCGCGTATATCGACGAGACCGAGATCGGGAAGATCGTCGCGCACATCAAAGCCCAGGGCGCCCCGGCGTACGACGAAAGCATCACGCAATCGGAAGAAGAAGCTCTCGGTCTCGACGCGTCCGGCGGCGAGCACGACGAACTCTTCGAAGAAGCGCTGCGCATCTGCGTCGAGATGAAGCGCGCTTCGACTTCCGTGTTGCAGCGCCGCCTGCGCATCGGCTACGGCCGCGCCGCGGCAATCCTCGACATGATGGAGCGCGAAGGGCTCATCGGCCAGGCCGACGGTTCGCGTCCGCGCCCGGTGCTCGGCCGCGCCTACGAGATGGTTGCTGAATGGGACGAAATGGGTACGGTAGAGTGATGTTTTGTTCTTTGTAATCTGCATCACATGGCGCTTGGACTAGAGCGCCGCGCACGTGTGCATTTTGCTATAAACCCCGACGCAGCAAAAGTTAGGTGCGTTAACACGGATTTTCTTCACAGGCTTTTCCACAGCCGCAGTGGAAGATCGTGTTTTTTTGATGGAGGGACAACCCAATGCAAACTCAACTCTCAACAGCCAACCCAGCTTTGGCTTCCTTACTGGAAACGGGTTACCGGATGGAGACTCCTCCGCCGCCCGACCCGATCGATCCTCCAGATAATCAGGGTGGCGGCGGCGGTACTGCGCCGCAGCCCGATCCCGACGAGGAGCCCAGCCAGGGAGGCTAGTTAGCCGCAAAGCGCCTCGAGAACAAACGCTCAGATTATCGAGGACTCGCCCCGTTCCACTCGAAGCTCTTGCCGGATTTGGACCAGGTTCGTCGCTACGCTCGTGAGATCTTCGACTACGCACTCGCGTCGGTAGATCCACGAAAGGCAGTATTGCGGGCCATCGTCGATGGTGGCTCGTATGTCGAAGTGTGTGGCGAGCGGATTGACGTGTCTTCGTCTCCTCCGCTCTACGCGATCGCTATTGGAAAAGCAGCGACACGGATGGCGCTCGGCCTCGAGGACGCGATTGGCGCGCGGCTGACTGCCGGCGTCATCAGCGCTCCTCCGTCTTCGGACTCACTTTCACAACAGTGGGAGATCTTCGAAGGCGGACATCCGCTGCCGAACGACGCGAGTCTCGCGGCGGCGCAGGCGGCGTTTGCGTTGTTGGATCGTGCCAACGCGGAGCGAGCGTTCGTGATCTTTCTGGTGTCGGGCGGCGGCTCGGCGATGATGGAGTCTCCGACGATCCCGCTCGATGAGTTGCGACGCGTAAACGAACAGCTCATTAGCGGCGGTGCGAGTATCAGCGAGATTAATGCGGTTCGGCGGACGTTCTCACGAATCAAAGGCGGAGGACTGGCGCGTTATGCGTCAAAGGCGCGAATCGTCACGTTGATCGTTTCCGACACCAATCCCGGTGACGAAGCCAACGTCGCTTCCGGCCCCACTCTGTCACCTGATATCAATTCGCCCTACCAGGTCCTGCTGGATAACTCGACTGCGCTGGAAGCAGCGCAACAAAAGGCAACGGAGCTCGGATTTTCATCAACTATTGCATACCATATTTGCGAACAACCCATCGATGAAGGTTGCGATCTGTTGCTGCGCGAACAAGCGGAATGCGTGATCTCCGGCGGCGAGTTCTCCTGTCCCGTCAGAGGCGACGGCATGGGCGGCAGAAACCTCGAAACTGTGCTGCGTCTTGCCCTGCGAATGTCCGCCGACGTGGCGTTGAGCGCCGGCACGGACGGAATCGACGGCAACAGTCCCGCCGCCGGCGCGATCGCCGACGAAAACACGATTTCCCGCGCCCGCAGCGCCGGTCTCGACCCGAATCACTTCCTCGCGCGCAGTGATTCCTACAATTTCTTCGAAAAACTGAACGACCTCATCATCACCGGGCCTACCGGCACCAACGTTCGCGACCTCCGCATCCTTCTCAAATTCCGCACATAATATTTTGGTTGTAAATTTATTTCATCTGTTACTTGACTCGCCAGTCCCTAAACGAATATAAGCTTCATGCGACTTGCGTCCGGAGCCCAGCTTTTGCCGATATCTACTACGGAAACAACAATCTCGCCAGCGCTAACCGCTTCCGGTTCGTTCACGTTTTCTGAACTGGTCGAGCAGTTGAACGCCCAGACCTCTCCGCCTACGCTCGAAACAATCAGAACGTGGTCGGCGAATGCCGAGATTTCTCCGTTAGACGTCGAACCTTACCTCGGTTTCAAGGAAGGCAACTACTGGCGCCACCGCGTTTGTCGCAACGAAGCCGTCGAGATGCTCGTCATCTGCTGGCGGCCTGGTCAGAAAACTCCCATTCACGACCACAACGGATCGCACGGCGTCGTTCGTGTTCACAAAGGTCTCCTGTTGGAATCAATCTTCAGCTACGAGGAGGATCGCGGCCTGAGCTACAGCTCCGGCCGTGAGTGTCCCGCGGGTACTGTGACCGGCGCCGATGTGCCTGATATTCATCAACTCGGAAATCCCGATGCCAGTGGACAAGATCTCGTTACCGTCCATGTTTACTCGCCGCCGCTCGGTGTTCTTAACACTTACAAGCTGGGTAGTTCGCAGATCGATCTTTACACTCCCAACGATTTCCCGACGTGAGACGTTATCGCTGCAACACGCCGGACCTGACTCACTTAAAACTTCCTCACTTTTTTCTTTTCTCTCTTTTACTCCTCCTCGTCATCGGTGTGGCGTGTCGCCGTCAGCCTGCCGGCGCTGAGTTGACCGTCGCCGCCGCGTCGGATCTGATGCCTGCGTTTGAAGAGATCGGGCGCGAGTTTGAGTCCGTGCAGAAGACGAAGGTGACTTTCGTGTTTGGTTCCACGGGAATGCTCACGAGACAAATCGAGAACGGCGCGCCATTCGACGTCTTTGCCGCAGCGAACGTCAGTTACATCGATCAACTGGATCAGAAAGGTCTCATCGTTCCCGGCACCAAGCGCGTCTATGCGCGCGGCCGGATCACGATGTGGACCACGGCGAATAGCTCGTTGAAGATCGAGACCATTCAGGATCTCGCGCGGGCGGAAGTAACGCGCATCGCGATTGCTAATCCGGATCACGCGCCTTACGGACAGGCCGCGCGAGAAGCGCTCGAACGCGCCGGTATTTGGGAAACGGTGAAGCCGAAGCTCGTCTACGGCGACAACATTCGGCAGACGCTTCAGTACGCGGAGACTGGAAACGTCGAAGTCGCGATCGTGGCGCTGTCGTTGAGCGTGCAGAGCAACGGGCGCTGGGTTTTGATTCCGGAGGAGTTGCACAAGCCGATCGATCAGGGAATCGGCGTTCTTAAAGAAACAAAGGCTGAACAGCCGGCGCGGGCCTTCGCGGAGTTTGTTAACGGGCCAAAGGGCCGCGAGATACTGAAGAAATACGGCTTCACTTTTCAATAAACTGCTTCAACCACAGATCTGTTCCATCCGTGGTTACTCTGATCATCCCGCATTTGCCGGTCGTCAAAACTTCAGCGCCGGAGTTGGTCCAACGCTCGACGACTTCCGCGTGCGGATGACCGAACATCGAATCCTGTCCGACAGAGACGATCGCAAAGCGCGGCTTCGTCGCGGTGACGAAAGCTTCGGTTGACGACGTCTTGCTTCCATGATGCGCGACTTTCACCACGTCGGCGCGCAGGTCTGACGCGATTAGTTCATTCTCCGTTTTCTTTTCGACGTCGCCGGTCAGCAGTATTGAGCGTCGGCCGAATTGGAGTTTCACGACGACGGAGTCGTTGTTGCTGGACTCGACGCCGGGCGGCGGCCACAAGACGTTCAATTCAACGTCGCCGAAGCGGATCACGTCGCCTTTTTGAATGACCGCCAGCGGAGTGCCGGATAACGACGCGGCGAATTGCGAAAACTCACGATCGTTTGGCGGCGTTCGTCCGGCGAGCGCAGCGCCGACAGTGAAGTTGCGCACGACGTCGTTCAATCCATCGATATGGTCCATGTCGGCGTGCGTTGCCAGCACGTAATCGACTCGATCCAGTCCGCGCCACCACAAGTACTCGGAAACAACGGCCTCGCCGATGCTGCGGGTGTCACGTTCCTGTGATGCAGAACGAAACTGCGGCCTCCCGCCACCGTCGACGAGCAACGTGGTTCCGTCAGGCATCGTCACCAGCGCCGCATCTCCCTGCCCAACGTCGAGAAAATCGACGTGCAGTTTCCCGTCCGCGCGTCGAGCACTGAACGGATGAAGCACCACCAACCCAATCAGAACCATTTGCGTCAGCACTAAAGGGGCGACGCGACGCTGTCTTACTTGCGCGCGCGCCAATGGCTCCCAACGATTCAGCGCAAACACAAGCAACCAGAGCGGGATGTAATAAACCACGTAGATCAAACTGAAGGCGCCCGAATACTCCGGCAAACGAATGGACGCGATCCCCAGATCCGAAAAGGGATCGACACTGTGGGCCATCAGCCAGTTCGTTGCCTCCACGAGTTTCACCAGCGGCGCGGCCAGCACCGTACTCACCTGCGCCGCCAACAACGCCACTAACGCAAGCGCCGCCAATACCGCGAGCAGTAAGCTCACGATGATATTCAACAGCAGCGACGACAGAGACAGCCGGTGAAAATACAGGACCATCTGCGGCAGCAGTACGATCTGCACCGCAGCCGACACAACGATCGCTCCGAACACGTACCGCAAGCAGCGCTGAATCCAGTAACGCTCCAACCACGCGGCAACGGGAGTTTTGAATAGCCGGTAGCGATGCGTCGCGCGCGCCATCTCCCGCTGCCAACGCTTCTCGCTCCAGAACAACGCTTCGCAAAACGCCTTCAACGCTCGCGAGCAGTTTGGCGGATAAGGCGACTCGCTCGACGGATACCACCGGCCCGCGGCCGACAACTTCAGTAACAACGGCCACGCAATCACGACGATCGCCAGCACCGACAGAAACGTGAGTTGCAGCGACGGATCGAATATCTCTTTCGGGCTGTGGACCAGCAGCACCAGCGCCGCGCCGCCGAGCGCATTCAACGACGTTGCCTGGCGAAAGATCATCGCCGCGAAACCGACGAACGTGAACATCAACGCCGCTCGCACGACCGACGCCTCCGCGCCGACGGCCAGCGAGTAACACCAGACCACCGTCGCCGGCAGCAAAAACTGAAGCACGCGCCTGTTGCTCAACCGCCGCACGATCAGCAGGACAACACCGCCGATAAAAGTGATGTGCAGTCCGCTGATGACGAGCACGTGAAACGTGCCGCCCTCGCGAAAACGTTCAGACATCGCAGGTGGAAGATTGTAACGATTGCCGAGCAGCGCAGCGTCGAGCACGCCGGCAGTGTCGGGATTGAATCGCGAGTCGATCTCGCGTTGCAGTCGCTGTCTCCACTCGTACAACGACGCAAGCAGAGGACAGACCCTTGTAACGTCGAGTCGAACGATGCGTTTGACGATTCCGGTCGCGATATAGCCTTTGCGTTCGAGGTATTCAGACAGTGGCGACACGCCTGGATTGCGATAGCGATCGCTTCGTGAAATCGTTGCCGTTACTTGAATCCGCGTTCCGTAACGAAGATCGAGCGAACGGAATTCTGCCGGCGCCATTAGCGAAACCAATCCGTGTTCCACCCGCAGCTTCAGGTAGATCCCGTCACGAGCAACCTCAGTTGGCCCGTCCAACACACCGTTAAGGACCATG
>DASRIM010000399.1:0-6362 GCA_035649995.1 Pyrinomonadaceae bacterium | reverse complement strand
TCTCGACAAGTGGCTGCAACCGGTCGCCGAGAACGTCACGGGTGAGTTGTACATCGCCGGTGATGGTTTGGCGCAAGCTTACCTTAATCGCCCGGAACTGACTGCCGAACGATTCATTCCGAATCCATTCACTCCCGGCGCGCGAATGTACAAGACCGGCGATCTGTGCCGCCGGTTGGCGTTGCCCGCCGGCGAACTCGAATACCTCGGACGCCAGGACGAGCAGATCAAGTTCCACGGCTATCGCATCGAGTTGAACGAGATTCAGTGGGCGCTGAAGAAGCATGCGCAGGTCAGGGATTGCGTCGCGCTAGTGACTAAGGACAAGCACGGACACGACGTGCTGGTGGCCTACTACGTTTCGCGTCAGGAACTGGAAGTGGCCGAGTTGCGCGCGCACCTAGCGCCGATTCTGATTGAAGAGACGATCCCGAACGTCTTTGTACACCTGCGGAAACTTCCGCTCACGCTCAACGGCAAAGTCAATCACGCAGCCTTGCCCTCGCTTGAAGAAGTGAAGCTGCGGTTCCGGCCTGGCTGCGAGCCGGCGCGGACGCCGCTCGAGGAAAGCCTCGTCGGTATCTGGACCGAAGTGTTGGGCATAGAACGAATCGGTATCCACGACAACTTCTTCGAGTTGGGCGGCCATTCGCTGCTCGCAACGCAGGTGATCTCGCGCGTGCGCGAGGCGTTGAACGTCGAGTTGCCGCTGCGCGCCGTCTTCGAATCACAGACGATCGCGGCGTTGGGTGAAAAGGTTGACGCGGCGGTTCGCGCCGCCGGCGATGCGAGCCTGTCGCGCATCGAGCGCGTGGCGCGCGATCATGATCTGCCGCTTTCGTTTGCGCAGCAGCGTCTCTGGTTCCTGGACCAATTGGAACCGGGCAGTCCTTTCTATAACCAGTCTGGCGCGGTGCGGCTCTCGGGTTCGCTTAACCTCGCCGCGCTGCGCGAGAGCGTGAACGAGATCGTGGCGCGACACGAGTCGCTGCGCACGACATTCGGCAGCAGAGAGGGAGAGCCAGTGCAAGTGATCGCCTCGTCGCTGCGGCTCGACATCCCGCTGCTGGACCTGCGCGACACGCCGGCGGACACGCGTGACGAAGAGATCCAACAGTTGGCGCGCGACGAAGCGCGGCGGCCGTTTGATCTCTCCACTGGTCCATTGCTGCGAGTGACGCTGCTGCAGGAAGCGGACTCTGAGTACATGATGCTGGTGGTGATGCACCATATCGTCAGCGACGGCTGGTCGATTGGCGTGTTTGTGAAGGAGCTGGCGTCGTTGTACGAGGCGTATTGTGACGGCCAACCATCGCCGTTGGCGATATTGAACGTGCAGTATGCGGACTATGCAGCGTGGCAGCGGCAGTGGTTGCAAGGCGCGGCGCTGGAACAACAAATCGGGTATTGGAAAGAACAGCTCGACGGTGCGCCGCCGGTGTTGCAGTTGTTGACAGACCATCCGCGTCCAGCCGTGCAGACGTTCCGCGGCGCGCAAATACCTCTCGAGTTCTCGGAAGAATTAACCACGAACCTCAAAGAGTTGGCCCAGCGTGAAGACGCGACGCCGTTCATGACTCTGCTCGCAGCGTTTCAGTTACTGTTGTCACGCTACAGCGGTGAACAAGACATCTCCGTCGGCGTGCCGGTTGCCGGCCGCAACAGGCTCGAGACCGAGGCGCTGATCGGATTCTTCGTCAACACGCTCGTCATGCGGACGCAGGTGAAGGAAGAGCTTGCATTCCGCGATCTGCTCGGCAAGGTCAGAGAAGTCGCGCTAGGTGCGTACGCGCATCAGGACGTGCCGTTCGAGAAACTCGTGGAAGAGTTGCACCCCGAGAGAAGTCTGAGCCACACGCCGCTGTTCCAGGTGATGTTCAGCTTGCAGAATGCGCCCATCGGAGCACTCGAACTCGAAGGATTGCAACTGCGCGCGGCGGAGCTCGACACGGAGACGGTCAAGTTTGATTTGACGTTGAGCCTCGAGGAGCGCGAGGGGAGATTACGAGGAGCAATCAGGTACAGCACGGATCTGTTCGAGCGTGAAACGATCGAGCGGATGCTTGCGCACTTCGACAACATACTCGAAAGCATCGTCGCAGAGCCCGCGCAGCGTATTGGTCAGCTTGCGCTGCTGACGCCCGCGGAGCGGCAGCAAGCGATCTACGCCTGGAACGACACCGCCGCCGATTTTGCCAGCGTGCGATGCTTGCACGAAGAGTTTGAGCGCCAGGCTGCGCAGCGGCCTAATGCGTTGGCGCTGATGGACGAGAACGGTGGTCTAACGTATCGCGAAGTGGACCAGAGGGCGAACCAGTTAGCGCGGCACTTGCGCGCGCTCGGCGTCGGGCCGGAAGTGGTGGCCGCGGTTTGCATGGAGCGGTCCACAGAGCTGATCGTGGCGCTACTCGGCGTGATGAAAGCAGGCGGCGCCTACTTGCCGATCGAGCCGCAGTATCCGCGTGACCGCGTCGCTTACATTCTGGCGGATGCCGGTGTTTCGACCGTTATCACGGAAGAGCATTTGTCCGGACTGTTTGAGACGACGAACGCAGACGCCGTGATCTGCGTCGATCGAGACGCCGATGAGATCGCGAAACAAAGCGGCGACGCTATCGAGAGTGGCGTGCGTCCTGAGAACCTGGTCTATGTTCTTTACACTTCGGGTTCGACCGGCACTCCGAAAGGCGTTTGTGTCGAACATCGTCAGTTACTGAACTATGTAAACAGCATGATCGAGAGACTCGATCTCTCGCCCGAGATGAGTTTCGCAACGGTTTCCACGCCCGCGGCTGATCTCGGTTACACCTCCGTCTATACCTCGTTATTCATCGGCGGGTGCCTGCACGTCATCAGCCAGGACACGGCCGGTGATGGCGATGCGCTCGCTCGTTACTTCAAACAGCATCGCATTGATTGCTTGAAGATCGTGCCGTCGCACCTGGCGGCCATGATGAGTTGCGCTGAGCCCGCGCAGGTGTTGCCGCGACGCCGGCTCGTCCTAGGCGGCGAAGCGTCCACCTGGGAACTGATCGACAAGATTCGTACGTTGGCGCCGGATTGCACAGTGATCAATCACTACGGCCCGACCGAAACTACTGTCGGCGTGTTGACTAACAGAATCGCGGCACAGCGCGACAACTACTTCTCGACAACGCCGGCGTTGGGCCATCCAATCGCCAACGCTCAGGTTTACCTGCTCGATTCGGATCTTCAACCCGTGCCGATCAACGTGCCGGGCGAACTACACATCGCGGGCGCGGGAGTGACCAGAGGCTACATCGGCTCGCCGGAACTAACCGCCACGAGATTTATTCCCAATCCGTTCTCTGTCGAGCCGGGCGCAAGGATGTACCGGACCGGAGACCTGGGCCGTTACTTGCCTGACGGAAGCGTCGAGTTCCTCAGACGCGTCGACTCTCAAGTGAAGGTGCGGGGCTTCCGCATCGAGCTCGGTGAGATAGAGGCAGCGCTGACTGCGAACGATCAAGTCGAACAGTGCGCCGCGATCGTGTCGGACGATGGACGCGCCGCCGGGCGACGCATCGTGGTCTATTTCGTGCTCACACCAGAAGCGACGCTCGACGTCAACGAGTTGCGAGCGTCTCTGAAGGACAAGCTTCCGGCCTACATGATTCCCTCGACTTTCATACAGCTCGAAGCGTTGCCGTTGACTTCAAACGGCAAACTGGACCGACGCGCTTTGCCTGCGCCCGAGGATCCGCGCACGGTGCTGGATGAGTCGTTCACTGCGCCGCGCACGCCGGTTGAAGAAGCACTCGCGGCCATTTGGGCCGAAGTGTTGGGAACGGAAAAATTCGGCATTCACGATAACTTCTTCGATCTCGGAGGCCACTCGCTGTTAGCGACACAGGTCATTTCCCGGGTGCGGAAAGTGTTTGCCGTGGACTTGCCGTTGCGAGCGTTGTTCGAGGAGCCGACCGTAACCGGGCTTGCGACGGTTATCCAGAACGCAATGCTGGGTGGGGACGGACTCCGAGTGCCGCCGATTCGGCGAGTTGAGCGTGACGGAACTCTGCCACTCTCCTACGCGCAGCAGCGGCTCTGGTTCATTCATCAGCTCGACCCCTCGAGTGCTGCTTACAACGTGCCCTCTGCTTTTCGTCTGCATGGTCCATTGAACCGGCAAGCGTTAGAGCGCAGCCTGCGAGAGTTGGTGCGCCGGCACGAGCCACTGCGCACGACTTTTCCAAATGTCGATGGTAAGCCGCGTCAGCAGATTGGAAGCGGAGAATTCTGGCAAGCTGGTTTCATAGATCTGAGCGCGATGGCAGTGGCGGAGAGGGAGACCGAGACGCAGAAGCTCGCATCTGCCGAAGCGAGTCAGCCTTTCGACCTGGAAAACGGGCCAGTGTTCCGCGCCAAAGTGTTGGCGCTTGGAGAAGAAGACCATGTGTTGTTGCTGACGCTGCACCACATCATCAGCGACGCGTGGTCAGTGGGAGTACTGTTGCAGGAGCTGAGTTCACTTTACGGAGCATACGACGCAGGAGCAGATTCCCAACTTGAAGATTTAGACACGCAGTACGTCGACTATGCGATATGGCAACGAGAGTGGTTGAGCGATGCAGGTTGGGATAAACAGTTGAACTATTGGAAGGATCAACTGGCTGGCGCACCTGAGGTGCTGGCGCTGCCGGCTGACAAGACTTCTCCAGCCGTGCAGGGCTTCACCGGGACTTCGCAGACCTTCAGCCTGAGCCCGGAAGTTACTGAGCGATTGCGTGAAGTCAGCCGGAGTGAAGGTGTGACGGTCTACATGTTGCTCCTGGCAGTATTCCAGATGCTGCTCAGCCGGTACACCGGCCAGACAGATGTTGTGGTCGGCACCGGAATCTCGAATCGCAACCTGCCGGAAGTGGAGGGCGTAATCGGGTTCTTCCTGAACACGCTGGTGCTGCGGACAGATGTGTCCGGCAACCCGAGTTTCAGTGAGTTGTTGAAGCGGGTCCGAAATGTGTGCCTGGGAGCTTACGCACACCAGGATGTACCTTTCGAAAAACTAGTGGAAGAGCTGCGGCCGGAGCGGAGCCTCAGCCGCACGCCACTGTTCCAGGTGATGTTCAGCTTGCAGCATGGTTCACGCGAGAAACTGACGCTGCCCGGTCTAAATGTTCGCCCACTTCAGCTCGAGCGCCTCATTACCCATTTCGATCTGATGCTCGGGCTCGAGGACACCGAGGAAGGAATTGCGGGCGGTTTCGAGTACAGCACCGAGTTGTTTGAGCATGAGAGTATCAGCCGCATGATGGAGCGTTATCAGCGGTTGCTGGAGACTGCGGTAGCTAATCCGCAGTTAAGCATCGCAGACATTCCACTGCTTTCCACTACCGAGTTGCGAGATCAGCTCGAGACGTGGAATGACACCGCCGCGGAGTATCCCTCACAGAAATGCATTAACGAACTGATCGAAGCGCAGGCCCAGCAAACGCCGGAAGCCATCGCCGTCAAGTTTGAAGAAGAAACACTCTCTTACGAGGAGTTGAATTCCAAGGCGAACCGGCTCGCGCGGCGGCTTCAACGTCTAGGAGTCGCGCCGGGAGTGCGTGTTGGCGTCTTCATGCAACATTCGCCGGAAGAGATTGTCGGCCTATTGGCAATCATCAAAGCCGGCGGCGCCTACGTTCCGCTCGAACCGGCGTACCCTGCTAATCGACTCACATTCATTATCTCCGATGCGCAAGTCGCCCTGATTTTGACGCAGGAGCGAATGGCCGCAAAGCTGCCGCAGAGCGATGCCCAGGTCGTGTGTATCGACGGCGAAGGGCAACAGCTCGAGTCGGAGAGCGACTCGAATCTCGAGCGCACGGCGACTGCGGACGAACTGGTCTATGTGATCTACACGTCTGGTTCGACGGGCCAGCCGAAGGGCGTGGGCATCACGCATAGTAGCCTGGTGAACTACGCGTGGTGGGCCAAAGATGTCTACCTGCAAAACCAGAGTCTGGACACTGCGCTCTACTCGTCATTGGCGTTCGATCTCACAGTGACGTCGATTTACGTGCCCCTCATTAGCGGCAACAAGATCGTCATCTACAGTTGGCAAGGCAAAGAAGCGCCGCTCGACAACATACTCAGAGATGACCAGACCGGATTGTTGAAGTTAACCCCCAGCCATTTGTCGCTGATCAAGGAATGGGACAATCGGCAGACGAGCGTCAAGCGGTTGATCGTGGGCGGCGAAGCTCTGGGAACCGATCTGGCGCGTCAGGTTCATGAGAGTTTCGGCGGACAGGTGGAGATCTACAACGAGTATGGACCAACGGAAGCGACCGTTGGCTGCATGATCTATCGCTTCGACGCGGAACGCGACACGCGTGAAGCGGTGCCGATCGGCCGGC
>DASRIM010000398.1:0-26259 GCA_035649995.1 Pyrinomonadaceae bacterium | reverse complement strand
TGAACCCCGTTACTTACCTTTCTTCTCTTAACTTGTCTCCTCGTTGCGAGCGCGCTTGGTTTGCAGGCCTCGGCTGTCAGTGTCGCCGCGCTGCAATCAAGTCAAGCGGTTGCGAAGGCGACTTACGCGCCCGTTACCATTCCTTTCGAGCTTTACGGCAGGCACATCATTCTGAAGGGGAAGGTCAACGGGCAGCCGCTCACATTCGTTCTCGACACGGGCGATCAGTACGCAATCGTGGATCTCGACGTCGCCAAACGAATGAACCTGAACCTCAACGGCGAGGTCAGGGTCGGCGGCGCCGGTGCGGCGACATCGAGCGGCGCTTTCGTGAATAACGCGACGTTTACGCTGGACGGTTTCGAAGGTTTTTCACAGCCCGTCAAGATGGCGCTGCCGCTCGGCAGGACGCTTTCGCCACGCGCCGGCCGCGCCTTCGAGGGCATAATCGGCGAGGAGTTTATTAAAGAATTCGTGGTCGAGGTCGACTACCAGGCGCGTGTGCTGAAGCTGCACGACAAGGACAAGTTCGTTTACAACGGGCCGGGCGAGAGTGTTCCGATCAAGCTGGTCCATGGCCATCCGATACTGGAAGCTGAAGTGACGCCCGCCGGGCGCAACGCGCCGCTGAAAGGGAAGTTTGTGTTGGACCTCGGCGCCGGTCTCGCACTCGCGCTTTACAGTCCCTTCGTCGCCGACAACGGCCTGCTTGGTCCGGACGCGAAGACGATCCGATCGTTGGGCGGCGCGGGCGCCGGCGGTGAAACAATGGGGCAGATCGGCCGAGTGACCGACTTGAAGATTGGGAGTTACACGATCAAGGGTCCGATCACGCTGTTCTCCGAAGACAAGGCAGGTGCTTTCGCGACGAAGTCGCTCGCCGGCAACATCGGCGCGCGCGTCGCGAACAAGTTTCGACTGTTCCTCGATTACGGACGCAGCCGGATCATCTTCGAGCCTAACTCGAACTTCGCGGCGCCTTACGATTACGCGCAGTCGGGCGTGAGTGTGATTGCCGAAGGCAGCGACTATCGCACTTTTCGCGTTCGCGCCGTGCTCGAAAACTCACCGGCCGCCGAAGCCGGGCTGCAAAAAGACGACATAATCACGATGGTCAACGATCAACCCGCGGCGGAGTTTCCGCTGTGGAAGCTGAATGAGTTGTTTGAAAAGCCGGTTCCGTATAAGTTGACAATTCGCCGGGGCGAACAGACATTAAGCGTTACGCTGACGCCCCGACGGCTCGTTTAAGGATCAAACCTCCGCGCCGCCGGTGACGTACTACACCCGGGAGGTCACCCGTATGTACTGCCACGCGTGCGGCATTGCCCTTGCTCAACTCACCAAATACTGCAATCGTTGCGGCGTCCAACTGCTGCCGACCGAGGACGGGCTGAAGGCCCAGGCCGCGCTCGAAAAGCGACTGGACAGCTACCTTGACGGCGTGTTTTGGATAACCGTTTTCGGGTTGGCCTTCATCGTCGGAGGGTCGGTGTTACTGAAGAAGGTCGGTTTTAGCGACGTAGTCATACTCGCATATGCCGTTCTCAGCTCGACAGTATTCCTGATTAATTTTGTTCTGAACTTGTGGAATTCGGTGAGTCTGCTGCGCGTCGGGAAAGAGCGCAAGGTCTCGATACAGCAGGCAGGTCCGGAAACGGCCGAACTTAATCCCGCAAGACCGGAGATGTTTCTAACCCCGGCGGGCAGTGTGACTGAAAACACAACGCGCTCTTTTCAACCGGTACAAGGATTTAACCACTCCGATTCAAAATGAAGTTGGCGATACCGCGCAGCTCGCCGGTGGGACGATCGATTCTGTCGAGCGCTTCACACGCTGCGTGGTGAGCTTTAGCGGCGGCGGCGCGCGTTTCGTCCATACCGTACAACGCCGGATAAGTCGCCTTCAGTGATTGCGCATCCTTGCCCGGCGTCTTGCCGAGATCTTCCGCACTCGCCGTTACGTCGAGCAGGTCGTCGGTGATTTGAAACAACAAACCGAGATGCGACGCGTAGCTGTCGATCGCATCGAGCTCCCGATCATCTGCTTTCCCGATAATGGCCCCGCAACGCGCGGCGGCGACGATCAACGCGCCAGTCTTGTGTCGATGAATCTCCTCCAACTCTTTCGCGTTCACCTGCCGCGCTTCTGCTTCCATGTCGAGCGCCTGTCCGGCGACCATTCCTTCCGGCGTTCCGGCAGCGCGCGACAGCTCTGAAATCAAGGCAAGGCGTGTCGCGTCGTCGAGTCGTTCGTCTTCCGCGATGGTGCGAAACGCGAGTGTTTGCAGTGCGTCGCCGGCGAGGATTGCAATCGCTTCGCCGAAGCGGACATGACACGTCGGCCGGCCGCGGCGGAGATCGTCGTCATCCATCGACGGCAGGTCGTCGTGGATCAGCGAGTAAGTGTGGATCATCTCAAACGCGCACGCTGTTTTTATCAGGCCTGTGATTTCAGCGCCGAAAGTCTGGCCGGTCGCGAGCAACAAAGCCGGACGAAAGCGTTTGCCGCCGGCGAACACGCTCCAGCGAATCGCCTGGTGAACCTTTTCCGGTGCAGTAGAAGAGACGGGAAGAAGATTATTCAGTTCAACTTCAACCAGCGCGCGACTGTCTTGGAACACGGATTTCACGAATTGTTATTGGCGTCGTCTTCGGTGGGCTCAGTGAAAGTGCTCACGACCGGCCGGCCCTGATTGTCGCGCAACAGGATCTCGATGCGACGTTCGGCCTGGCTCAAGCGGTCCTGGCACTCGCGTGAGAGACGAATGCCCTGCTCGAACAGTTCGAGACTTTTGTCGAGCGGCAAGTCGCCGCTTTCGAGTTGCCGGACGATCTGTTCCAGCGCTTCCAGCGAGGCTTCAAAAGTTCGCCCCTGCTCCTGACCATTTTTCATCTCGCTCACAATTATCTTCCTCGCGACGAGCGCTTGCGCGGCTTCAGTATCGGATTGTTCGCATCGAGTGTGGCGCCAATCGCCGGCAACTGCTTCATCACGTTGTCGACGACGCGTTGGACCACGACGTCGTCTTTGAAGTTCGTCACCTTCCAACCTTCCGCGCCGCGCTTCATCGCCAGTTCGAACTTACGATCGTTCAGCGACGCCGACGCCTTCGCCGAGTCGCCCTCGGTCGTGATCGTCATCAGCGACGACACCGCGGCCACCAGCATGATGAACGGCTTCGGTTCCGACTTCGTCGCGAACTCCCTGATCTGCTTGGACACTTCGGTGTGAATCGCCGGCTTCAACTGTTGCAGCAGCGACGGCATCATCGTGTCGATCTGCTGCTTTACTTTGTCGGTCAGTGCGATGCCGTAGCGCGCCGCTGCTTTTTGACTGACGTCCGCGACCATGTTCTTCGATAGCTCCTCGTCGTCGATCCGTTTGTCAAACTCCGCCGTGTCGCCGCGCTGCGCGGCGTCGATCATGAGCGCCAACGCGTATGACGGCGTCGATTGATAGTATCGCCACAGGAGGAAACCACCGACCACGAGCCCGACGATCGCGATCAAGAAAAGCATTAGTAAGACGCCAACGACCCTGGGCCAACGCCGTTTCTTTCCCGCGCGTGGCAGCGGACGGCCCTTCGCTGTCGCGTCCAAACCGTCGGGCGGCGCATCGAGATTGATTACTATGCGCTTACGGCTCATGAGTTCTGGTCCGTACTTACCACGCGAGTGTTCAGTCTTCCCCTGGCGAGACGCACGTTGATTTCATCGCCTACGTTCACCGACGCCGCATCGCGAACGAGTTTTCCTGACGCATCCTGCGCGATCGCATAGCCTCGTTGCAACACGCCGAGCGGCGAAAGCGCGTCGAGCGAAGCCGCGGCCAGGCCGAGACGTTCGCGTCCCTCCTGAATCTTGGCATCGATCGCAGCGTCGCACGCCGACGACGCCGACTCGAATCGCCGCCGCGCGCTTGCGAGACGTGACTTCACTTCATCAAACGCGTGCGACAGCGCCTGCTCCTGCACTCGCGAGCGAAGGTCGACGATCTTGAACCGCGTTAGGCGGACGAGTTGCCGGCCCATGTGCTCGAGCGCCGAACAGAGTTGGTCTTCACGCGCCGCGACGATCTCGGCGGCCGCTGACGGCGTCGCCGCGCGAAAGTCGGCGACGAAATCCGCGATCGTGAAGTCGCTTTCGTGTCCGACGGCAGAGATTACGGGGATCGCTGATTTGCGTATCGCGCGCGCGACTTCTTCCGTGTTGAACGCCCACAGGTCTTCAGTCGAACCGCCACCGCGTCCTACGATCAAAACGTCGACCAGATCGGCGGTGCGGCCTTCGCGCAGAGCGCGTTCGTGATAGAGGTTGATGAACCGGATAGCGTGCGCGATCTGTGGTCCAGCGAGATCGCCCTGTACGCGCGCAGGCGAGAACAGGACGTGGACCGTGCGTGTGCGGCGCGAGATGACGTTGAGAATGTCGCGAATCGCGGCGCCGGTCGGCGATGTGACGATGCCGACGCGCCGCGGAAAAACCGGCAGCGGCCGCTTCAATTCTTTGGCAAACAACCCTTCCGCACGTAAACGATCGCGAAGCTGTTCGAACGCGATTTGCAACGCGCCGGCGCCGACCGGATCGAGTGCTTCGACGACGAGTTCGTACTCGCCGCGCGGCGCGTATAGCGAGAGTTTTCCACGCGCGCGGACGTGCAAACCGTCTGTCGGACGAAAACGAATACGAGTGTTCGCCGAACGAAAGCACTTGGCCCGCAACTGTGCGTTTTCGTCTTTGAGCGTGAAGTACCAGTGTCCTGACGAGTGGGCCTTGAAATTGGAGATCTCGCCTTCGACCCAAACGGCAGCGAAGCGCGATTCGAGCGCGATGCGGATCGAGTTTGTTAGCTGAGAGACAGTGAGAGGCTTTCGTTCCGTTTCGTCGAACAGCGCATTGAATAGTGGTTGGTTCGCCACGGACGCTAATACCTTCTGTATGCCAAAACGGGTTTCGCTTTTCGCATTGCCGGGTCGACGACCTCGACCTGAAGCCTGGCCCTATCTTTCAACTCGCCGCCGCAGTAGCCGATGACGTAATTGCCGCGCAAGTGGTTCGCGACATCGGTTAGCGCCGCTTCAAGCTTCTGCTTGTTATCCAGTGGAAAGCGGGCGATACCGCCGGTTTGTTCTGAGAGTTTCTTCAACGATCCTTCGTCCAGTCCGTACCGGTCGGGATCACCCACGCCGATCGAAAACACAGTCAAGTCGTGCTTGTTTGCTTCCTGGATCGCCGGGTTCAACTTGCCTTCGCTCGACGTGTCGTATCCGTTAGTAAACAAGAGTACTACGCGACGGCGCTTTTCAGCTTTGACGCCGAACACGCGTTCGGCCGCGGCGCGAACGGAGTCCCAGAGCGAAGTGGATCCGGGAAGAGGCCCTGCCGGAGGTTTACCTGTGCTGACAACCACTCCGCCGCCGACGTAGCCCTGAGGTAGCTCGATCTCGATTTGGTCTATTGCCGTCGCGGCAGCGGCAGCGTTTGACGTTAACAGTTGATGGTAACTCGGCGTATTTGCAAACGAAACGACTGCTACGCGGTCCTGGCCTTCGATGAACACGGCTTTAATGAAAGCTCGCGCGGCGGCTTTAGCCATCGGCAACGCTGTTTCCTGAGAAACGCTGGTATCGATCAGAACGGCGAGATCGAGAGGCGAGTCCTTTTGGAAAACGACGTCGGCGATGGTTGCGGGAGAGCTTCCGACCTTCAGACTAAGCTGCTCGGCGCGAAGGTTATCGATCACCGCACCGTCTTTCTGAACGGCCGTCAGGATCAATTCCTTTCGTTGTTCGGGCGTGCAGGTCGATTGAGCCTGAGTAACGTGCGGCGCGAAGCTGAGCGCGATGAATACGAGTGTGATGTAGTGTTGGCGTTTTAGCATGGGGGAATCGAAAAGGCTATCGAAAATACACTAGGGCGTATTGTTCAGACCGACGACCGGGCTCAGGCGCACGGATGCGCCGTCGCGGTTCGTGCGCACGCGCACGCGCGGCGTGGACGACGACGCGTTCGACGCGTAAGTGATCGTGTAAGCGGATCGAAGTTGGGCCACGACGTCGTCGTAAGCTTTCTGCAAGTCTTCGAGACGCCGAATCGGATAGTAGATCCCGCCGGAAGCCGCGGCGAGTTTGCGTCCTTCATCTTCGGCGCGCGTCGTCAGTGTCAGATAACGAGTGCGCAGCGGATCGATCGTGATCTCGGGTTTCGGAACGCTCGCTTCCGGTATCAAACCGGAAGGTACATACAAGGGATAAACCAGCGCTCCCGACTCGGTGAGCGCTTCCAGAATCGCGGGGAACGGAAGAAACGACTTGTTGTCGTCGCCGTCAGACATGACGACGATGGCGGTGCGTTCTCCGCGCAGCCGTCTGAGTGGTTCGCTCAACACGTATCCGAGCGCGTCGTACAGCGCAGTGCCGCCGCCGGCGTCAATTTCGTCGAGTTTGCGCGAGAGCATTGCGCGGTCGGTGGTGAAGTCGGAAATGACCTGAACGTCGTCGCGGAAACTGATGATCGAGATGCGATCCTGTGGACTGGTTGTGCGCAGGAAGTCGCGCGCCGCTTTGCGAATGAAATCCATTCGTTCTTCGACACTGCCCGACACGTCCAACAGCAGCACGAGATTGAACGGCTCGTTCGCGGGCGCGACACTCGTGACGCGGCGTTCAATTCCGTTTTCCCAAACGGTGAAATCGGACTCGCGCATGCCTCCGATCGCGCGTCCATTGCGATCGGTGACGCTGGCGTTGAAGCGCAACAGTTGCGGCGCGACTGAGCTGACGATCTTGCCCGGCGGCGTGCGCGTCACCAGCGACGGTTCTTTTTCGGGCGGCGGAAGTGTTTTCGCATAATCGCCGAACATCTTTGGCGATACCTTGCGGATCGCTTCGACGAGGTGACTGTCGCCGGCGCGCACGATCGACCGCGCGGCTTCGGTCAGCGGGCGTTCACGCAGGTCCGCGGGCGCCATTGCCGGATCCACGTTCAGCAGCACGACGCCGCGCTGCGTCCTGAAATCCAGTGCGACCGTCTCTTCTTTCTTCGCTTCCTTCTCGCCGAGCCGTCCTGAAAGTTTGAAGGTTCCACCGGCTTTTTCTTTAACCGGCGGCAGCTCGACGTCGCTCATGTATCGCGGACGGCTTGCTTCCCAGACAAAGTCGAACTTCAAAGCGTCGAGCGGCACGTCGGCGTGAATCGTTCCGGTGTCGGTCTTGACGAACGCGGATTCGACGTTGCCGACGACGTCGACGGCGCCTGCCTGTCCCTCGACTTCAATTTTCGATCGCTGGGGAACGCGGACGACGAGATCGATGCGGTTCTTGTCTCCGCGCGGGCGTACGTCGATGGAGACTTTGCCGCCCTTCGCGTCGACTTTCACGTCTTCTGCGTTGATGGCGGCTCCGGCCGAGTTTGCTTCGACCGTCATTTTCTTGTCTTGTTCGGCGGAGGCGATGACGCTGACGCGCCCTTCGAGGTTCTTGATCGAAACCGTTACTTTCTCGGGGACTTCGAGCTCCTGCTTCGAACCCTGGGCGAGGGCGGAACATCCAAAACCAGCCATCAACAAAGCTATTAAAACAAATCTACTTAAAAACATTGCGACGATCTTGCCCACGTCCGACTCGATGGTCAAGCGCAGATCCATCACAGATCAGTGCCGATCTGTGGACGATATGGGCTATGATACCCGGTACTTTGGCACAACCGATTAGAGATCCTCGGCTGTTCATTCACAATCTGGTGAAGCGCGATCCGCTCGCCGGTCTTGCCGATGACGTGCGCAAGGGGCTGACCTCGCAGCAAAAACGATTCCTGCCGAAGTACTTTTACGACGAACTCGGTTCGCAGCTTTTCGAAGCCATCTGCCTGTTGCCCGAATACTATCTGACGCGCGCGGAGAACGAGATACTCACGCGCTACGCTGACGAGATTGCCGGCGCGGTCGACGGACAGAAGACGCTGGTCGAAATGGGTAGTGGCAGCGCTTCGAAGACGCGTTTGGTTATTGAAGCGTTGTTGCGGTCGCAGCCGGAGCTCCTTTTTATGCCGGTCGACATTTCGTTCAGCGCGTTGGAGAGCAGCTCGCGGATTCTGTTGCAATCGTATCCACGTTTGAGTATCGAAGGGTTTGCCGCGGATTATTTCGCTGGTCTTGCGGAGCTTGGGAAGAAACAGCGACGCCGGACGTTGGCGCTGTTTCTCGGTTCGAACATCAGTAATTTCGACGCCGAGGAGGCGCTGCGTTTTTTGAAAGCGATGCGCCGGGTGTTGCGTGAAGGTGATGCGCTGTTGTTGGGTGTCGATCTCAAGAAGGATCCGGCTGTGCTTGAGGCTGCTTACAACGATGCGCTCGGCGTCACGTCTGCTTTCAATTTGAACGTGCTGGCGAGGATCAATCGCGAGCTTGGCGGTGGGTTCGACTTGCGCAACTTTCAGCATAAGGCTTTCTATAACGAAAGCGCCGGGCGGATTGAGATCTACATCGAGAGTCTCGTCAATCAGCGGGTGCGGATCGAGAAGCTCGAGCTGGAGGTTGAGTTTGCGGCTGGAGAGTTGATTCACACGGAAAACTCTTACAAGTATGACCGAGCGGGGATCGAGGCGCTCGCCTCTGCAACCGGTTTCGAACACTCGCGCATGTGGCTCGATTCTCAGGAACGCTTCAGCAGCAACCTCCTGCTCGCCGCCTGACAGTGACGTGCCTCGCGCTTGCGGGAGATTCGTGTAAAGGAATTCGTTGAAGTTCCCTTTGAATGTGCTTCGCGCTTGCGGGAGAGTCATGAAACAGGAAACCTTTTAGCTTGAACGACGCCACCGATAATCAGCTCGTTCAATTCAACAACGTCAGCTTTTCGCATCCGACTGCTCCCGCTCCCATCATTTCCAATCTCAACCTAACCGTCGAACGTGGCGAGACGCTCGTGTTATTAGGCGAGTCGGGGTGTGGGAAGACCACGACCCTGAAATTAGTCAATCGTTTGTTAACCCCAACCGAAGGCGAAGTCGCCGTCGAAGGCAAGGCGACGACAGCCTGGGATCCGATCGCATTGCGCCGCCACATCGGCTACGTGATTCAGGAAGGCGGCCTGTTTCCGCACTTCACAATCGCACGAAACATCGCACTCGTACCGTCTCTGTCCGGTTGGGACGAAACGCGAACCTCCGAGCGCGTGCGCGAGTTGTTGACGCTCGTCGGTCTTCCTCCGGACCAGTTCGCGGATCGTTACCCACGCGAACTATCCGGCGGACAACGCCAGCGCGTCGGCGTCGCCCGCGCACTCGCCGCCGATCCGCCGCTGTTGCTGCTCGACGAACCATTCGGCGCGCTCGATCCTTTAACACGCGCGAGTCTGCAACGAGAGTTTGCCGATCTATCACGCCGGCTCGAGAAGACGGCGATCCTCGTGACGCACGACGTCCGCGAGGCGCTGGCGCTCGCCACGCGCATCGGCCTGATGCACAAAGGCCGGCTGGTGCTACTCGAGTCGCCGCAAGGCTTTCGCGCCTCGACGAACGAACACGCGCGCGCATATCTGGAAACGCTGGTATGAGCTTCTGGCAGTTTCTGCAAACAAACTGGGCCGAACTGTTCACACTGATCAAGGAACACCTCGTCATGGTGTTCATCTCGATCGTTACCGCTGTCCTGATCGGCGTTCCGACGGGAATACTGCTCACACGTTATCGCGCGCTACGCGGCCCAGTGCTCGGCATCGCGAACGTGATGCAGACGGTGCCGAGTCTCGCGTTGTTCGGCTTTCTGATTCCGCTGCCTTTCATCGGCGGCATCGGCACACGCACCGCGCTCGTTGCGCTGGTGCTCTACTCGCTGCTGCCAATCATCCGCAACACCGTCACTGGAATACTCGGCGTCGAACCAAGCGTGCGCGAAGCGGCGGTGGCGATGGGAATGACGGACAGCCAGGTGTTGCGGCAAGTGGAGTTGCCACTGGCGGCCGGCGTGATCGTGACCGGCATTCGCGTCGCGACAGTGATCGCCGTCGGCGTGACGACGATCGCCGCCGCAGTCGGTGCGGGCGGACTCGGCGTTTACATCTTTCGCGGCCTACGCCAGTACGACAACAATCTATTAATTGCTGGAGCAGCGTCCGCGGCATTACTCGCGCTAGCCGCGGATTTCCTCCTCGGCCTGGTCGAACGGCAGTTCAGCTTTACAGCTAAACGCAAATCTTTTTCGCCCAGGCTGGCATTCGCCGTTTTCGCGTTGCTTGTGGCGCTCGGCATCGGTTTTTGGCAGTTCATGAAGGTCCCTGCGGTTAGCCATCGCGTCGTCGTCGGTTCAAAGGATTTCACGGAATCAACGCTGCTGGCGGAGATCATCGCGCAGATGCTCGAAGCGCGCGGCGTTTCCGTCGAGCGCCGCTTCGAACTTGGCGGAAACCTGCCTCACGAAGCGCTCGTCGCCGGCACACTCGATCTGTATCCCGAGTACACCGGAACCTCGTTCACCACCGTTCTTCATCATCCGCCAATCACGGACCCGCGCGCCGTTTACGACCAGGTGCAACGCGAATACGCGAGTAACTTCGGCGTCGAAGTCAGCGCACCGTTAGGTTTCGAGAACACGTTCGCGATGCTCGTGCGCGGCGCCGATGCGCGGCGGTTGAACCTCAAGACGATCTCCGACGCCGTGCCGCATGCGCCGCGTTGGCGCGCAGGTTTCGGCCAGGACTTCATGTCGCGGGCTGACGGCTATCCGGGTTTCTCGAAAGCGTACGGTTTGAAGTTCGCCGAAGTACGCGAGATGGACCTTTCCCTGACTTACATCGCGCTCTCGTCTCGACAAGTCGACCTGATCGCCGGCAACTCGACCGAAGGACGCATCGCGCAACTCGATCTCGTCCAACTCACAGACGACCGCCGTTACTTCCCGCCGTACGAGGCCGTCTACCTCGTGCGCCAGGATTCACTCGCACGCGTTCCGGAGCTCAAAGAAGCACTCGCGAAACTCGCGAACGCGATCTCGACCGAAGAGATGCGGAGCCTGAATTATGAAATCGATGGAAACAAGCGCGATCCGAAAGAGGTGGTGAGAACGTGGATCGCGAAGAAAGGGTTTTAATCCACAGATTACGCACGTTTGCGTAATCTGTGGATCAAACACGTAAGGCGGGATCAGCCGCCGCCTCCCTGGTTGTCGGGAGGATCAATCGGGGCCGCAGCCGGTTCGAGGACGGCGTCGGACTCAGAACCAGTTGCGGTAGCGTTACCACCACCCTGGTTGTCAGGAGGATCGATAGGTTTGTCGTCTGGATCTGGTGACATTTCTGAGCTTCTCCTTTGTTCTGTTTGGGAGTTTTTGTAGTTACAGGTTTTTTTACTGACCTGCTCCTCTCATATAAACCTGAATATCAGGCCGGGAAGTATATCGTTTGAACGCGTCGGCTCCCCACTGTTGCTGGAGTTGGCCCAACGCGTCAGAGGACTTTTTCGTTTGTTCGACTGACTGGTCCTTGTTACCCAGTTCTGAATTTGCGCGCGCGATGATGTTCCAGGCGCGCCATTGCGACTCCAACTGCCCGCCGCCGGCAGATCGTTCCTGAGCCTGCGTAGCCAGGGTCAGCGCTTTCTGGGCATCTTTTCGCGCCAGCGCCGCTTCGGCGGCGACAAGCAAAGTTCGTATGTACAGGGCGACGTCACCCGTGCTCGACGCAGCGTTGACGCTCTCATCAAGGAGCCGCTGGCCGTCCTGCTGTCCGCCCGAGAGCGTTTTCGCCAAACCGAGTACGTACTTACTCTTGATGGCGACGTCCGGCAACTTTGTTCCGGCCATCTCGCCGGCCTGCGTCGCGAGTGTAATGGCCGCCGAAAGGTTTCCTTCACTCAAACGCATCTCGGCGCTTACCAAAGTAATCTCCGGCAGCAACTGCAAGAAGTTCCCTTTCTCCGCCGTAATCTTAGCCGTCACTTCATCGAGTACTTGTTGCGCCTCCGGATAGTGCCCGAGGTGCCACAGAATGTTTCCGCGGTTCGCCTTACAGAACTCGATACGAAGTTTACTATCAATGGATTCGTAGATTTTCAGTGCGCTGTCATACTGTTCGAGCGCCAGCGGCCACTTTCCTTCGTCGAAATAGAGCGCGCCGAGTTCGAGATAAGCGTCGGCGATCGCTGGCTGGCTGTTGCTCTGTTTGGCGGAGTCGAGTTTCTGGTTCAACGTCTGCAAGGCCGCGGCGTAATCGCCTTTACGCCGTTGTCCGCGACCGATCTGCGTCAAACAAGAAGCGACGTTGCGCGGGTAGTTCGCGCGCTGGAAAAAATCCATCGCCTGCTGCACCATCGCCAGACCTTCGTCGATGCGCAGCGTTTGAATGTAGAGACCGCCGAGGTTCGAGAGCCCGCGCGCTTCACGTACGCGTCCCTTGTTTGCCTGTGCGAACTGGATGGCTTGTTTGAAATACTGTTCGGCTTTCGTGAGGTCGCCCTGGTTCGAGAACTTGTTGCCGAGCTCAAGCAAAGCGTCGGCCGTCAGGTTTTCGAGCTGCTTCTGCTGCGCGATCGTCACTGCCTGCTGCGCGTAACTCTCGGCTTCGGCAAAGGAGCCTTTTGTCGACGCGAGGTAGCTCAATTCGATCAACGCGGTGATCTGTTGCGCCTCGTTGCCGATCGCGCGCGCCGCGTCGAGCGACTGCTGAAACTGCGCCTGCGCCTCCTGATAGTTGCCTTTCACGCGATGCAGAATTCCACGTTGGCGCAGCACTTCGTTTACGCCTTCACTGTTGCTGCCGGCGCGGTACAACTGCTCGGCCTCGTCGAACATTGCCGTCGCCTTGTCGGTTTGAGTCTTCCGGTTGTAGACGATGCCGGCGCGCAAATAGGCAGTCGCGTATTGGCCGGCGTTCAACTGGATCGCCTTTAGATAATTCTCAAGCGCTTTGTCAGGGTCGCCGGCGTTCTCGTAGGCGTAGCCGAGGTCGACGTAGACTTCGCTGTCCTCGGGCGTGAGTTGCGCGATCTGGGTGTAGAAGGTGACCGCTTCGTTGAAGTCGCGACGTACAGTGGCGGAGATAGCGTCGAGATAAAGCGCGTCACGGGGCGCGACTGAAGAGCGGTCGCCGGCGATGGTCGTCGCGGCGATCAGTTCGTCTTTCGCTTTGTCGTAGTAGTCGAGCTCGATCCATGCCTGGGCCAAACGCGCGCGTGCGAGTGCGTAGCGGCTGTCGATGTCGATTGCCTGCGCGAGAGCTTTGCTGGCCTGGTAGTAGGCGCCGTTGCGAAGGTTATCAGTGCCGCGTTCGTACCAGCTCAGCGCGGCGGCGGACGGTTGGTAGTAAGAGCGCGGCCACCAATAAATGACGGCCCAGATCAACAGTCCGGCAACGACGAATGCAGGGATGACGGCAGCCAGGGAGAACCGTTGCCGGCGCAACTGCGTGGTGAGTGTTGCGAAAGCAGCGGTCGCGCGTTTGAAACCCTCCGTCGGCCGCTTCGCCTTACTCAAGACAGGGATTCCATCGCCGCTCAGCGTCGCGCCCACCGCTCGCAAATCGTTCAGAAACTCATCCGCCGTTTGATAGCGTGCGTCCACCTTCTTTTGCAGTGCTTTCAAGGTTATGCGGTCGAGCTCCGGCGGGATCCGCGGATTGATCGTCGACGGCGGCGGCGGAGTGACGTGAATGATCTGCGCGCCGATCTCGAGCACGCTGCCGCCGGAAAACGCCGACTGGCCGGTCAAGCACTCGTACAGGAGCGCTCCGAGCGCGAAGAGGTCGCTGCGCCCGTCGATATCTTTTCCCGTGGCCTGTTCGGGTGAAAGGTAGAGCGGCGTGCCAACGATGACGTCGCTGCGCGTTTGGGTCGCGTAAATCGTTTGCGCGTCGAGATCAACGCCGGTCGACTCCGGCTCAAACATGTGTTTCACGAGACCGAAGTCGAGCACCTTCACGTGACCGCGCTCGTTGATGAGCACGTTCGAAGGCTTGATGTCGCGGTGGACGATACCCTGATCGTGGGCTTCGCCGAGCGCCGCGGCGATTGCGGCAACGATCTCGACCGAGCGTCGCATCGTGAGGCCCTCGTCGAGCAGTTCGCTCAACGACTTGCCTCTAACGTACTCCATCACGAGAAACGGCTGGCCTGCCTGAGTCTCGCCGTAGTCGTGGACGATCGCGATGTTCGGATGATTGAGCCCGGAGACGGCGCGGGCCTCGCGAATGAAACGGGCGCGATAGTGACGGTCGGTAGACGTTAGGAACTTGATGGCGACGCGGCGCGCCAGGTGCTGGTCCTCGGCGAGGTAGACGACGCCCATTCCACCCTCGCCCAGTTTTTCAATGATTCGATAATGAGAAACCGTCTGGCCGATCATGCTCGCATGGATTTCCTTCGAGAGCGAGAAAAAAGGAAGAAAACTTGGCAATCAGAGAGGTTCCAGGGTCGAAGGAACGTGCTCTGGGCAGTCCAGGTGACAGTGAGGGCATTGTGCAGTAACGGACTGCTAAATTCAAGAGACGACTGCCCAGATTTCTAAATCAACTATTACTACAGCGTCGTGGCGCGGATCTTGGCCTCCTGGGCCTCGCGGAACTCGTGCAGTTTTTTGCGCAACTCGGGCCGCGAGTTGGCGAGAATTGCGACCGCGAATAACGCTGCGTTGACCGCGCCCGGTTTGCCGATGGCGAGCGTTGCGACGGGAATCCCGCCCGGCATCTGCACCGTCGACAGCAGCGAGTCGAGACCATTCAGCGCTTCGCTGCGCATCGGGACGCCGAGGACCGGCAGCGTCGTGTGCGCCGCCATCACGCCCGCGAGGTGTGCTGCGCCGCCCGCCGCGGCGATGATCACTTCCAACCCACGTGATTCCGCCGTTGAGCCAAACTCCGACGCCAGCGCTGGCGATCGGTGAGCGGAAATGACGCGGCACTCGTGCGCGACGCCAAACTTCGTCAATGTTTCTTCCGCGTGCCGCATCGTGTCCCAGTCTGACTGGCTGCCCATGATTACTGCGACGAGTGATTTCTTCGATTTATTCGATTTGTCTTTAGCGGCCTGTTTTTTCGCCATCCTCTATTCTCCCTGATCGAGCGAAAAACCGCGCTCGCCATCAAACGTGTAAAGTCCTTCGGTCTTGATGAAGTCGTAACCAGCGTTCGCGACGCGGCTCAACAACGAAATCACCTGCGCGTGCGAAACCGCACCGTCGCCGCTCTCCGAACGGAAACGGCAGCGCCAGTGGTCGGAACAGAAAGTTTCCGCGTGACCTTCCGGCCAAACTTTCACACCGCGATTGCTGATCATCGTCAACTTCAGTCCCTCGCCGCTCAACTCGCTCAACTTGCCGCCGAGATCGTTCGGCGATCCGTTGGTCCAGTCGAGAAAAACGTCCACGCCGACCAGTTCTTTCTTCGCAGCGGCGGATGCGGCAGCTTTGCTCGTCAGGGTTTGAGCGTCGCCGGCCTTGTACTTTCGTGGCTTCAGAATCTGCGGAGTCTGTCCGAGTCGTTCAATAACGGCTGTCGCAAACTCGTTCGTTCCGACCTTCTGCTTACTGACTTTTTCGTCGTAGATGTCGTAGGTGTGAATGCCGTCTTCGACGGCGCGCAGCCACGCGTTGTGGACCTTTTCGGCGTGTTCGTTGAGCCCGACGTGGACCAGCATCATCACCGCGCCGAGTAGCAGGCCGGACGGGTTCGCGAGGTTCTGTCCGGCGCGTCGCGGCGCTGAACCGTGAATCGCTTCAAACATCGCGACGTGCTCGCCGATGTTTGCCGAGCCGGCCAGGCCAACAGATCCTGCGATTTGGGCGGCGACGTCCGACAGCACGTCGCCGTAAAGATTCGGCATGACGATGACGTCGAACGCTTCCGGCGTGTCGGCAAGTTTCGCGGCGCCGATGTCGACGATCCAATGTTCGTTTTTGATATCGGGATACTCGGCGGCGATCTCGTCGAAGACTTTGTGAAACAGCCCGTCGGTCATCTTCATGATGTTGTCTTTGGTGAAGCAGGTGACCTTTTTACGGTTGTTGCGACGAGCGTAATCGAAAGCGTAGCGGACGATCTTTTCGGAGCCGGGACGCGAGATCAGTTTCAGGCACTGGTAAACCTGGTTCGTTTGACGGTGTTCAATACCGGCGTACAGGTCTTCCTCGTTCTCGCGGACGACGACGACGTCCATCGACGGATGCTTCGTCTCGATGAACGGATCGTACGAGACGCACGGGCGCACGTTGGCGTAAAGGCCGAGGACTTTGCGGACGGTCACGTTCAGGCTTTTGTAGCCTTTGCCTTGCGGCGTCGTGATGGGTGCTTTCAGAAACACTTTCGTGCGTCGCAGCGAATCCCACGCGCCGGGTTCGATACCGGATGTGTTTCCCGCGAGATAGACTTTCTCGCCGATGTCGATGGTTTCGATTTCGAGTGGGGCCTCGGCTGCTTCGAGGATGCGGAGAGTCGCGGCCATGATCTCCGGCCCGATGCCGTCGCCGTTCGCGACAGTGATGGGGATGCGATTGGACATTAATACCAAGCCTTTCAGGGTATTTTTGCGGAGCTAAAAAAGGAGCACCGAATAGTACACCAAAGTCTGGAATTACTGAATTCGGGTTCCAGAAAGGCAAAACACGGATTTCCAGTTTTGACCGGGCATGCAACTATGTTTTTTCCAAAATATCCTTGACGCTTTTCTAACAGGTCCGGCATACTTTTCCGTACCAAGTACCTGCTCTCGCGCGTCAATGGTGATAGCGCCTGTCCGTGATCGTAAAGCGACGAGGTTCGGCTGAATGAGAGTGAGGCAGTTGTCAATTAGTCAGAAGCCGCTCTCGTGATTTAGAGCACCGGGTGCGTCGCAGCTCGCCGAAAGTATCGGCCGTCTCCCCCGAACTGTATCAGCGAATTCCAGCAAGCCCGCGCTTCCCTTCAACCTAAGGATAGTAGAATGGCTACAAAACTCTATGTAGGAAACCTCTCGTTTCGCACAACGAGCGACGAACTGCGCGAAGCCTTCGCGTCAGTTGGAACAGTGGAATCTGCTTCGGTGATTGAGGACCGGGAAACCGGTCGATCGCGCGGTTTTGCTTTTGTGGAGATGGCAACCCCTGAGGAGGCAGCAGCAGCAATCGAGGCATTCAACGGCAAAGACTTCGGTGGACGTAACCTGACCGTCAACGAAGCGAAGCCGAGAACGGACCGTGGCGGCGGTGGCCGTGGCGGTTATGGTGGTGGCCGTGGCGGCGGTCGTGGTGGTTACGGCGGTGGCGGCGGCGGCCGTGATCGCGATAACGATCGTTACGAGCGGGAACCGCGCTGGTAAACTCTTCGGGGCAGCAACTCCCCCGCGCTGCCCCAGCTTTCGCTATCTTTGAATCGGCGTTATCTTCAGAGTTAGCCTGTCAGTTCCGCGGATTATTTCAATTACATACTCTTCCCCGGCCTTCATCTCACCCAGCGCATACGTGTAGTCGTAGACGTTCTTGACCTCGCGCGTGCCGATCTTGACGATGCGGTCGCCCGCTTTCAGTCCGGCTTTCGAGGCCGGCGAGTCGTCGCGGACGCCGTCGATCAATAGCCCGTCGTTACTGTCGGCGTAGTTCGGGATTGTTCCGAGGTAGACGCGGAAGCCGCCGGTACGCGGCGCCGGATCCGTCTTGGCCTTCGTGTACGTAACACGCTTATCAGCACTGTCCAGATGCCTGACGATGTAGGAAACCAGGTTGAGAATGCGAGTCTGATCCTGGTAGTTGATCTTCTCCGACGTGTCGGTCGGTTTGTGATAGTCGTTGTGCGTTCCGGTCCAGAAGAAGAGCACCGGGATCTCTTTGCCGTAGAACGATGAATGATCGCTCGGCCCGAACCCGTCCTCGTTCAGCGTCAACTCAAACTTCCGCGCCGGATCCGCCGTGCCCTGCGCGATGATGTCGCGCCACTCCTTCGCCGTTCCCACGCCGCCAATCACGAGCTTGCGATCTTTCATCCGCCCGATCATGTCCATGTTGATCATGGCCACGACGCTGTTGAGCGGCGTCGCGGGATGATTGACGTAGTAGTTTGATCCGAGCAGCCCTTCTTCTTCGCCGCCGAAAGCGATGAACACGATCGTGCGCTTCGGACGCGGACGTTGCTCCGTCAACACGCGCGCCAACTCGAGCACGCCCGCCGTTCCGGAAGCATTATCGTCAGCACCGTGATGTATCTCGCCCGAACGCGGCGCCAGACTTCCCGAACCGCCGCGGCCAAGATGATCGTAATGCGCGCCGATGACGATCGTTTCATTCTTCAACAACCGATCAGAACCCTCGAGCACGCCGACGACGTTATATGCCGGCACCTCTTTGCGCACGAGCTCGGTCGTGAGTGTGAAAGGTCCGGCAACGGGTTTGAGCGTCGATTGCTGTTTGGCCGAGGCGAGCTGTTGTAATTCTGAAAGGGTTAGCTCCGGCGCGAGTTTGGCGAGTGCCTGCTGCGACACGGTCGCGACCGGCAGGCGTACGTCACCGCCGAGGAGGTCGACTTCGAGTCGCGCCAAAAGGGCTTTCTTGAAATCCGGCTCATTGGTGATCAGGAGCAACGCTTTGGCTCCGGCATCGCGCGCTGCGATTGCTTTCAAATGCACGTCGACGTAGCGGAAGAACTTTCCGTGCGGGTTATCACTGTCTGGAGTTCCCGCGAGCGCGAGCGCGATATTTCCGGAGACGGGAACGCCCTGGTAGTCGTCATGATTCAACTCGGGCGCCTTGATACCGAAACCGACAAAAACGATCGAACCGCTAACACTCGCGTTTGTCGAAAAACTGAGCGGCATCCACTCTTCACGCACCGTCAAACGCTGCGTCCCGCCAATCAGAAACGCGTTCTGTTGCCCGAGCTCGATGCCGGCGACGTACGGAAACTGTTGCAGGTAACGCGCCATGATCCGGCTGCCGCGGCGAGTCGCCGGGCCTGCGGCCGCTGGTTTCAAGCCGAGCCGCGCAAATTCGCCGGCGATATAACGAGCGGCGTCGTTCGCGCCCGCGGTGCCGGTGCGACGCCCGTCGAGCGCGTCAGACGCGAGATAGCTGACGTGTTGTTGCAGCCGCGACGCGCTGGGGTCGGTTTGCGCGAACGCTACCGAAGCAACGATGAATAGAAGACCGAGCTGTAAAAATCTCCTGGTGTACATAATTGATTACTCCACCCAATCCGCGATGAAGAGATTTGTATCGCCTTGCTTCGCGGCATTGCGGTTCGACGCGAAGACGAGTTTCTTTCCGTCAGGCGAAAACATCGGAAAACCGTCAAAAGCCTCGCTAAAAGTGATTCGTTCGAAGCCGGTGCCGTCGACGTTGATCTTGTACAGATCAAAGTTGCGTCCGCGCGCATCGTCGAGGTTTGACGAGAAGATGATCCGTTTGCCGTCGGGGAAGAAGTAGGGACCGAAATTAGCTTTGCCGTTGCTCGTGACCTGTCGCTTGTTCGAACCGTCAGCATTCATCACCCAGATCTCGAGTACGGTCGGGCTAATCAGGCTTTTCTTAAGCAGACGCGTGTAGTCGGCTTTCTGCTCGTCAGTTTTCGGATGGTGCGCGCGGTAGACGATCTGTTTCCCATCGTAGGACCAGAATGGACCGCCATCGTAACCGAGCTCGTTGGTCAGGCGGCGGACGTTCTTGCCGTTGGCATCCATCGTGTAGATGTCGAGGTCGCCGTCGCGCATCGACGTGAAGACGAGTTTCTTGCCGTCGAGCGTGATGGTAGTTTCGGCGTCGTAGCCCGGCGAGTTCGTCAACTGTTTCAGGTCTGAACCGTCAGGCTTGGCAGTGAAGATGTCGTAACTCGGATAGATGGCCCACACGTAACCGCGCGAGAAGTCCGGCCGCGGCGGACACTGTTTGTCGCCGAGGTGAGTTGACGAGTAGAGCACGCGCTTGGAGCCGGGATAGAAGTATGAACAGGTGGTCCGTCCATCGCCGGTCGAGATCATTTTGACGTTCGAACCGTCGATGTTCATCGTGTAGATCTGATCGCAGCCGCGCCCGTCGCGCGTCGACTGAAAGATGAGCTGTTTGCCGTCGGCGGAGAAGTAAGCTTCTGCGTTCTCGCCGCCGAAGGTCAGCTGCTTGATATTGCGCAGGTGCTTTTCGTTCGGCAGCAGCAGGTTGTTGTCGGATTGAAAAGCTGGAACGTTAATCAGTAACGCCAGCGCGAATAGTGGCGCGAGAATCTTCATAGTTGTTTAGGACCCTTGAGCTCCTGTTCCGAACGATTATCAGAATCAACGCAGTCACGCCTACCACCAGGCTGATCATCTGCGACGTTGAAAGGCCGGTGAGCGTCGTCAAGCCGAGGATGTCGCCGCGCGGGTCGTCGCGCACGAATTCGATGGCGAAACGGACGATCGAATAGAGCAAGGCGTAGGCAAGAATCACCTGGCCGCTGAATCGTCTGCGCTTGTGCAGCCACAACAGAAAGAAGAACACAAGCAGCATCGCAAACGATTCGTAGAGCTGCGTTGGATGAAGGTGTTGGTCGATGGGCACTCCGGTGATTTCGTGGCCCAACTCGCTGAACTTCACGCCCCACGGCAGCGACGTCGGTTTACCCCAGCAACATCCCGCGGCAAAACAGCCCTGACGGCCGAAGAAGTTACCAATGGCGATTCCGGGCGCGCAAGCGTCGGCGGTTTTCCACCACGGCAACTGGTAACGTTTCATCAGCAGATAGCCGGCGATAATCGCGCCGAGCAGTCCGCCGTAGAACACGCCGCCGGAGCGCAGGAAGTCTAACGACAGGAGCTGAAGCGGCCGATCGCGATACTCCGGCTCCGTGAAGAGCATCAGGATCTTCGAGCCGATCAGCGATGCCAGCAACATCCATAAACTGAGATCGTAGAGACGCTCGCGCGGTAGTCCGTCGCGCTGGCCCAACTTGACCGTGATCAGGATCGCGCACAGAAAAGCCAGGGCGAGAAAGACGCCGTAAGTATTGATGGGGAAACTGCCGATGCGAAAAAGCTCAGGGTACATCCGTGTGATTCGTGTTAAGTCTTGGCGTCCGCAGTCTGTTTCTTTTGTCCCCAAAATAGATCGAGCATAAGCAACACGGCGCCGATGCAGATGCTGGCGTCGGCGACGTTGAACGTGGGCCAGTGGTAGTCGCCGGCGTGCATGACGATGAAGTCCACGACGTAGCCGAGTCGCACGCGGTCGGTCAGATTGCCGAGAATTCCGGCCAGCAGCAACGCGCAGGCGCCGAGGACGCGATCGTCGTTTCGCGGCGTGCGGATGAAGTAGTAGAAAACGGCGACTGTCGCGGCGGACGCGAGCGCGACGAAGAACCAGCGTGCAAACGCGCCGCCGTCCTGGAGTTGGCCGAACGCGATGCCGGGGTTTTCGGTGTAAGCGAACTGAAGAAAGCCGCGAATCACGACGCGATCCTCGCCGAAGCGCAACGCCTTCACGGCCCACGCCTTCGACGCCTGATCCGCGAGGTACAGGCAGAAAGCGGCCAGCAAGTAGCCGGCGCGCCAGGCAAACTGTGTTCTTATGTTATTGCGTAGATCCATTTAACTCGCGTTTTCGATCTCCGCCAGCGCCGCAATGCAGCGCTCGCAAACAGTCGAATACCGCTCGGATTCACCCACGCGCGTCGAGTAGTTCCAACACCGCTCACACTTCTCACCTTCGGCCGTATCTACCGAAACACGGACTGATCCTGTCTTAAAAATGACCTGACCTGGTACCTCAACCAGCGACACCGCGGAAACAATGAATATATAACGAAGGTCGTTTTGATACCTTTGCAGTAGCTCAAAGATCTTACCTGAAGCCTCTACCGTTACCTTTGCGTCGAGCGAACTCCCGATGCGCTTAGCCACTCGCGCTTCTTCAAGTGCACGAAGCACTTCGTCGCGGATCACAAAGAGGGCTGTCCAATTCTCAACCAATGAATCATCGATCACGCCGGTAATCGCAGGAAACTCAGCGATGTGGACCGAAGGTTCAACGCGATCCGGCAGGTTTTCCCAGATCTCGTCCGCCGTGAAGACGAGGATCGGCGCGAGTGTGCGCGCTAGCGCGTCGGCGATGCGCAGCAGGGCAGTTTGCGCGGAGCGGCGCGCCTTGTTGCGCGGCGCAAAGGTGTAAAGCCGATCCTTGATGATGTCGAAATAGCGCGCCGAAAGCGTGACCGTCGAGAAGTTGTACAAAGCGTGATAGACGTTGTGGAACTCGTATGCTGAATAAGCGGTCCACACTTTCTCGAGCACGCGGTCCAACTCCGCCAGCGCCCAGCGATCGATCTCCTCCATCTCCGCTTCCGGCACGGTGTCGCGCGCCGGATCGAAGCCGTGAAGGTTGCCGAGCGCAAAACGCGCGGTGTTGCGCAGCTTGCGATAACCATCAGTGACGCGTTGCAGAATCTCGTCGGATGCGCGCATGTCGTCGAAGTAGTTTGACGACGCACACCACAAGCGAATGATCTCCGCGCCTGATTGCTTGATCACTTTCTCCGGCTCGACTGCGTTTCCGGCAGACTTGTGCATCGCACGTCCCTGCGCGTCGAGCGTCCAGCCGTGCGTGATCACCGCGTCGTACGGCGCGCGATCGTGCGCTGCGATACCGACCATCAACGAAGAATTGAACCAGCCGCGAAACTGATCGCCGCCCTCGAGGTAGACGTCCGCGGGCCAGCGCAACTCCTCGCGGCTTTCCAGCACGGCGATCGACGACACACCGCTGTCGAACCAGACGTCGAGAATGTCGCTCTCCTTGGACCACTCGGCGGCGCCGCATCCTTTGCACGTGTAACCCGGCGGCAGGAGTTCACTCGCTTCGTGCGTGTACCACGCGTCGCCTGACTCGCGTTCGAACAGGTCGGCGACGTGATTGATCACCGCCGGATCCGCGACAGCCTCGGTACACTTCGCGCAATAAAAGACGGGGATCGGAACGCCCCACACGCGCTGGCGAGAGACGCACCAGTCAGGCCGTCCTTTGAACATGTTGCTCATCCGATCGACGCCCCACGCCGGAATCCATTTGACGCGCTGGATCTCGGCGAGTGCGGCCTCGCGGAGCGGCCGATGCGTAGACGTGGAATCCTCCACGCCGTCCATCGCGATGAACCACTGCGGCGTCGCGCGAAAGATCACCGGGTTTTTGCAGCGCCAGCAGTGCGGGTAGCGGTGATCGTACTTCTCGCTGAACAGCAGCACACCGCGTTCGCGCATGAAGTCGACGATCTTGTCGTTCGCGTCGAACACGCGCATGCCGGCGAAGTGTTCGATCTCGGGCGTGAAGCGCCCGGCGTTATCGACCGGGCAATAGATCTCGAGACCGTAACGCTTGCCGATGACGAAGTCGTCGTGACCGTGTCCGGGCGCGGTGTGAACGCAGCCGGTACCAGCCTTGCTGTCAGGCGACTTCTTTTGCGCTTCGCTGACGTCGAGCTCGGTTTCCGCGTCGGCTTCGCCGCCAAGCGTGACGTGCTCGCCGACCATCAACAGCGACGGACGATCGATCCACGGATGTCCAGCTTCGAGCCGGTCCAGTTTCGTTCCCGGAAACCGCGCGACGACGCTCGGCGCCGCTCCTAAATCACACTTCGAGACGACAGCTTCGACGAGCTCGCTGGCGACGATATAAACCTCATCGCCGTACTCGAACGCCGAGTATTCAAAATCAGGATGAACCGCGATGCCGAGGTTCGCCGGCAGCGTCCAGGGCGTGGTGGTCCAGATCAGCACGAAAACTTTTCGTCCCGCCAGCGCCGGATCGATCGTCGCGGGATCGCTACGCAGCGGAAACTTCACGTAAACGGACGGGCTCGTGTGCTGGTGATATTCCACTTCCGCTTCCGCGAGCGCCGTCTGGTCCTTGATGCACCAGTAAACCGGGCGCGCGCCTTTGTAGACGTAGCCGCGCTCGACGAAGCGCGCAAACATGCGCGCCGTCTCCGCTTCGTAGTGGTTCGACATCGTGAGGTACGGGTCGTCCCACTCGCCGAGAATGCCGAGACGTTTGAAATCCCGCGTCTGGCTCTTCAGCGCGTTTTCGGCGTGCTCGCGGCAGATGCGCCGGAAAGTCTCGACGCTCAGTTCGCTCTTCTTTTTTCCTTTTTTCTCGAGCGCCTTTTCGACGTGTTGCTCGATCGGAAGCCCGTGACAGTCGTATCCGGGAACGTACGGCGCGTCGAAGCCCATCATCGTTCGCGATTTGACGATGAAGTCCTTGAGCACTTTGTTCATCGCGGTGCCGAGATGGATATCGGCGTTGGCGTAGGGCGGACCGTCATGAAGGATGAACTTCTCGCGTCCGGCACGGGCGCGGCAGATCGAGTGATAGAGGTCGAGTTGTTCCCATTTTTGCAGGCGCGCCGGTTCGCCCTGCGCCAGGTTCGCTTTCTGCGCAAAGTTGGTCTTAGGCAGATTGACTGTCTTTTTTAGATCGAACGGGGTCTCTGTGGACATGATTTTGAACTCGCAATACTAGCAGAATGATCTGAGATCTCAGATCTGAGATCTTAGATGTTAAAAACCCGAACCACCCTGGATGCGATGGTTCGGGTTTCCGGAATCCGTTTGGACGTGGGTTCAACCTATAAACATCTCATCCTCGGCGTAAGTCTGATTTATGGGCTTCGGCACGGGCGCGACGAGGACTTCGAGGCCGCGGCGGAAGCCCGCCATAATCGCCGCCAACTCTCGCGCCGGCTCTATCACCTTCGATTGAATGAAATCCGTCGTCAGCGCCACTTGTGTGTGCGTCCTGTCGATCGTGCGGCTGACGAGCGCGACTTTGTCGCGAGCCTCGACGGCCGTATCGCTGACCAGCGCTTTCAACTCGCCGACCTCGGCTTTAACGATCGCCAACGAATCGGAGAAGTGCTGCGTCGCGGTAGACAGGTGACCCGAAATCGCCGTGAACTGCTCGGCAATCAACTTGCCTTGCACGGCCATCTGCTTGCCCTGCTCGCTCATCGCCGAAACGCGTTCGATGAGCGGTTCCATCTTCGCTTCCATCCGGTTCACGGACTTGACAGCGCGGCTGACAAACACTGCGATCGCCACCATGGCGATCGCAATGATCAGAAACGAAGCAGCAATAATCACCATCACCCAGAACATCGGATCGTTGGTGTTCATCTGCAAGAGTGCGAAGTGCATGTTGCTGATTGTCTACCGCCTCAGTTGGTCTTCTCGCCGCCGAAATTCGGAGCTTCGATGCGTCCCGACATTTCGGTCTTCCGCTTCTCTTCCTGGTACGCTTTCTTTCCGGCGTCGATCGCGGCGGAAATCGTGCCGCCCTGGCGGGCCGCGGCTTCACGCGCCGTTTGGGCCACGTCGCTGACTCTGCCGGCTGCTTGCGTATAAAGTTCACCCGCGCGCTCGCGAGTTGCTTCGTAGTACTCACCGGCGCGGTCGCTCAAGTGTTGGGCCGCTTCGCGCGAACGATCGATGCCTTTGCGCGTCGCGTCGGCGATGTCGCCGCGCAGTTCGTGGCCCGACTTGGGGGCAAAAAGCAGCGCGAGGACCGCTCCGATGCCGCCACCTATAAGCAAATAAGTTAATCGAGTAGAGATGCTGTCACCGCTGTCTCTCCGATAATCGTCATATCCCATTTTCTGGGTCCTTTCTCTGGTTATTTCGGTGTTCGGACTATAGCACAGATCCCGGGTTTACTGCTTGGGCCCACCGTTGTATTGCTCCAGTTTGCGGTAGAGCGTTTTGCGGCCGATGCCCAGCGCCTTCGCGGCGTGAGATTTATCACCACGGGTGTAGTCGAGAGTGGCTTCGATGGCTTGTCGTTCAATCTCTTCCATCGACGACGGGACCGTGATCTCGAAAGTCGTCGTGCGTCCTTCACTGGCGGCTTTGGCGCGCTCGACCTTGATGCGATCGCGTGCCTGCAACGCGATCTTGCTAATCGCTTCGGGCAGGTCTTCGAGCTCGATCTGGCGGCCGGACGCGATGATCACGGCGCGCTCGATCGCGTTTTCGAGCTCGCGTATGTTGCCCGGCCAATCGTAGGTGATCAGCGCCTGTAGCGCGTCTTTCGAGATGCCGGAAATGAAGCGGCCCGTTTTCTGTTTGTAGTGCTCGATGAAGTGGATGACGAGCGGATGCGTGTCTTCGGGCCGTTCGCGCAGCGGCGGCAACTTAATCGGAAACACGGAAAGCCGATAGAACAGATCCTGCCGGAACGTGCCGAGTTCGACAGCGCGTTTTAAATCTACGTTCGACGCGGCCAGGACGCGCACGTCCGTCTTGAGCACTTCGCTGCCGCCGACGCGCGTGAACTCGCCGTCTTGCAGCACGCGC
>DASRIM010000397.1:0-9380 GCA_035649995.1 Pyrinomonadaceae bacterium | reverse complement strand
TCACGCGAGATCACGTCGAACTTGCCGCCGAGCCCGACCTGCTTCGCACGCCACGCGTACAGGAACAGCGACCCGCCGATTACGATCACGAGAAACGCGAGAATGAAGATGCCGCGCTTCGGATCCGTCGCGAAGGCGTGTACGGACGTAAGCACGCCCGAGCGAACGAGAAACGTCCCGAGCAAGCTCAACGAAAACGCCGCGATCGCGAGCAGCACGGTCCAGCTCTTGAAGCCGCCGCGCTTCTCGGTAACGGCCAGTGAATGGATCAAAGCGGTGCCGACCAGCCACGGCATGAACGAAGCGTTTTCAACCGGATCCCAGAACCACCAGCCGCCCCAGCCAAGCTCGTAGTAAGCCCAGAAACTTCCGAGCGCGATGCCGCACGTCAAAAATATCCACGCCACGGTGGTCCATGGCCGCGACCAGCGCGCCCACGTGGCGTCGAGTCGCCCGCCGATCAGCGCCGCGATTGCAAAGGCAAACGCGACAGAGAAACCGACGTAACCCATGTAGAGCATCGGCGGATGGGCCACCATCGCCGGATCCTGGAGCAGGGGATTCAGGTCGCGCCCGTCAGGCGGCACCGGAAACAGTCGCGCGAACGGATTCGACGTCAGCAGCATGAACAACAGAAAACCGACGCTGACGATGCCCATCACGCTCAACACGCGCGCGGTCATCTCTTCCGGCAAGTGACGGCTGAAGAGCGTCACCGCGACAGTCCACAGCGCCAGCATCAACGCCCACAACAACAACGAGCCTTCGTGCGAACCCCACGTTGCCGCCAGACGATAGTGCAGCGGCAGTTGTGAGTTGGAGTTGGTGGCGACGTTCAGTACTGAGAAGTCGTTCGTGATGAACGAATACGCGAGACATCCGAACGCGATCGCGACAAAGATAAACTGCGCCTGTCCGGTTGGAACCGCGAGCGCGATCCAGGTGCGATTGCCGTTCGAGGCGCCGATTAGCGGCAGTGTCGCCTGCGTCAGAGCAAGCAACAGCGCGATGATGAGTGCAAACTGGCCTATCTCAGGAATCATTCGAGTTTAATTGGGAATCACGGATTTCGAGGCTTCGCGGGCGTGCTTCGCCTTGTCGAGCGCTTCGCCTGCTTCGGGCGGCATGTAGTTCTCGTCGTGCTTGGCGAGGACCTCGTCGGCCTGAAACACGCCGTCGGGACCAATGCGTCCCTGCGCCACACAGCCACGCCCTTCCTTGAACAGATCGGGGAGAATTCCTTTATAGACGACGGGGATACTCGCCGCCGTGTCAGTCACGGTAAAGCGCACCGTCAAACCGTCGCCGTCGCGCTTGAGCGTGCCGTCCTCGACGAGGCCGCCGATACGAAACGTCCGATTAACCGGCGCCTCTTTCGCGGCTACTTGCGTGGGACTGAAAAAGAAGACGAGATTGTTTCTAAAAGCACTGGCGACGAGATAAGCGGCCACCGCGAGTCCCGCCAGGCCGACAATAATGATTCCGATACGTTTATGACGTCGTTTCATTGGCACTCCCCGTAAAAACTTTAGGAGACACAGGGCTCGATCGCTGTTGTTGCTGCTGTTGCTTGAGCGCTCGCTTGCGTTGCTTCAAGCTGAGTATTTCCCAAACAAACAAGAGCAGCGAAAAGAGGTAAGAGCCCCAAACATAAAAACCGTACTTGCCCATCGATAGATCCGGCCAGTCCATTAGGCATTCACCTCCGCGAATCGAGCAGCATTCTGTTCGCGCTCAAGAATAATGCAACGCAGGCGGATGAGCACAACGGCCACCGAGTAGAACCAACACGCCGCGAGCATGATGAGCATAGCAGTCAACATCGGTGCGGCGATGGTCGGCTTTCCGATCAAGCGAATTGTTGCGCCCTGGTGAAGTGTATTCCACCACTGCACTGAAAAGTAAATGATGGGGACATTTATCACGCCGACCAGCGCGAGAATCGCACCGGCTCGGTCCGCACGGCGCGTGTCGTCAATCGACGCCTGGAGCGAAATGAAGCCGATGTAAAGAAACATCAGGATCAACGTCGACGTCATTCGCGCGTCCCACACCCAGTAAGTGCCCCACGTCGGTTTTCCCCACAAGGCGCCCGTGACGAGCGACACGAGCGTGAACATCGCGCCCGTGACCGCAAGTGCCGACGCCATCATCGACGCCAGACGCGCGTTGAACGCCCAACCGACGCCGGCGTAGATCGCCATCAGCACGTAGAGAAACATGCCCATCCACGCCGCAGGCACGTGAATGAAGATGATCCGGTAGGCGTCGCCCTGCTGGAAGTCAGTAGGCGCGATGAAGAATCCCACGTACATGCCGGCGGCAAACAGAATAGCCGCGGGAATGGCAAACCATGGGATCATCTTTCCCGCCACCGGATAAAACATGGTTGGTGAAGCGTATTTATATAAATTCATAGTTCTATTCCACCGAGATACGAAGAGCCGCTGCCGTCGCCCACGGGGAGAAGATCAGCGACACGATCGCAAAAGCTCCGAGCAGTGAAAGATGCGGCGCGGGCGCCGTGCCCATAATGCTCGCTTCCACGGCGCCTGATCCGAAGATCAGCGCCGGAATGTAAAGCGGCAACACCAGCAGCGAAATCAACACGCCACCGCCGCGCAATCCCAACGTCAACGCCGCTCCCACGGATCCGATCAAACTCAAAACCGGCGTGCCCACCAGCAGGCTAATCAACAGGACCCGGAGCGTCTCTGTTTCCAGATCGAACTGTAGCCCGACCAGCGGCGCAACCAGTACCAGCGGCACTTCTGAGACGATCCAGTGCGCCAAAACCTTCCCCAGCACCACCAGAAACAGCGGCTGCGGCGTCAACAGCAACTGCTCCAGCGTTCCGTCCTGATGGTCGTTCGCAAACAGCCGGTTCAGCGAGAGCATCGACGCGAGCAGCGCAGCGACCCAGATAATTCCCGGCGCGATCGACCGCAACAACTGCGTTTCAGGCCCGATTCCCAGCGGAAACAGGCTCACGACGATAATAAAGAAGAAAACGGTCGACAGTATGTCAGCTCGGCGACGCCACGCCAGCGTAAGATCGCGCCAAACGATCCAGCGCAACATCGATAAGCTCGAAGGGGAGTTCACGTTGCGAGTTCGAGTCGCTCGATCGAGCCGGTTTTCAGCTCCAGATCCTGGTGCGTCGCTACGATCGCGATGCCGCCGCCTGCCAGGTGCTCTTCAATCAAAGATCTAATCAGGGCAATGGCGCCTTTGTCTAACGAGGTCATGACCTCGTCGAGCAGCCACAGTTTCGTCCCGCAAGTAAGAAGACGCGCCAGTGCCACTCGTCGTCTCTGGCCTTCTGACAATAGCCGTGCCGGAAGTGAGTCACGTCCCGCGAGCCCCATGCGTTCCAGGACGCTGCGCGCGCGTTCGTTGCTGATTTCAATGCCATTCAGGGCATTCGAGATGCGCAAGTTTTCGATTCCGCTGAACTCGTCTTTCACTCCGTGGCGGTGGCCGAGATAGGTGACTGACGTGAAATACTCCTCACCTAACGAGCGAATATCCTCACCTTGCCACTTGATCTGGCCTTCAGCCGGCGCCAGCAGTCGACACAGAATGCGAAGCAAACTGGTTTTGCCGCTGCCGTTGGGACCGGTCACCTGAAGAAACGTGCCCGCCGGCAACGCGAGATCGAGACCGCTGAAAAGCCTTCGATCCCCACGCACGCATCCGAGTTTGCTGACTTCTAATAGAGTGGGTGCAACCACAGAACCACAGATATAACTGATAAGACAACAAAGGTCTACTTCGGTTGCACCGGCCCGTTATTTTTTACCCACTCCGTCCAGCCGCCCTGGAGGACCCGCACACGCGTGAAACCCGCCTCCTGAAAGATCTGCGCCGCGGAAATGGCGGCCTCATCTTTCGGACATGCACAGTACGTCACGACGTCGCGATCTTTAGGAACGTTCTTCAAGGGAGCAAACTTGAAACGGCTCTTGAGCCGCCGCAGTTTGAAGTGCCACGCGCCTTTGATGGTGCTTTTGCTGGCGGCGTACCCTTCCGAACCGCGGACGTCGATGATCGCAACCGGTTCGTTGTTATTGAGCTTCGCTTTCAACTCCTCGACAGTGATCGCGACCGGCGTCTTTTGTGCGTGGGCCCGCAGCGGTTTCTCCGCGTGCGCGCGCACGGTTCGGGACTTGTGGAAAGGTCCGGCTTCCGTCTGTCCCTTGAACGTCTTCGGGTCATACCACGAGTAGTTCGAAGTGGCGTAGTAGAGATAGCCGGGAGTGCCGCCAAGTGTTTCGCCGATCAGATCGCCTTGCGGCCGCGGCAGCTTTCGTCCGGGGTTCGCTGCAACGAACTCTTTTCCGGTCTGCACGCGGAGATCGCTGCCGACGACGTGCTTGAGAACAAAGGTTTGCGTCGCCTGCGGATCGCGCCAGTCGTTCGCGCCGTAGCCATGAATGACGGCCAGCAGCACTTCGTCTTTCTCGATGCGGAGCGGCTCGCGCACGCCGGCGTTGGATTTGGGATCGCGCAACAGCCAGGGCGGATACTCCTGGTTCAGCTCGGAAATTTTTTCCGGAACCGGCTTCAGGACCACGGCGAGGTCTTGAGACTTATCGCCGTTGAAATCGCCCGAGAGAAAGTTTTGGTTATATGAAGGATGAATCACAGCCGCGTCTTTGAAGACTCGCTTCACCGCGTCCTGCACTTCGGGCAGTTTGGGCGCGGCGGCAACTTCGAGTGTTCTGACCGGCGTGTCGGCTGGAGCTGGCTTGTGAACAGGCGGCGCCTCGACGACGGTTCTTTTGCCGCTCGAGCAGCCGATGAATATACAGAGGAGAGATACACAAATGAAAACAACTGAGAGTGGTCTGAGCATCGATTGACCCCCGAAGGAAACCGAAGCCCGCCGGATCGTGACTGCTCCGGCGAGCTTCGGGATAGGTGCCTCGTCAGGACCGTGTGCCGCCGGACATCATAGCGACAACACGAAGGCGATGAGATCGTTCCGACTCGCTGCCGACAACGCGTTGAAGTTATTACGCGCTGCTGTTGCCTGGCCGGCATGCAGTTGGATCGAATCGAAAATGGTGACGTTCAGACCCTCGTGCATGAGCCTGTTGCGAGCACGAACGCCCCACAGCGGAGGCGTGCGGATCTGATTTGCCGTCGCTTGCCCGGCGTTTTGCACAATGCCATCACCCGTACCTACGTTGTGCAGAGCGAAGTCACTGAACGGATGAATGATCTTGTTGCCGAGAGCTGCCGGCACTGCGAACGCTCCGCCATTGATCAACGTGCCCGGAGCGGCCGTCACGAGAGTGCGCGTATGGCAAACCGCACAACCGACTGAGTTGAACAACGAGTCGCCGCGTGTGACCGCCGCCGTGATCGGACCACGACGAGGAGCGCGCGTTGCGGCCATGAAGTCGGCAAACGCGAGAACGTCGAGTCCATCGTCCTCCGGATCCTCGACGGGATCGAAAGGAGACGGGAAGGTTACGTTGACGACGCCGTCAGCCGTGCTGGACGGGTTTTCATTCGTTCCGGCGTCGGGCGCGCTGGAACTGCGGCCGCCGAATCCGTCGAATGGGTTGGTGATGCCCATCTCGTTCAGGTAAGCATCTCCCGAGAACGAGACGAGGCTGGCGTGCTGCGCTTTCCAGCCGAAGCGGCCGATGCGCAGCGTGTTGTTGGCTTCCGTCACCGGAACTTGTGTAAGAGTCCCGCGTTGAGCCAGGGGTTGCGCATTGACGTTGTTCTGCAATGCGCCGTTCGCCAGGCATTCCACAAAGCCGTCGCCGAGTGTGCTCAGAGTAACGCGGAACGCTTTCACCGTTTCCGCGGTTGAGATGTGCTCGACGATGCGGGCGTCGGTGGCGCGCGCGTGAACCAACTGGCCGCCAGGTGCGTCAACGAAGGCGCCGTTGACGAGATGGCCGGCCCTGAATTCCATCTGTTGGCCGAATGCGCCGACGTCGACTGACTGATGGCATTCAACGCAGCCCACGTCGTTATAAGTTGGTCCAAGTCCGTCTTCGATAGTTTCGCGTTCCGAGAAGATGAACTTGTTTTCTTCGAAGGTGCCGTTGCCGCGTGCGGTCGGCGGCTCGGGTTCGCTCACGCATTCGTCGACGGGTGTGCCTTTGACGCCGAAGCCGTTGAACAAGTCGTCGGTCTTGGCATCCATGTCGGTGGTCAAGGCTTCAGTGGCAGTTTGACCTTCGACCGTCTGCGGTTCACTCAGGGGCAAGACGAGCGCAACCGCAAACAAAAGAAGAGTTAAGATAGGTAGAACTTTCCTCATGTGATGTGTCCTCCTAGGAGCTGCAAACACGGTTTGGAAAACAGAACTGTCAGTTCGCCCGCCGGCGAACCACGGGTTCTGCTCGCAGATTGGAGCCTGCTTTACCTGGCTTGAAGAGGCAGCTCCAGTCGCTGGGGGGTGACCAGAGTGATGAGTCCCCTCACAAAGAAGAAAACCAAGGACGGGTCCTGGTTGTGAAGGAGAATGCAAGGCGCGCGACTGCCCCGCACGCAAAAGAAATTCTAAATTTAGCTGGGCTTGCCTGTACTTAGTCGGGAGGTGGGTCGCACTCTATTCCCGTTCCTTTTGGTTGTCAAGAGAATTATCGGAATTGTCGAAATCAGTGTAATCTGTGCTTCTGTCTATGGGAAAAGCGTTTCCGTTCACGGCCATTGTCGGCCAACAAGAAATGAAACTGGCGCTGATTCTCAACGTCGTCGATCCGTTGATCGGCGGCGTTTTGATCATGGGCCATCGGGGCACGGGAAAGTCGACCGCCGTGCGCGCCCTCGCCGATCTCCTGCCGCGAATCTCGGTAGTAGAAGGCTGCGTCTACAACTGTGATCCGGACGACGTTCGAAACCTCTGCACTGACTGCGCCGCCAGGAAACCTTTAACGTCGAAGCTCGCGGCAGTTTCCGTCGTCGAACTGCCGCTCGGCGCGACTGAAGATCGCGTCTGCGGAACCATCGACATCGAACGCGCACTCAGCGAGGGCAGAAAAACTTTCGACCCGGGATTACTCGCGCGCGCGAATCGCGGTTTCCTCTACATCGACGAAGTGAACCTGCTCGAGGACCATCTCGTCGATCTGCTGCTCGACGTCGCGGCGACGGGAAGAAACAAAGTCGAGCGTGAAGGCGTCTCCGTCGAGCATCCGTCACACTTCGTGCTCGTTGGTTCGGGAAATCCGGAAGAAGGCGAGTTGCGGCCGCAGTTGTTGGACCGCTTCGGACTGCACGCCGAAGTCAGAACAGAGAACTATCTCGACAACCGCGTGGATATTCTCGAACGGCGCGAGGCGTACGATCGCGACCCGGAAGAGTTTTACGAAACGTACGAAGGCGAGCAGGAGCAACTGCGCAAGCGCATTCAACGCGCACGGGCCAAACTGCGAAAGGTAGCAGTCGATCGCTCGATCCTGTCGAAGATCGCGCAAGTGTGCGCGGACCTGAAAGTCGACGGTCACCGCGGTGAGCTCACGATCATGCGTGCGGCGCGCGCGCTGGCGGCCTTTGATGGACGGCGCAATGTCACCGAACAACACGTCCGGCACGTTTCGGCGATGTCGCTGCGTCACCGTCTGCGGCGCGATGCGTTGGACGATATCGTGAAAACGGACCAGATAGAACAGGCAGTCGACGCAATCTTTCCACAAACGGGCCAACCGCCGCCGGACGGCGATCGCAAAGCCAACAACTCGCCGTCTACGGACAGTCCGCGTAAAAACCCGAGTGGCCCAAGACAGCGTGCCGCCGCGCCGAGTGGTGGAAAGACAAACGTCGCCGACGCTCCATCGCCGCCGGCCGTCGAGAACAAGTCGCCGGAGTCGAGACTCGAGGAAAAACTCAGGACCACCGCTGCGGAGCGCGCCAGGTCTGCTTCGCAAAGCCGGCGCTCGTCAGGAGCGAAACCGGCGAGTTCGCATCTGCGCGGCCGTTACACGCGTGCCGTCAGTTACAAGAAATCCGGCTCGCGGATCGCGATCGACGCAACGCTGCGCGCGCTCGTCGCTTCAATGAGCGGCCCACAACTCACCCCGGTCTCATCCAGCGCCCTGCGTTACAAATTGCTGAAACACAAACGCGGCACGCTTTATATCTTCGCCATCGACGCGTCCGGCAGCATGGCGGCGAACCGCATCGCGCGCGCGAAGAGCACGATTCTGAAGTTGCTCAGGAAGTCGTACCTGAATCGCGACAGCGTGGCGATCGTCTCGTTTCACGGCGAGACGGCAAACCTCGACCTCGCGCCTTCACGCAGCATCCTGCGCGCGCGCCGCGTGTTGGACTCATTGCGCATGGGCGGCAGCACGCCGCTTGGCGCCGGTCTTGTCACCACGCTCGAGTTGTTGAAACTGGTCGGCGACCGCTTTGGGGAGAACGTGGTGCTGTTGTTTACTGATGGACGCTCGAACGTGCCGCTGCGCCGCAACGTGATGAACGTGCGCGTGCTGCGACAGATGAAGATCGAATCCGAGTTGTGCGAGTTGGCGGGCGCGTTCAGAAAGACGCGCGCGCACCTGGTCGTGGTCGATACGCAAAAGGAGTTCGAGTCCAGTAAAGAAACAAGAAAGCTCGCGCAGCTCTTGCAGGCGCGTTTCGTAAAACTTACCCCGGCTGTTCCGTAAGATCCGCTTGACGAAATCCAGAGACGAACAGGTTTTCGAACTGTACGAACAGTTGCTCGAGATAGAGCAACGGTTGATACCGACCGGTCTGCACGTCTTCGGCCGCCCGTCGTCCGCGACTGAACGCGCCGACTTGTTGCAGATGATTGCTTCGTTCGATCGTCCGGAAAGTGGAGTTCGCGCGCTGCCGGAAGAGTTCATCGACGATGCGATCCGCGTGTTTCAGGAACACGGATCTGACGCCGCAGTCGCGTATATCGAGGAACGCGGATTTCAGGCGGGGTCAGTGTTCAAGTTACTCGAGACTGTCTCTACGAAACTGGAAACAAATAACGAGATGGATGCGCTCGTGCGCGCCTTGCGCGGCGAGTTCATCGAGCCGGGACCTGGCGCGGACATCGTTCAGAACCCCGACATCCTGCCGACCGGCAGAAACACGCACGCGATAAATCCGTACGGCGTGCCTTCGGCAGTCGCTGTCGCGCGCGGCAAGATCGTCGCCGCGAGTCTGCTCGATCGTTATAAAGAGGAGAACGGGCGTTATCCGGAAGCGATGGCCCTCGTGCTGTGGGGACTCGACAACATCAAGACGCAAGGCGAGGGCGTGGCCCAGGCGCTGTGGCTGCTCGGCGTTCGTCCCGTCCGCGATGCTTTGAATCGCGCTACGAATGTCGAGGCGATACCGCTCGAAGAACTGGGGCGGCCGCGCATCGACGTCGTGATGACCGTGTCCGGAATCTTTCG
>DASRIM010000396.1:0-9333 GCA_035649995.1 Pyrinomonadaceae bacterium | reverse complement strand
ACGTCTTCGTTTTCGATCAGACGCTGGAGACGCGCGCGGCTCCAGCTCGGGATCTGCGACGCGAGAAACGCGTCAAGCCGCACGCCGGCATCATTCGCTCCGATCTTGAACGTGAGGCTTTCGTGATCGGATCCTTCAGCCATTCCTGCGTTCGAACTCTTTCATGAACGAAACCAACGCTTCGGCGCCCTCGCGCGGAAACGCGTTGTAGATCGATGCGCGGATGCCGCCGACTGACCGATGGCCTTTCAATCCGTCGAGCCCTTGCGCGGTCGCTTCGGAGGTGAACTTCTTCTCGAGCTCTTCGGAAGGCAGACGGAACGTGACGTTCATCGCCGAGCGACAATCGGCGTCAGCGTGGCCGCGATAAAAGTCGGTGGCGTCGATCGCGTCGTAGATCAGGCGGGCCTTCTCGTCGTTTTCGCGTTCCATGCCGCTGATGCCGCCCTTGTCTTTGATCCACTTGCAGACGAGGTTGATGATGTAAATGCCCCACGTGTTTGGCGTGTTGTAGAGCGATTTGTTTTCGACGTGCGTGCGGTAATCGAGCATCGTGTGCATGCCGTCGGGAATGCGCTGGAGCAGATCGTCACGGATGATCACGAGCGTTACGCCGCTGGGCCCGATGTTTTTCTGCGCGCCTGCGTAGATGAGGCCGTATTTCTCGACCGGGATCGCGCGCGACAGAATGTCGGAAGAGGCGTCGGCGATAAGCGGGACTGAGCCGGTGTCAGGCTCGTGTTTCCACTGGACGCCTTCGATCGTTTCGTTGGACGTGATGTGAACGTAGGCGGCGCCGGAATTGAGACTGATCTCGCCGGCGCCCGGGACGCGCGTGAAGCCGCCGTCGGCCATGGTAGCCGCGACGTTGACTGGGCCAACTCGCTTTGCTTCCTTCAGTGCTTTCTTGCCCCAGCTTCCGGTGAGTATGTAATCGGCGCTGCCGTCCGCCGGGAGAAAATTCATCGGGACCATTGAAAACTGAAGACTCGCGCCGCCTTGCAGGAAGAGGATGCGATAGTTGTCAGGGACGTTGAGCAATTCACGGATGCCGGTTTCAGCGCTTCCTATGATCGCGTCGAACGTTTTCGAGCGGTGACTGATCTCCATCACCGACATGCCGACGCCGGGCAGGCTCAGCATATCGCGTTGCGCTTCTTCCAGGACCGGCACCGGCAGCACCGCCGGCCCCGCACTAAAGTTAAAAATCCTTTCCGTCATCATAGCCTCCGTCAAATAAATCCGGGTCTTTCATTCTTCCAACTGCGAGCGTATGGCTTTGCCGGCGATCTTCGTTACGACAGAGCGTGGCACGAACCGCTCCGCTTCGACTTGCAGCCAGTTGGCCCAACCTGAGATGACGCTCGCTTTCCGGTGGCGCAAACCCCGCAAAGCCGTCTCGACAACGTCTTCCGCCGTCTCGATGGTGCGCAGCGGCGGACGCCCCATTTGCGACGCCGCAAAGAAATTCGTGTCCGTCACACCGGGACACAACGCCATCACGTGCACGCCAAACTCCCGGTTCTCTTCCCACAACGCTTCCGAAAACGACAACACAAATGCTTTCGTGCCCGCGTAAGTCGCCATGTACGGGACGGGCTGAAACCCCGCCGTCGACGCGACGTTGATGATCGTCCCCTGTCCTCGTTCGCGCATCGGTCCGAGAAAACGATAAGTCAGATCGACGAGCGACTTGATGTTGAGATCGATCATCTCCAGCTCGCGCGCCAGATCCTGCCCGGTGAAGTCGCCCATCGAACCAAACCCGGCATTGTTGACGAGCATGTCGATCACCAACTCGCGCCGCGTCGTCTCCTCCATCAGCTCCGCCGCCGCACCTGGCTTGAGCAGATCGAGCGTGTAGTAGTGCGCGCGGATCCCGCTCAACCGGCCGAGCTCGTTGCACAACGTGATCAGCTTGTCTTCCGAGCGAGCGACCAGCAACACGTTGCGGCCGCGCGCGGCCAGCTTTCTGGCAAACGCGGCGCCGATGCCCGACGAAGCCCCGGTGATGAGCGTTGTATTCATACCAACTTCAGCAAGTCGAGTTCGATAATGTCCGGGCTGCTTGATTGAAGCTGCCGCAAACTCTCCTGCGATGGCGCGTTGTCGAGGTTGATGCGGGCGACAGCAGCGGCCGCGCCTTCAAAGACGATGTTCTCCATCTCCTGCACGTTAATGTGCTCGGCCTTGATCGCGTCGAGTACGCCGGCAAGGACGCCGGGCCGATCGAGATGCCGCACGACGAGCCGGTGCGTCGCGGGCGTGTGTTGGGCCAGGTTGACGACGTTCGGAACTTTGCCCGTCCGTTTGAACTCCGAGACGATGCGCACAGTCTCGGCGGCGATTGCCTCCTGCGCCTGGTCCGTCGAGGCGCCGATGTGGTGCGTTCCGTAAAGTCCTGCTTCTTTTGCGATCTCGTCCTGAAACTCGGCCGTCGCGCTGGTCGGTTCAAGCGCGTAGACGTCAAGCCCGGCGCGAATGCCGCGGTTTCTTATGGCATCGACCAACGCCTGCTGGTCCACGACTTCACCGCGCGCCGTGTTGATGAAATACGCGCCCGTGCGCATCGCGTCGAAGAACTCGGCGTTGATCAGGTGTCTCGTCTCGGGTTTCAACGCGAGATGGACGCTGACGACGTCGGCAGCCGCGGCGACGGCCTTCGGCGATTCCATCATGTCGACGCCAATCTCAGTTGCGCGTTCGCGCGTCAAACTCCTGCTCCACGCGATTACCGGCATCCCAAACGCGCGCGCCCGCGGAATCATTTCCTGCCCGATTTTGCCGACGCCAATCAGACCAAGCGTGCGTCCATACAACCCGCGCGCCTTCGAAAATTCTTTCTTGTTCCACTCGCCTTTTCGCAACGCGACGACGTTGTCTGCGATGCGGCGATCGAGTGCGAGGATGAGTGCGAACGCGAGCTCAGCCACGGCGATTGAATTCTTGCCGGGACAATTCGAAACGTAGATGCCGCGTTTTGAAGCAGCGGCGACGTCGATCGTGTTGTAGCCCGCTCCGGCGCGTACGACGAGTTTCACAGGGCCCGCTTCGAGCATCGGTTCGGTCACTTTTGTGCCGCGCACGACGAGGACGTCAGGCGCAGTCTGTCGAATCGCCTGGACGAGCGCGTCGTCTTTCAGATCGGGTTGAAAAGAGATCTCACAACCGAGGGCCTGCAATCCATCGAGCCCTGACTTTTCAAATTTATCTGCGATAAGGACTTTCATATCGAATGAATCAGAAGACCATCTCTCAATTTCGGTTCAAACCACGTCGATTTAGGGGGCATGATCTCGTTTGCGTCCGAGACCATGAGCAGTTCGGCGACGGTTGTTGGATACAGCGAAAACGCGACGGCGGCTTTGCCTTCGTTGACGAGGCGTTCGAGCTCTTTCGTTCCGCGCAGGCCGCCGACGAAGTCGACGCGCTTGTCGGTGCGAATGTCTTTGATGCCGAGCACTGGATCAAGCAAGCGGTCCTGGAGAATGCTGACGTCGAGTGTTTGGACCGTGCCGGTCGGCAGCGTCGTCTCGGGCGAGAGTTGCAGGCCGTACCACTTGCCGTCGAGATGCATGCTCCAGTTTCCGCGTTCTTTTGGCGCCGGACTCGCGTTGTCAGTGATCGTGAACTGGCGGCGAACCGCTTCCAGAAAATCGTCTTTGGAAAGACCGTTGAGGTCTTTGACGATGCGGTTGTAGGCGAGTATCTGGAGTTGCGAGTCGGGAAAGATTACGGTCAGAAAGTAGTTGTAATCTTCGTTGCCGGTGTGCGCGAAGCTTTGATTGCGCAATTCGGCGCGCGCGCGGCTCGCGCTCGCGGCGCGGTGATGGCCGTCGGCGATGTAGAGTAGCGGAACGGAGGCGAAGCTGTTGACTAAACCTTCCGTTTGCGCGAGGCGCCAGATCGTGTGACGAATGCCGTCGCCGGCGGTGATGTCGAACAAAGGCGGCGCTGTGATCGCGGCGTTCACTTGTTCGTCGATTTCGGCGCGGCGGCGGTAGGTGAGAAAGACGGGGCCGGTTTGCGCGCGCAACATGAGCATGTGGCGTGTGCGATCGTCTTCTTTGTCGCGGCGTGTGCGTTCATGTTTGCGGATCGTGTCGTTGTCGTATTCGTCGATGGAGCAGCAGGCGACGACGCCGATCTGCTCGTGTTGGCCCATGATCAGGCGGTAGAGGTACAGACTGGGTTCGGCTTCCTTTTCGAGTGGACAGGTGGCGATGAGCTTTTCGAAGTTGTCGACTGCTTTGCGATAGACCGCGTCGCTGTAGATGTCCGTGCCGGGAGGCAGATCGATCTCGGGGCGCGAGACGTGCAGGAAGCTCAACGGGTTACCTTCGGCTAGTGCGCGCGCTTCTTCGGTATTGACGACGTCGTACGGCACACTGGCGACTGCCTGGGCGCGTTCAGCCGGTGGGCGCAGGGCGCGAAAAGGACGAATGACCGCCACAGATCCTCCTTGTCGATTTGAAGGCGCCGGTATTGGGCCTTCTTTCGGGTTACTTGCTGAATTATTAAGGCTTATGGCGGTTAAGACTATCCGTTTAGATGTGAAAACTCAAATGAGCTAGAATCCGTGTCTGCCGCTTGCGGGAGACTCATGAAACACGGATTAAAAAATTTTCCGTGCCGTGTGTTTCGCGGGTGGAAGAGTTTTGATTCCGTTATCCGTGTTTCCGCTGTAGATGTGTTTCTCGCTTGCGGAAACGTCAATAGAAAGGGCAGTAGAAAGAGGATTTTCTGAAACACGGATTGAGGAAAACCGGGAGGGTGGTTTTTCGCGCGGGGCGAAAGTTGGTGACGCAGCCGCGTGAGGCGGTGTTGTTGTGCCGGATGGCGTGGTGGGTTGTGGTGTTGTCGATCGCGGCGCGAATGCTTCCGCTGCCACGCGCACTGGAACTCGTCGCGGGACGACAGGACCAAAGCGCGCGCCAGGACCAAGGCGCGCACGCGGCCGATCGCGCTACTCAGGAACGACTCGCCCGATCGATCGATCTCTTATTGTCGGCGGACGTTTGGATGTTCAAACCGATCTGCTGGAAACGCGCGGCAGTATTGCACCGATATCTTCCACAAACGCGAGTCGTCTTCGGCGTGCGAAACGACGCAAGCGGCAACGTGACCGGACACGCGTGGCTCGAATCTGACGGACAACCGATTCTCGAAACCACACCACCCGAATACCTGGCAACTTACAGCTTCCCCGCGAAACCGGAATTAAATAAAAAGGGAGAGGCAACTTCGCCTCTCCCCTTCGTTGGTCCAACCTGACTGGTCCTACGGCAACGCTTCGATGTTGAAGTAGAACTTAAAGCTTCCCGTTTGCTGAATACCGAGCAGGAAACGCACGTCGAGGCTCGCGCCGTTCGCGAGCGGCGTGGCCAGCGTAACCGTTCCCGCCGACATCGACGAGTTGAATCCGCCACCGTTTGGTTGTGACGGCGGTTGCTCGAGCGTTGTGCCGGTGACGTTCACGTTGCTCGTACCGCTGCCACACGGCGGGCGGTCGACAGTGACGACAACGGTCGTTGAAGTTCTCGGCCGCAGGTCGGCAATGCCGCTCGGCGCCGGGAACGTGGTTAGGTCAACCACTCGGAAACGCAGGCGGGTTACATTTCCACCGGTGTTGTTCACGACCGTACGACGGATATCCAACGTTCCGAACGTGGAGTTGTTCGGCGGATCCGACGTGAAGTCACGAACGCGGTTCGGCGGTGATGCCGCGCCCACGCAAACGTCGAGCACGTTCACCGTGAACGATGCATTTCGCTCGATTGGAGAGCTCAGGTTTTCCGGTCCAGGCGCGCCCAGACGCTGACCTGCGCCTGCTGACGTTCCGTTGGTGTCGACAAACACGAAGTCAGCGGCGTTGTTGTTTGTATCCTTCAGGTTTCCCCCAGTGGGGCATGCCCCAAACGTTGTAATCGAGCCTCCCTTGCCGCAGTTGTCGCGATAGAAGGAGTAATCGATTGAGAACGGCGTCAACGCCGGATAACCCGTGCCTTCTTTGTAAAGCGTGTTCGCTTCCGAGGTGGAACCAACAGCGTCCAGTCGGTTTGCGAGAACGAAGTTGGCCGCAACGCTGGTATTGAAAATTGCGATACCCGCGTTATCGGGAATGTCAGTTGTATAAGTGGCATCACCGGTGGCAGTGGTCCCGTTGCCGGCTGGATATGAAGCGAGGCTGTATCCAACGCTGTTCACGCAAAGATAATGACCCCGGTTGGGGATGACCGTACCATTCGGAATAACGCAACGAGCTACTCCGTTCGAAGCCGCTACGGCATAACCGGTCCCGCCGCCTGCGACGGTATGGTCGGCTCCGCTGTTGTTTGCAATTTCAATGAATTCGTCATTCGCGCCATTTGGACCACGAACACGGAACTCGGAAATAACCAATTGGGCTGCGGCGACCTGCGAGAGGCCCAGCATCATCGCTACCAGACCGGCGCAGACCAGGGAAACCCGAAATGACTTAGACATGCCTTTTTCTCCTTTTTCGGTGGGCCCACGATGTTCAGTGCGGCGTGAAACCCTACCACGCTTATTTGAATTCAGTCAACGAAATTTACCGTGAATGACGGGCCGAAGTTTTACGGTGTTTTTGAAATATCTCTTGTTACTTCAATCATTTAGAGGAACTGGACGGGAGGGTGTGCGGAAACGGCGCGCGACGGCGTCCCAATTGACGAACATCAAATAAAGGACCAGTTGATGAGGGAAAAAGATGTTCATAAGGACCAGTGTCGAGAGGTGAAATACGATGCCCGCGGCGAGGATCCACCAGCGAGTGCGCGGAAAGAAGACTGCTAATGGAAACAGCAGTTCCCATGCGAGTACGAGAGCGACCGCGAACGGCAAGTAGGACCGCACTTGCGGCAGCCAGAACGCCAGTTTGAAATGCGTGTCGTGCAGGTTGTCGAGCGAGTGGAAGATTGCCAGGGCGGGAAGGTTGTCGACGCTGAGATACTTCACGCCGGCGACGCGCAGCTTGATCAGGGCCGAGCTGAAGTAGACCCAGGCCATCAACAACTGCATCAGCAGGATCGGATAGCTGTAGGCCCAATGTGGTCGATGTCGTTTTGTGCGTCTGAGCCAATGGTCCATTGAGAACGAGTCGCCGCATGGTGTGAAGGCGAGTACTGCGAGGCAGTAGACGGCGAGCATTTCGTCGTGGTTGAAGTGACCGAAGCTGCGGACGAGTCCCTGGTAGAAGACGACGAGCAGCAGCGACGTCTTCGTCGAGATCGCAGTGAAGAGGCCGGTCGTGCTCAGGATTAGCGACACGAGCATCGCGGTTTTCAGGATCGCCATGCCTGATGGGGTGAGCAGTTGATCGTAGAAGCCCCAGGGGAGGAGCTTCATCGCGCCCGTGGGCCGCAGGATTGTGACCGGCAGAGTGCCGAGGGCGGAAAAGGAAGTGACAAGAACGGAGACTAAAAACGTACCGTGCGCGATCGACCGCACGACGCCCAGCGCCAGCGCCCCCGCCGGCACGACGCGCAAGTTTAAGAGCTTCTTTTCTGCTGGCGATTCCGCAAGCGGGAGACACATGGTGGAGGGATTTTAAAAAATCCTTTTCCTACTGACCTCACGTGAGCGGGAAACCCACTTTATAAATCCTTGCGCCACGACTGGATGAACCTGGCGTAGTCAGAGTAAGTGCGGCCTTCCCAACGATACAGATCGAGCCGGATCGCCCTGAGGCGCTGGGGCGAGGCTTCAGGCAGACGCTGGTTGTACAGACGCCCCCACGCGTCAAGAAGATCAGGCAGCCGCGCGCCAGACGGAAGATTCTCCACACCACCAGCGCCGCGGATCAGTTCCAGGTTTTCGGGATGGACCGACGAGAGCTTGAAACTCTGATTGCGGATCGTCGCATTGACCATCGTCCACGTGCGGCTAAACAGCGCGTTAGTCAACTCAATCGCCGGAATGTCGATCGTCTCACCCGAAACGGTCTCGCCGCGCAGGATGCAATAATCACGTCCGCGTTCGAGATCCCCACCCGCCATCATCACATTCCACGCCGCGATCGGATAAAGATTCCGCACGTACACGAACGCCCAGATCAGCGGCAGAAAGATCGCCGCCGTCAGAATGACGTACCTGGCGAACAGTCCTCGCTCACTTGGCAGTGAGAAGTTTGTAAGTTTGGAAGTTAGCAAGAATCCGTTCCACGCTGTGGGTCGCATTCTCCAGCGCGACTTCATAGTTGGCAGTGATGTGGTTTGCGATCTCGCCCACGCTCTTTCCCTGTTCGAGCGCTTTCCAAACCACCATCGCCGTTTCGTTGAGTTGATAATACTTCTTCGTATTAAGGTCGACGAGTATCCCCTCGCCGCCGTCAAAATCCGTCACGACCACATGCTTACCTGGGGTTAGATCAGTTGTATTCATGACTTTCTTTCCAAAAGTTGATACGGCCCTATTGCGAACTCTTCAGCAAGTTGACGAATTCTGTTGGAAGCAGAATTCTGTTTTGCTTCTGCATCGGGAACGAATTCCCGCGCGCCTGATACTTCCTTTGAATAGACTCGACTCCCGCTTGTGATTCTTTCCAACTCCTCGGCTGAGGGGCTCACGTTAAAAAAGTCGAGGATGTTGGTTACCGATATTTGATTGTAATTAAGCAACATACCGTGATCGTTCGCAACACCGTGCGCCGTTGAATAGAAACTTCCGATGCTTCGCGCGCAGCGCTCTTCGAGAGACATCTCGGCAACAGCAGCGGGCGTTGTGCCTGTGATGTGGGCCAGAATGCGATGGTCTTCGTCGAGCAGCCACGCGGGAACTGTAGTCATGTTCGAGACGATCGTTTCAACCGGATCGCGATAAAGAAAGATCCACGGCACATTGGGCCAGATGCGGCGAATGCGTTCCAGTTGCGACACGCCGCAGCAGGAAAACTTCACGAACACACGCAATTCGTTCCCGCTCTTGCGGTACGCCAGCGCGTTAACCACCGCACGAAGCAGAACTGAATAAAGCGACTCTTTAACGGGATCGCCGCCGTCGGTGATGAATCGCGCGACGAGCTTGTCGATCGGGTTTGCTTCGGAGACCACGATCGCATCGTCGAGCGCGCGGCAGACGTTGGCGACGAGCGTCGAGCCGCAACGAGATGAGTGGAAGATGAAGCCGGAAGGCTGTACGCGCGGTAAGACCTGGTCCAGTTGCAGCAGCGCATCGAATTGAGTGAAGAGGCCGGCGTCCCGCCATGGTTCCTCGTCACGCACGCGATCGACGGTCTGTTGAAAAAACGGCTCCTTCAGTTCGACGTCCGACATGTCCATCCACGTCAGACCGGGACGCCCATCGACGACGACC
>DASRIM010000395.1:0-11513 GCA_035649995.1 Pyrinomonadaceae bacterium | reverse complement strand
TTTCCGGCTGGTGCCTGATTTGACGGCGCAGATCGTCGTTGAGTTGTTGCGGGAGCATTTGGACGTTCGCGGGTTTAGGGACATCGAGATTATCGAGTTAGGAAGCGCGCCGCTGGCGAAGTCGTCGGCGAAGTCGCGGGTGGCTCGGGCGGTGATTGAGTCGACGCAGGAGGTTTATGGCAGGCCGCCGATCATTTATCCGATGGACCCGTCGAGTGGGCCAGTGGGTGCGGTGTGTGGTGTGTCGCAACCGCCGACGCCAGTCGCGTCGTTTGGGACGAGTTACGCCGGATCGAATCCTCACGGTCCGGACGAAAACATCCGTATTGACGACTTTCTGCTAAGCATCAAACTAATCGGCCGCGTGATTCACCGGCTCGGCGCCGCGCGATCGAAGTCCGCCGCGGATACTCATGACGACAGCAAACCCACCGCTCCATTGCCCAGGTTAAAACACGGATAGATCAGTGGCTAAAGCAAAAGCGCGTCAAATCGAAGAGCTCAGAAACGAGATTCGGCGTCACGATGAACTCTACTACGTCAACGACGCTCCGGAAATCTCCGATCGCGAATACGACATACTGCTCGAAAAACTCCAGCAGCTCGAAGAAGCGAATCCTGAGCTGATAACTCCCGACAGTCCCACGCAGAGAGTCGGTGGCCGGCCCGCCGAGGGTTTTCCCGAGGTGGTCCACACGCGGCCCATGATGTCTCTCGACAACAGCTACAACATCGACGAGCTTCGGGCTTTCGACGAACGCTGCCGCAGGCTTGCCGAAGGACGCCCGCTCGACTATGTCGCCGAGCTTAAAATTGACGGCCTGTCGCTGTCGCTACAGTACGAAGACGGCGTGCTGGTTCGCGGCGTCACGCGCGGCGACGGGCGCATCGGCGAAGACGTCACGCAAAACGCGCGCACGATACGCAGCGTGCCGCTGCGCATCAAACCGGAAGCGAAACGCATCGACTCACCACTCGAAGTGCGCGGCGAGGTGTTCATTCCACTCGAAGTCTTTCGTCGAACCAACGCCGAAAGAGAAGAGCAGGGCGAAGCGCGATTTGCGAACCCGCGCAACGCGGCGGCAGGCGCGATCCGCCAGCTCGATTCGCGACTGGTCGCGCGCCGTAAGCTCGACATGTTCGTCTACGATCTGCTTGTCGGCGGGCGCAAACCGTTTCCGACTCATTGGGAGTCGCTCGCGTGGCTCGAGAAGGCCGGCTTCCGCGTCAATCCGCATCGCAAACTCTGTTCGACGATCGACGAGGTGATCGACTTCGCCAACGATAAAGAGGCGCTGCGCGACGATCTCGGCTACGAGATCGACGGACTGGTCGTGAAGGTCAACTCGGCCGCGCTTCAGGACGAGTTTGGCGCCACGCAAAAGGCGCCGCGCTGGGCCATCGCCTACAAATATCCGGCGCGACAGGCGGCGACGCAGGTGCTCGACATCGTGGTTCAGGTCGGCCGTACCGGCGCGCTCACGCCCGTCGCCCATCTCGAGCCCGTGTTTCTCGCGGGCACGACAGTCGCACGCGCTACGCTCCACAATGAAGACGAGATAAAACGTTTGGACGTGAAGATCGGCGACTGGGTGATGATCGAAAAGAGCGGCGAGATCATTCCCAAGGTCCTCAAGGTCATTAAAGAGAAACGCACCGGAAAGGAAAAAGACTTTGAGCCTCCGGCGCAGTGTCCCGTTTGCGGCGGACTGATCTCGCGTCCTGAAGGCGAGGTAGTGGCGCGTTGCGTTGCCGCCGATTGCCGCGCGCAACTGGTCGGGCGGCTGCTTCATTTCGCCTCGCGACGTGCGATGCGAATCGAAGGTCTCGGCGACGTGCTCGCGATCCAGTTAGTCGAGGCGAACCTCGTGAAAGACGTCGGCGATCTCTATTCGCTGACGTTGGACCAGGTCGCCGCTTTGCCGCGCATGGCGAAGAAATCGGCGACGAACCTGCTCGAACAGATCGAAGCTAGTAAATCGCGAGACCTGTCGAACCTGATCTACGCGCTCGGCATCCGCCACGTCGGGGAGCGCACGGCGGGCATACTGGCCCACGAAATGGGCTCGCTCGATCGCTTGCTTGAAGCTTCAGTTGAAGAGTTGGACGCGATTCCTGAAATCGGTCTCACAGTTGCCGAAAGTGTGCGCGACTGGTTTGACGATGAAGGCAATCGCGCGCTTTGTGATAGGCTGCGAGCGGCGGGCATTAAAACTGAATCCGCTCGCAAGAGCGGCGCGGCCGCCGACGAGCGCTTTGCCGGCAAGCAGTTCGTGCTCACCGGCACGTTGTCGAGTTTCACTCGCGACGAAGCGCGAGGATTGATCGAAGCGAGAGGCGGGAGAGTAAACTCTTCCGTAAGCAAGAAGACCGATTACGTCGTCGCCGGCGAAGCAGCCGGATCGAAACTCGACAAAGCGCAGTCACTCGGCGTAACGGTCATCGATGAGTCTGCATTTAAAGAGATGCTGGAGTAACCATGAGCCAACGCGATCCGACTACGAAGAACCTGAAACTCCTTTACACGCTTTTTTGCGACGACGTGCGGCTCGAGGCCGGCAACAAGCTGTCGTTCATGGGCGTGTTTCAGAACATCATGGTTCAACAGCTACCCGTCTCGTTAATTAAGTTTGCAGTTGTTAACCACTGGCAGGGAACCGGCAGCTATCTTTCGGAGGTGCGAATACTGACGCCCGATCGACAGAACGCCGTGGTCGTCTCGCAGCCGACGCCATTCGAGATCGCGTCAGGTGGGTTCGCCGACAACATCAGTTTCTTTGTTAACGTGACTTTTCCGGCGGCGGGACGATACGTCGTGCAGACCTTGATCGATTCGAATCTTTTTCAGGAGCAGTTATTAACCGTTTCCGACGTCCTTGAACCTGAAATGGTCGGGACGTCGGAAGCGGTCAATTGAGAAGAATGATGGCTGGTCGGCCCTAGCCAACTTCGATGTTGAAGAGCTTGATCTTGGAGTTGAGAGTAGTTGCTTTGATACCCAGGAGCCTTGCTGCCTTCGCCTGGTTACCGCCGGTTTCGGACAGCGCCATTTTGATTAAGTGGGTCTCGAACCGCTGTACTTCGTCGTAAAAACTGATTCCTCCCAAAATGTCCAACGGCTTGAGTCTGGTGGCTTCTTCAGTGAACGCCTTGTCACGCGCCAGTGTTTCTGCTTCGGCAAGCAGAGCATCGGCGAGATCGACGACGCGCTGGATACGGTCGCGGTCCGCACGCTCGGCTAGTTTCAGGCGTCTCTCAGGCATTTGGTTAGCGATGCCCGAGTGTCTCAAGTTGTTGTCGGTTTCCATCAGTGCTTGATCGACGTTCATTCAAAACTTCCCCTTTCGGAACTGACCTCTTAATACGAAAACACCGACCTCCGAAAATCCGTGACAATTATTTTTTTGCTTAGATATGAGGGTAAGTTGATGTTATTGGTGCGGATGAGAGGACTTGAACCTCCACGATGTCACCATCACAGGCTTCTGAGACCTGCGCGTCTGCCAGTTCCGCCACATCCGCATGAGACGATGTGCCATTATGCGAATGCGTCGCGAGGGTGTCAAGAATGCCTTCGCTGCTCCGTATATTTACTGGGGCCGGGTGCGGAATCCGTAATTATTTCGCGCTTTGTTATTATGTTCCTTCATGAGTGAAAGCCACCTCGGCGCCCGACTGGCGAGCATCCGTGCGCAGATCGAAGCAGCGGCCCTGAATTGCGGACGTCTGCCTCAGGATGTGACGCTGGTTGCCATCAGCAAGACCCATCCCGCTTCACTCGTCAAAACCGCCATCGAGCTCGGTGTTACTGACGTCGGCGAGAACCGCGTCCAGGAAGCTGAACAAAAGATTAACGAGGTTGGCCGGACGAAAGCGCGCTGGCACCTCGTCGGACACCTTCAGGCGAACAAAGCCCGCCGCGCTGTTCAGCTCTTCGACGTCATCCACTCGCTCGACTCGTTGGAACTGGCGCAGCGGCTGGATCGTTTGTGCGGCGAGGAGGGTAGGGAAACGCTACCGGTGTTGATTCAAGTGGATCTGGGTCACGAAGAAACGAAGTCGGGTATCGATGAAAGTAGTTTACCGCAGTTGGTTGATGGTCTGGCGGGACTGAGTCGTGTTCAATTGATCGGATTGATGACGCTGCCGCCGTTCTTTGACGATCCGGATCAGGCGCGGCCGTTCTTTCGCAGGTTGCGAGAGCTGCGTGACAAGTGGGTTCCGAACGGAGAGCTCTCGATGGGAATGACGCACGACTTCGCAGTCGCGATTCCGGAAGGTGCTACGATGGTCCGCATAGGCACGGCCATCTTCGGTGAGCGATAAACAGATGCAGATAATCGGTCGCACGTTTCTATTTATCACCTGGGTCACATGGACCTTCATTTTCGCCGTTATGGCGTTGATGATCGTTCGTGTGATAGTTGATGCCGCGGATCTAAATCCATTCGGCTGGATGCATCGCACGGTTCGGCGTTTGAGCGACGGTTTCGTAATGCCCGTGCGCGGCGCTTTGCGCGGCTTTGGTGCGGATCCGAAATTCGCGCCGCTCGTCGTGATTCTGCTGGTGATCCTGCTCGGGTTTTTCAGCTTGCAGTTGATTGGGACGATTCTGGGCACGATCGCGGGCATTCTGTTCGGCGTCCAGACCGGATCGTTTGTTTCCGTTGTTGGATATATTCTTTACGGGCTGATATCGATCTACATCCTGCTGATCTTCATTCGCATCGTTTTTTCCTGGGGAGGCATCAGTTACACGAACCGTATCATGCGTTTTCTGGTGGACACGACTGAGCCGCTGCTCGGTCCATTGCGCCGGATAATTCCTCCGCTCGGAATGATGGACATCTCTCCCATCGTAGCGTTTTTCATCTTGTGGCTATTTCAGGCGGCAATTGCCGGAACGTTGTTGCGAGGGGGCACGTTCCCGACATTTTAAGATCTCAGTTGATGGACGGAAGTACAGTTTCACACTATCGAATTCTGGAGAAGCTGGGCGCCGGCGGGATGGGCGAAGTTTATCTTGCCGAAGACATCAAACTGGGCCGCAAGGTTGCGATCAAGATTCTCAGCGAGGAGTACACCACCAACAAGGATCGTCTCCATCGTTTTGAACAGGAAGCGGCGGCCGCATCGAACCTCAATCATCCAAACATTCTCACGATTCACGAGGTCGGTTCTGACGACGGCCGTCATTTCATCGCCACCGAGTACATTGACGGCGTGACGCTGCGCCGGAAAGCCGCGGAGGCGCCGCTCGAGATCCGCGAAATACTCGACATCGCAATACAGATCGCGAGCGCGCTCGAAGAAGCGCACGCGGCGGGCATCGTTCATCGCGACATCAAGCCCGACAACATCATGGTCCGCCGCAACGGCTACGTGAAGGTGTTGGATTTCGGCCTGGCGAAGTTGACGGAAACTATCGATCGAAGCCCGCTCGATCCTGACGCCGCGACGCGAGCGTTCGTGCAGACCGAGGCAGGCGTGGTGATGGGAACGTCGCATTACATGTCGCCGGAACAGGCGCGCGGCAGGCCGGTCGATGCTCGCAGCGATATCTGGAGCCTCGGCGTCGTCATCTACGAAATGGTGACCGGACGCACGCCGTTTTCAGGAGAAACATCCACGGACGTCATCGTCGCGATTACGCAAAAAGAGCCGTTGCCACTCGCGCGTTTCGCGCCGAGTGTGCCTGCCGAGCTCGACTGGATCGTCAACAAAGCGCTGCGCAAGGACCGCGACGAACGCTATCAAACGATCAAAGAATTACTGACGGACCTGCGAAGGCTCAAGCAGCGGCTCGAGTTCGAAATCGAGCTGGAACGATCCTCGTCGCCGGAACTTGCTACAAAACCAGCCGTCAGCACTCTGGCCACGCCGACAGTCCAGGACCGCGCACTCACGACGGCCGAGAAGACCGTCACGCACGTCTCGAGCGCTGAGTACATCGCCACCGGAATCAAACGTCACAAACTCGCCGCTGCGTTGATCGCGCTCGTGATCGTCGCCGCAATCGGAGCCGGCTACTACTTCTACTATCACCGCATGCAGCCGTTAACCGAACGCGACACGGTTCTGTTGACTGACTTCGTCAACACGACCGGCGAGCCGGTGTTTGACGGCACACTCAAACAGGCCCTCGCAGTTCAACTGGGCCAGACGCCGTTTCTGAACCTGTTTCCTGAAGAACGCGTGCGCGAGACACTGCGCTTCATGGGGCGTTCACCTGACGATCGCATAACGCGCGACGTCGGTCGCGAGATCTGCGAACGACAGGGAATCAAGGCGATGCTAGGCGGGTCGATTACCAGGCTCGGTAACAATTATGTGATCACGCTCGAAGCGATCAATCCTCGTTCGGGCGATCCGTTCGCCAGTGAACAAGTCGAAGCCGCCACCAAGGAAAACGTGCTTTCGGCGCTCGGCACCGCCGCGTCGAACATGCGTCAGAAACTCGGCGAGTCGCTCAGTTCGATACAAAAGTACGACGTAAAGATCGACCAGGCGACAACTTCATCGCTCGAAGCCCTGAAGGCTTACGCGATGGGCGACGAAGAGCGGACGAAGGGGCGAACGCGCGAGTCGCTCGTGTTTTACAAGCGCGCCGTCGAGCTCGATCCAAACTTTGCGATGGCCTACGCGCGCATTGGCGTCCACTACTTCAACCAGCGGCAACTCGAGACTTCCAAGCAATACATTCAGAAGGCGTACGATCTTCGCGATCGCGTAAGCGAACGCGAACGTCTTTACATCACGGAAAAGTATTACAACTACGTCACCGGCGAAATCGAAAAGGCCATCGAGACGCTGCAAACGTGGTCGAAGCTCTATCCCGACGACTTCGTGCCGCACAACAACCTGTCGATTGCATACCGAGTCCTGGGGCGCTATGAGGAAGCGTTGAAGGAATCGCTGGAGGCCGTGCGTTTGAGCCCGAACAATACGGCCGCAAGGACCAATGTCATCAGCAACTACTCCGTGCTGGGACGGTTTGACGAAACGCAGCAAGCACTCAACGAGTTGCGAAAAATCAATCCGGACAGTTACGTCGTGCATGCGACGACGTTCGTCATGGCATTCATGCGCGGTGATCAGGGCGCGATGGATCGCGAAGTAGAGTGGGCCAGGGGCAGGCCCGAAGAAGCAGACTTGACTTCCATTCGCGCGGCGCACGCGATGCATCTCGGCAAGCTGAAGCAGTCGGAAGAGTTGTCGCGGCGTGCGGTCGAGTTGTTCATGCAGCAGAATCGACACGAGAATGCCGCGAACGTGCTGTTGAGCCTGGCCGGTAACATGGTAGTTCTCGGCAAATGCGAGCCTGCCAAAAAGTACGTAAAAGACGCGATGACTCTGTTCGAGGGAGAGTTCGGTATCGCGAATGCCGCGACGATTCATGCGGCGTGCGGCGATCGGAGTCGTGCCGAATCGATGATGGAAGCGCTGCGTGCGGCCGCTCCCAGGAATACTTTCGTCGTTACGATCATCACGCCGATGGTGCGCGCGGAGATCGAGAAAAACCGCGGGAACACTGCTGAAGCGATTCAGTTGCTGGAGTCAGTTCGGGCCTACGATCTCGGCGACACTATCGGGCTGGCCAACAACTATTCACGCGGAAATTTGTATCTGCAACAGCGGCGGGCCAACGAAGCGGCTGCGGAGTTCAAGAAGATCGTCGATAACTTCGGCGTCAATGCCATGTCCCCGTTTCACCCGCTGGCCCGTCTTGGTCTGGCCCGTGCCGCCGCGCTCAACGGCGACACAGCCGCCGCCCGCAAGTCGTACCAGGATTTCTTTGCTATCTGGAAAGACGCCGACCCCGACCTGCCCGACCTGGTTCAAGCTCGCAAGGAATATGAGCAACTGAAATAAGAACGCGGATTGTGATATATTTTTCGGCCTAATAACCCGCACCAATTCTTCTAAAGGATCTGAGTCAAAATGTCCGGACATTCCAAGTGGCATAGTATTAAACACAAAAAGGGCGCGCTCGATGCCAAGCGCGGAAAACTCTTCACGAAGTTTATTAAAGAGATCACCGTCGCCGCGCGTTCGGGCGGCGGCGATCCGGAAGGCAACGCCCGCCTTCGCAAAGCGATTGCCGACGCCAAGGCCGGCAACATGCCCAACGACACTATCGACCGCGCGATTCGCCGCGGCACCGGCGAAGAGGAAGGCGTCAACTACGAAGAGATCACGTACGAAGGTTATGGACCGGGCGGCGTCGCACTGCTCATTCAATCCATGACTGACAACCGCAATCGCACCGTCGCCGAGATCCGGCACCTGTTCTCGAAAAATGGCGGGAACCTTGGTGAAAGCGGATCCGTCGGTTGGATGTTCGACAAGAAGGGTTACATCGTCGTGGACAAAGCCGCGAAGTCCGAAGAGGAATTGTTTGAATTAGCCATCGACGCAGGCGCCGACGATCTGCGCGACGATGGAGATACGTTCGAGATTCTCACGTCGCCGGACGCGTTCGAAGGCGTGCTGGCGGCAGTCAAAGCCGCGGGCATCGAGCCGCAAGCTGCAGAAGTCGAGATGGTGCCGCAGAACTACATTCGTCTCGAGGGGGCCGACGCGCGGCAGATGTTGAAGCTGATGGAGGCGCTCGAAGACCACGACGACGTGCAAAAGGTCTCGGCAAACTTCGACATCAGCGAAGCCGATATGGCGGCAGTTTAGGATTTGGAAATTCGAAATTCGAAATTCGAAATTGGTTCTTCAGGTTTCGCAGGCTCGCCCATTACTATCCGCACATTGTGAGTCTTTTCGTCGTCCGTGAGATTGATGGCGTTGTCAGTCTGCGCGACGCCGTCGACTTCGACACTCGCAACACCACGGCTCACGCCTAACGGGTTCTCGACTTTGATCCGATAAACAGCGCGTTGGCGCCGATACGTGATCTCGAATTCACGCCACCAGCGCGGCACGCACGGATCGATCTCGAGCTTACTGTTCGCGATCAGTTTGAAACCCAGAATCGATTCCAACCCCGCGCGATACATCCAACCCGCCGAGCCCGTGTACCACGTCCAACCGCCGCGGCCCGTGTGCGGCGGCACTGCGTAGACGTCCGCGACTGCGACGTACGGCTCGACCTTGTACTTGTGCAACCCCGCGCGCGTCGACGAGTGATTGATCGGATTGAGCAGTGAAAACAGTTCACCGGCGCGCTCGCCGTCGCCGAGCATGGAAAACGCGATCAGCGTCCAGATCGCGGCGTGAGTGTATTGTCCGCCGTTTTCACGGACACCCGGAACGTAGCCTTTGATGTAACCGGGATCGAGATTGCCTTTGTCGAACGGCGGCGTGAAGAGAATCACGAGACCGTCGCCGCGCCTGATCAAGTACTCCTCGACGGCTGCCATCGCGCGTCCCCTGCGATACGGATCGGAGGCACCGGAGATGACGGCCCACGATTGCGCGATCGAGTCGATGCGGCACTCTTCGTTGCGCGCGGAGCCGAGCGGTGTGCCGTCGTCGAAGTAAGCGCGGCGGTACCAGTCGCCGTCCCAGGCTTTCTCTTCGAGTGCTTTACGCAGGTTGTCGAGATGTTTGCGATAGCGATTCAGCCGCGTGCGCTGCTTTCGTGCATCGACGTGTGGCTCGACGTGCGGAATGAACGCCGCCAACGTCGTGTAAAGAAACCAGCCCAGCCAAACGCTCTCGCCTTTGCCGTGATGACCGACGCGGTTCATTCCGTCGTTCCAGTCGCCGCCGCCCATCAACGGCAAACCGTGCTTTCCGACGGCGAGACTGCGGTCCAGCGCTCGCGCGCAATGCTCGTAAATCGAAGCTGACTCCTCGGAAATCGCCGGCTGCGTGTAACTCTCGTGCTCGTCAGGTTGGAGCAAGGGTTGTTCGAGAAAAGGAACGACTTCCTCCAGCACAGACGTGTCGCCGGTGACGCTGATGTAGAACGATGTGACGAACGGCAGAAAGACGAGATCGTCCGAGATTCGCGTCCGAACGCCGCGGCCGCTCGGCGGATGCCACCAGTGCTGCACGTCGCCTTCCTTGAATTGATGTGCGCTGGCGAGAACGATCTGTCGTCGCGCAACGTCGGGGCGGCTGTAGACCAGCGCCATCACGTCCTGCAACTGATCGCGAAAGCCGTACGCGCCTCCGGATTGATAGAACGCAGTGCGCGCCCAGATCCGGCACGAGAGCGTTTGGTAGAGCAGCCAGCGATTGAGCATCGTGTCCAGCGCTGCATCCGGTGTTCGCACTTCCACCGTGCCGAGTATTTCGTCCCAATGGCCCAACACTTTCTCGAACGCCGCATTAACAATGCCGGGCTGGCGATACTGCTCGACCAGCGCTTGCGCCGCTTCTTTCGATTCCGCTTCGCCCAACAGAAAGACGACTTCGCGAGCTGTTTGCGGCGGCAGGTCGATGATCGTCTGAATCGCCGCGCACGGATCGAGGCCCGCGCCGTCACGTCCCGCGAGCCCGACACGCTTCAGCGCCGCCGGCGATTCGGGCGAACGGTTGCGGCCGATGAATTCCTTTCGATCGCACGTCGCGCTGGCCATCTCTTCGCTCGTGGCGACAAAGGCAACGCGCTCCGCGAACTCGTTATTGAACGGGTTCTTCGCGTAGATCGTCGCCGCGCGTTCGTCGATCTCCGTGATGATGTACGGCGCCGACGACGCGCGCGCGACGCCGAGGACCAGCTCGGTGTACTGGATCACGGAGAGCTTGCGCTTGCGTGTCGTGCGATTGCGCAAACGCAGCAGAAAGATTTTGACGGACGCATCGAGCGGCGCAAACAACAGCAACTCCTGCGTGATGCCGTGACTCGTATGCTCGAAGACGCTGTAACCCTGTCCGTGCCTGATGATGTACGGCTCTCTTTCGCGAATCGGCAACGGCGTCGCCGACCAGACGGTGCCGGAGTCTTCGTCGCGCAGATAGATCACCTCGCCTGGCGGATCGCTGACCGCGTCGTTGCACCACGGCGTCAAACGGTTCTCGCGGCTGTTCACCGACCACGTGTAACCGCCGCCCGTTTCAGTAACCTGAAAACCGAAATCCGCCGCGTTGCCGATCACGTTGGACCACGGCGCGGGCGTCCATTGTTCGGCGCCGAGAGTGGTGACGTACTCGCGTCCGCCCTGGTGAAATCCGCCGAGGCCGTTGAAGAACGTCAGGTCAGGAGGCGTGACCGGGTATTCGGGATAGATCTGCGACGGCACGCGCGGAACGAGCAGCGGCGGCAGCGGTTCTTCGATGCGCGGGCGTTCAATCTGGTCTTCGAAAGAGCCGCGATCGGCAACGATCACAACGCGGGCGACGGCGTGGAGCAGGATGCGATCGTCGTCCGGCATCTGATCGGCGCGCCGCAGGTAAACGCCGCCGGGTTTGCCCTGAAGACCTTGCAAGCCGCTGGTGCGAATGATTGTTTCGAGTTCCTGATGTAACACTTGCATGTAGTCGGTCGGCGTGTCGTTGAGGATTACGAGATCGACTGTCAAACCTTTGTAGTGCAGGTATTCGTGACCGCGCAC
>DASRIM010000394.1:0-9567 GCA_035649995.1 Pyrinomonadaceae bacterium | reverse complement strand
GCGCTGGAGGCGGGCGCCGAGTTGATCGGCGAGTTGCAGGACAAACTCTACGCGCACGATCAATGGGCGGTGTTGCTGATCTTCCAGGCCATGGACGCCGCCGGCAAAGACGGCGCGATCAAACACGTGCTGTCAGGAGTCAACCCGCAGGGCTGCGAAGTCACCTCGTTCAAAGCGCCTTCAGCGGAGGAGTTGGACCACGACTTCCTCTGGCGCTGCGCCAAACGACTCCCGGAACGCGGCCGCATCGGCGTCTTCAACCGAAGCTATTACGAAGAGACTCTCGTAGTCAGAGTTCATCCCGAATATCTCAAAGCGCAAAAACTCCCACCAGCGATTCTGAAAGCGAAAGATTTCTGGAACCAGCGTTTCGACGCCATCCGCAACTTCGAACGCTATCTGACGAACAACGGCGTCGTGATTCTCAAGTTCTTCCTCCACGTTTCGAAGGAAGAACAACAGGAACGCTTCCTCGCGCGCATTGACGATCCCGCCAAGAACTGGAAGTTCTCAATGCAGGACGTCAAAGAGCGCGAGCACTGGGACGCATACATGCACGCCTACGAGGAGACAGTGCGAAATACAGCCTCCGAACACGCGCCCTGGTACGTCGTCCCTGCGGACAAGAAATGGTTCACGCGTCTCGTCGTCGCCAGCGCGATCGTGCAGCGCATGAACGCCATGGACCTGAGCTATCCGAAACTCGACGAAGACGAGCTCAAGGCGCTCGCCGGCGCGCGAGAGGCGTTGCTGAAAACGGGTGATTAATCGTTCACATAGACCGTCGTGCGGCTGCGTTTCGTCTGCCCGAACAGCATTCCGCTGACAGCGCCGATCCCGACGCCCAGCAACAGACCCATGTAAATATAGACCTCACTGTCGTCGCTATCGTCCGAGTACTTTGTCGCGCCAATCCCAGTGCCGGCGGCGGCGCCAGCGCCCGCCCCGATCAGCGCCCACTTTCCTTTCTTCGCCTTGCCCTCGCTAACCTCGACCCGGCGCACGTCAGCGCGCGCGATCTCGAAGGGCTTACCGTCGCGATCGATCCGGAGCGTCGTCTCAGACGCCTCGATCATTCGCCCCTTGAATTCTTTACCGTCCTTCCGCTTCACGATGACCTTTTCGTCAGTTCCGATTCGCTGCACTGCGGTCCAATTATTCGCGGACGTGGTCTGTTGCGCGGCGGCCCACGACGTCTGGCTAAGAATGAGCGCCGCGACCAGCAATAGCGGCATAGTTTTACGTTGCATGAATGTTCTCCTTTGAACTAAGACAGGCTTCAAAGACGAACACTGCAAGCTTTATTCCGGCACTGCTATTGAGTATTGCGTTGAAAGTCGCACCGCACCGCAGAGAATGTCCGACGTATGAGGCCTTTTCGCGGCACTGTAAATAACTTAGTTTTGCGGCGTTTGATACTCCTGGACCAGCTTCTTAAAAGCCGGAAGAGATTTGAGTGCTTTCAGCTGAGGATCGCCTTCAACCCAATCGAGCACGTCCGGATCGAGCTCCAGCGCCTGCTTGAGAGCGGCGATGGCTTCTTTCGAACGCCCGAGCCGGCCGAGTACGCGAGCGCGTTGATAGTGTGCGTCGGCGCTCTCCTCGTCCAGGCTGACGGCCTGATTGGCTGCCTTCAAGGCCTCGCTAAATCGCGAGAGTTTCACGTAGGCCCTCGAGAGCGATATGTGCGCCTCAGGCACTGTAGGATCGATTTGGATCGCGCGATTTATCAACGGCAACGCTGCGCGAGATTGATTGTCACGCAGGTACAGATCAGCCAACGAGAGATTGGCGAAGACGCGGTTCATTCGCTGCGGTTGGCTGTCGGCCAGCTTTTGCGCATCGGCAAGTTTTACGTCGTAGTGATACAGATCGTCGAGCAAAACCGCCAGCAGATCTTCGTCCGGACCGGCGTAAGCATCCGCCGCAGTCATCACCGGATTGACTTCACTGAGCCGGTTATTCAGCACCATGATTCGCATCACGTTGATATAGGGCGCCGTGTCGGCGGGATCGATTGCGATCTGCTTGCGGTACGCTGCTTCAGCGAGCGCGACCTGCTCACTCTCCTCGTAAAGCGCAGCCAGATTTCGATAAGCGCGCGGATCAAACGGCTCTAACGAACTGTAACGTTTGTACAGTTCAATCGCCTCTTCGACTCTACCGTCACCGAGATACTCCGCGAGTTTGAAGATCGTCTGAGGATGAGCGGGCTGTTCGTTGCTGAGCTTCGTCAACAGCTCAACGCCTTCGTCTTCTCGGTCGAGCATTAACAGCGCGAGTGCCTTGATGTAGCGCAGGTTCCGGTTGGCCGGGTTCGCCTGCACCGCGCGTTCCGTGATTTCCAGCGACTTCTGCGGATCCGTTTCGAAAAGCAGCAGCGCCCGCGACAAGTCAGATAGACCAGCAATCGTCTTTTTCCCGGCCCTAGCGGCTTCGATCGACTTGACCGCCGGCGTGATCATCTCGGCGGCCGTGTGCAGATCCGTGTCGAGCTGGACCAGCTCAACGAACCGCCACGTGCCGTCGCGCAGCAAAAACCGCAACTTGAAAAGCGTGTCGTCTGAGTCGTCCAAGCCCAATGCTTCCGCTCGATCGCCTTTCTCTTCGAGGTGCAGCAATCGGACGCGGCTCGCCCATGACTCGCGTTTGTAGCCGTCAATGATCTCGCGCACCATGCGGCGGTAAGCCGATGACATCTGATCGCGTTCGTCATGGTTGAGACTTTTCCACGCGCCGGCGCCCATGTGCTCGTCCGTGAGGGTTTCGAGATCGATCGCGGCCTCGATCTCGGATTTGTCGCCTTCCGGAATCGCCTTCATCAGGTGTTCCGCCAGCGCCCTCGGAGTTTTTTGAAACTCGGCAACCGTGCGGCGAGCTTCGAGCACTTCAACTTCAATCAGATTCAACGCAGCGGAGGTCACAAGCGCGCTCGACGTATTTCGAATGTGTGTAGCGTCGACGAAGTCGGTGCCCCACGTCGGATCCAGTTCGATCCATTCGCCTATCCAAACTTCGACCCACGCATGCCCGCCGAACGAGCTGCCGCTGTGGGCCAGGCCCGAGACGGTGCGCGCCGGGAGACCGAGCGAACGGGCCAGGGCGACGAACAGTTCACTAAACTCCGAACAGTCAGCTTCGCGCGAGGCCAGGGTTTGAGCCGCGCCCGCGGAAGCGACGTGTTTCCATTCGAGGTTTTCGTGCGTCCATTTAGAGAGTTTGCGCGCGACGTTCCATGCGTCGCGATCATCGCCGGCGATCTCTTTCGCGCGAGCGATAACCTGCTGGTCGTCAGCGGCGATGTCGCCAGACGCCTTCAGAAACTGCGCGAGATCCGGATCGGTCACCGGCAATTGGACCTTCTTGTCAGGAGCACCGCGGCGCGCCGCGATCGTCACGAGCAACTCGTTCGGCGATTTCTGTTCGACGGTCTGATGCGCGGTCTTGATGTCGTCGCGAATGCTGTCGATCGGTCCGGCAGCTTTGGCGCTAATCTTGAGGACGAGGCTGCTGAGACGTTTCTGATCGGCGATCGCTGTACCGCGAGCTTCAACGGACGCGAGCGTGATGTTCGCGCCGCGAGGCAGGTAGGAAAAATCCGCGACGGCGTAACGGCCCTCGCGGTCCATCGCCACCGAGGAACGTCCTTCGATGCCGCCGGGAGTTGCAGTGGCGTAAAAGCTTTGACTATGGAAAGCGCTGGCTATTGAAAACACCATCGCCGCCTGCTGGGCCTGGAACCCGTCGCCCATCGCGGCGCCGGCGCCGGCAATGGCGGCTTCAAGGTTGTATCCACCGAACGCGACGATTCCCGAAGGCGCTCGCTCGGCGGCGCGCGAGTAGTCACGCGTCGACGCGAGATTGGTCTTGTCCGCCAGCGACGTTAGGCCCTTGCGCTGGTTCGAGACGACGAGGAACCCGCGTTTGCTTGTAACGAAAAAGGTGTTCGTGCCGGCCTTGACCTCGGCAACGTCGGAGGTTGGGCCAACACCGCGAAAGAGCTTGCCGTTGGTTAGCGCCTCAGCCAGTTTGCCTGTTTTGAGTTTGCAGAAGATGGCCCACGTTCCTCCGCTAGCCGAGAGACTGAATTCAGGCATCTCGAGCAGCGCGGCGCCACATTCAGGTCCCAGCTCCGGCAAAACTTCGCGTGTGAAATCCACAGCCCAGATATCGGGCGCAATCTTGAGCTCATCCGCAAAGTTTATGGCTTTGAGCCACATCTCAAACGCGGCGGAGACGTCGAGTTTCATCAAGTAGTAAGCGAGCGTCGAGGCGGGCAACAGTTCACTCGGCGCTGTCAGGTCTTTCGGATGAAAAGGAACCAGAGGTTTGGACCAGTCGCTTTCGTTGAATGCCAGACGATGCGAGTTTTCCCAGCTCGAGTTGGAAAACTTCAGCGCTCCGCTCTCATTGGCTTTGTGAGCCTGTTTTTTGTCGTCATCGGGGAAGATGGAATTCAGATCGCTGAAGTAAACAATGTCGCCGTCGCTTGCTGCCGTCCGGCGAAACTCTTCGTTTGCGGCGAGCAGTTGTTCTCCGCCGCTGCTTGCATTGGTGAGCAGATCGCGAATCGTCGCGACGTCAGCGGTCAAAATCGCCGTATCGCCGATGTACGCGAGACAAGTGTACGCGGCGTAAAGGTTCCAGTCGGGATCGGCGGTACGGTATTCGAAGGTCTTGATCGGGATGCCGTTCCATTCCGTGTGTCCGATGAACGAGTACTTCAGCGCGGGAGCCGGCTTTGGTTTTCTGACCTTGCCGGCGAGCATCTCTTTCGCGCTGAATGGAAGTATCGCGGGCAAAGCGGCGGCTGCTCGAACGACTACCGCGGCGTAGTCGGTCATCGGCAGGATGCTGCTGTCGTTACTCTCCTGAAGACTCTGCACGACGCGCTCGAATCTCGCGCGATCTTTGACGGTCAAGATCAGCGCGCGACGTCGTGCGAGAGAAACGCTGTCGCGCGCGCCGGCGGCGGTCCAACTTGCCGTCACGATCGGCGCATCGGGTTGGATCCCGCTGTAGTCGATCAACGCGGGCGCGTCCGCGGGAGCGCCTAACTCGCGGCCGAGCCGCTCGCGAAAAGTTCCCATCACCAGAATCAGGTTCGACTGCGCTCGCGGCGAATCCAACTGAAGACCGTGGAGTGTTTGATAGAACCTCTGGGCGGTTTGGCCCGGATTCGGAACGGCCGTGTAATGCCGGACTCTCTTCGGCAGCAGGTTCTCGGCGAAGCGGTCTACCTTGAACTCCGGCGGCAGGCGTTTGGGACTGGTCGACGAGCAGCCGGAATCCGTTAGTTCGCAATGGAACCACCAGGCGAAGTCGGCAAGCGATGGGTCGGACGCAGCCTTGTCGATGATCTCTCGCGATTGTTCCTGCGTCTTCGAAAGACTGAGCTCGTTCCGAAAGCGGATCTTTTTGACGGCAAGTTTGCGTTGTTCGTCGAGTCCTTTGAGCGACTCGATTTGCGGAATGTCGATTAGGGTGGCCGACATCGCGAGGTTCTCGATCGCGAGTTGTTTGATTCTCTCGTTGCGCGAGGAGGCGAGGCTCAACAGTGAAGCGACGGGCAGTGACTCGCCGCGATACTTCGCGGTTTCCAGTGCGACGATCGTGAGCGGGTCGGAGTTCAACGCGAGCACACGGGCGAACGGAAGTTTCACGTCGGCCCACGGCGTCATGTTGAGCAGCGTCAACGCGCCGAGTGTCAGTTGCGGATCCTGCGCGCGTGCTGTCGGGCTGAAAATCGTTTGCACTATCTTTGCCCGATTGTCAGTGTTGAGAAACGGCCACAGACGCGCAGCCACTTCGATCGTGTCTTTGGGAGTCGCTCGCGACAGAATTTTCGCGACAACGTCCGGATCCTGAGCGATGCTGCGCGCCGCGGGTTCGGCGATCAGCGGATCCGGATCCTGGACGACATGCCAGAGGAATGGCTTCAGCGGAGCGTTCTTGCTGCGGACGAGTGCTTCGACGGCCGCCGATCGCACCGTCGCTCTGCGGTCGATCAACAGATCCAGGACCGCGTCGGGCGAAGACGAGAACAGCGCCGTCAAACGGCTGATCGCCGATTCGCGATCCGGGTTTAGTTCGTTGAGACTCGAGACGATGGTTTCAACTTCGTGAATCGGCGCGACCGCCTCCGTCTTGACGGCACTGGCGCGCAACGCTTCGAATTTTTCACCATCGCGGGCGACGAAAACGACTGACTGCACCGTCGCCTTGAAGAACGGCTCGAGGGCCGCGGCCTGAGCAGCAGGAAGGTAAATGTTAAAAGTAACCGCGAGTGGACCAACTATCGTGACCCACGACGTGCTGCGCGTCATCTCGCCCGCTGCATCAGGCGACTCGATGAATAGTTCGCGAGCTTCGAGATCCTGGAAGTGAGTGCGGCGCGTGAGCGTGCTTTCGGCCGCGCCCGGCGTGCTTCTGACGGCCTGCAAAATGGCGCCGAAAAAATCCGGTAAGGGGTAACCGTCGGGGACGTCTTGCACGAGCACTCTGATCCATGATGAATGTGGTCCGGCGAATGTGAGCACCGCCGGGTCGTCCTGTTTCCAATCTGCCGGCACGCGGAAGATGAGCTTGTTGTTTGCGGCCACGTGGCGAGCAAAGTTCGTTTGCGGCAACTGGTAGTTTTTCCACTCGGCTTCGCGTGCTTGTAACCGAGCCGTCTGCGCGTTCGCGGAGATGCCTAAGCCGCCGCACAGCAGGCAGAGGAGGAGGAGGGCTAGGGGTCGCATAAGAAGCCAGTTATATCCGTGTTTTCGTGTTGTGGCAATACGATATACAATCCGCGATACCCGTGTTTTCCGATACAAGACGCGTAAAAGTCATCGACTCGCACACCGGAGGTGAGCCGACCCGTGTGATCATCAGCGGTGGGCCCGACCTGGGCGACGATACGCTGGCGATACGGCTCGAGCGTTTCCGCAGCGAGCATGACGATTTTCGGTCTGCGGTGGTGAACGAGCCGCGTGGATCCGACGCGATCGTCGGCGCTTTGCTGTGTTCGCCGGTCGATGAGTCGTGCGCGACGGGCGTGATCTTTTTCAACAACGTGGCCTACCTGGGAATGTGCGGGCACGGGACGATCGGCCTCGTCGCGACCCTCGCGTATCTGAACCGGATCGGCCCAGGTACGCATCGCATCGAGACGCCGGTGGGCGTCGTCACGGCGCGGCTCGACGACGACGGCGCGGTGGAAATCGCGAACGTGCCGAGTTATCGCATGGCCGCGGACGTCACCGTGAACGTTCCCGGTTTCGGACCGGTCACGGGCGACGTCGCATGGGGCGGCAACTGGTTCTTTCTCGTTAAAAATCACCAGTTCGATCTGTCACTCGACAATCTCGAAGCGTTGACGGATTTCACGTGGCAGGTTCGCGAGTCGCTCGCGCGCGAAGGAATCACGGGCGCGGACGGACACGAGATCGATCACGTCGAACTCTTCGGGCCTTCGGAAATCAAGGGAATCGACAGCAAGAACTTTGTGCTGTGTCCGGGTAAGGCTTACGACCGTTCGCCGTGTGGGACGGGCACGAGCGCCAAGCTGGCGTGTCTCTTCGCGGATGGAAAGCTGGCGGAGGGACAACTGTGGCGGCAGGAGAGTATCGTCGGCAGCGTCTTTGAAGGAAGTGTTTCCATAATCGACAACGCAATCCATCCGCACATCAAAGGTTCCGCCTTCATCACCGCGGAAGCGGAGCTGATTCTGGATGTGCGCGACCCATTCTGCATGGGCATTCGCGGATGACTTCGCCTGTTTACGACGTAGTGATTATCGGCGGCGGCATTGTCGGCGCCGCGTGCGCGGCGGAGTGCGCGAACGCCGGACTGAGCGTCGCGATCGTCGAAGCCAAAATGATCGGCGGCGGCGCGACGGCGGCCGGGATGGGCCATCTCACGGTGATGGACGACTCGGAAGCGCAGTTTGCCTTGACTCGCTATTCGCAGCTCTTGTGGGACGAGATCGGAGAGCAGTTACCGCGCGAAGTCGAGCATGACGCGTGCGGGACGATCTGGGTCGCGGCCGACGACGAGGAGATGCTCGAGGTCGAGCGCAAGCAGAAGTTTTATTCCGAGCGTGGCGTGCCGGTTGAAGTTTTGGATGCGCAGTCGCTTCGTGATGCGGAGCCGAACCTGCGCGACGGGTTGATCGGCGGTTTGCGCGTGCCTGGCGACAGCGTGATCTATCCGCCGTGTGCCGCGCAGTACTTCGTCGATCGTGCGATGGCGAAAGGCGGTAGAGTTTTCATCGATGCAGTAACAGAGATCACGCCGGACGGTGTTCGACTGCGCAGCGGATCGACTATCTCAGCAGGCGCGATCGTGAACGCCGCCGGCAGTTGGTCGCCGAACTTGACAGCGGGATTGCCGGTAAAGAAACGCAAGGGCCATCTTTTGATCACGGATCGGTATCCGCGGTTTTTGCGGCATCAACTCGTCGAGCTTGGTTATCTGAAAAGCGCGCATTCAGTTACGGCTGATTCCGTTGCTTTCAACATTCAACCACGCAAGACGGGACAGTTGTTGATTGGTTCGTCGCGACAGTATGACGTTGACGATGCGACGGTCGATAATTCGATCCTGACGCGGATGCTGGCGCGGGCCATTGAATATCTGCCCGGTTTGGGGAAGTTGTCGTCGCTGCGTGCGTGGACGGGCTTTCGCGCCGGGACGCCTGACAAGCTGCCGTTGATCGGCCCGGACGTCGAACATCCACGGCTTTATTTGGCGACGGGTCACGAAGGTCTAGGCATCACGACGTCGCTGGCGACCGCGAAACTCCTGGTCGATCAGATCGTGAATCGCGCGTCTGTTATTCCGGTGGCGCCGTACCTGCCGGCGCGCGTCACGCGGGAGTTGGCCCATGTTTGATCAAATGCCTAATCAAACGCCTGAAACCGTGCGTCTGCTTGTGAATGGAGTTGCGGTCGAGATGCCGGCCGGAAGCATGGTGTCGGCGGCGATTTTGAAAACGGGCGCAACGTCGTTTCGCCGTTCGGCGACGGGCGAGCCGCGTGGTCCGCTGTGTGGCATGGGGATCTGTTTCGAGTGTCGTGTGACGATCGACGGCGAAGCACACTGCCGCAGTTGTCAGACGATCTGCCGAGACGGCATGGACGTGCACACCGATGGATAGAGTGCGCTACGAGTGCGACGTGGCTGTAGTCGGCGCAGGCCCGGCGGGACTGGCCGCAGCATTTCGCGCCGCACGCGAAGGCCGGCGCGTCACGGTCGTAGACGACAATCCCGACGCCGGCGGGCAGATCTGGCGCGGCGAGAAGACGAAGCCCCGATCGCCTGAAGCGCGCGTTTGGTTTGAACGCATTCGCAGCGTCGATATTCAACTGATTGCCGGCGCACGCGTGTTCGCGCAGTCCGGGCCGGGAAAGCTGTTGGCGGAAACGCCTCGCGACGTACGTGAGTTGGCGTTTCAGAGTGTGATACTTGCCACCGGCGCGCGTGAACGTTTCCTGCCGTTTCCGGGTTGGACTTTGCCATGCGTAATGGGCGCGGGTGGACTTCAAGCGCTCGTCAAGAATGGGCTGCCGATTGAAGGGC
>DASRIM010000393.1:0-23081 GCA_035649995.1 Pyrinomonadaceae bacterium | reverse complement strand
CCGCGGCGGCTTCGTAATCGGCCTTCAAGCTGGTGATCGTTTCATTGGCGGCCGCCTGGATTTCCTGTTCGAGCCGGTCGATCGACACCTGGAGTTTTTTAACTTCCGGCCACTCCTTCGTGTACGTGACTTCGAGCGCGGCCTTCCTTTCGCGAATGTTCGATAGCCGTTCCTGGAGCGCTGTGATCCGTTCCGACCTCCGGACTTCGGGAACACTCATCACGTCGGAGTTTGCCTTCGCGCTCAAATAGACCGCCTGCGCGGCCTTGCGCTTGTTTTCTGCGTCGAGTGCCTGGTTGCTGAGGGCCTGAAGGCGCTGCCCTTCCGTGTCGAGGACCTGGTCTTGCGTTGGCGGCAAACCTTTGTCACGTGCGAATTGCAACAACGCTTCCGTGTCGCCGTGAATCTTGCCCTGCAATTCCGAGATCTCGTGGAGCAGAATGTCTTCGGCCTTGGAGGAAGTTGAGGTCACGCGTTCGACGTTGTTCGAACGAAACACTTCAGCAATCGTGTTGGCCACTTTCTGGGCCATCTCGGGATCGGTGTGCTGATACTTGATCTTGAACAGATTGGTGCCGACGATGCCGTCGATACTCTCGCCCGCGATGATCGCGTCTTCGTACGGTTCGAGTGCCGCGAGCTCTTCCGGCGTCAAAGGTTCGTCTCTTATCTGGCTTTCGCCGACGACGCTCAATCCTTTGGGCGCCTCCGCAGGCGAACGCTTCGTTGGTTTCTTAGGATCACCCGCCACCATTCTCTTCAGGGCGGCGAAGATGCCTCCCTGCGCCTGGCTGCCGAAGAACTCCGGATTGTTCGGCAGATCGAGCGTGAGTGCGACTTGCCGCGCCAACGTTGGGCTCTCGAGCAACTTGATCTGGGTTCCCCAGAAGTTCGCGTCGGGCTGCGCGTTGAGAACGAAGTCTTTGGTCTGGAGGACGTTCTTGGCTCGTTGCTCGATCTTGATCGTAGTCACCGCCTCGTAAATCGACGGCTGGCGAAACATCTGAATCGCCACTAGAGAAGTGACGACCAGGCAGAGGCTCAGAATTAGCCACTTCCGTTTCAGTACAACGAACAAGTAGTCGCGAATCTGGCTGGGCTCGCTTGCGGCTGGGCCATACGACCTGACCTGTCCAAGATCGCTGAGCGGTCGATCGAGGGTGCGCTCAACGGCAGGCATCGGCATTAAGCGGTTATCTTGGGACATTATATTTTCCGGCAGTCAAATCGGTTAAAGTCAAAGTCAAGAAACCGGGGGCGGTATCGAGAGGGGGAATAATATCAGAAACCCGGGCTTTTCTGGGAACACGGATTAGAGCTCCGAAACGAAGTCGACGACGGCTTCCTGCCAGGGCCGCAGAGGCTGCAAACCAATGGCGGGCGACAGCACGCAACGCAGCCTCGTGTTTCGCGGACGAGGGGCCGGCCGGTCCAGCGCATCCATGCTTACCGTCCGAATTGTGTCGGTCGGGCAATTGGCGACCGTGAGCGCCTCGCGCGCAAACGTCTCAAAACTCGCGCCTTCTCCTGAATTGACCACGTGATACACGCCCGGCAAGTCTTTCAAAGCCAGCTCGCGGAGTCGCGCGGCCAGATCTCGGCCGTAGGTCGGCGTCCCGTAACAGTCGTGAATCGCCGTCAGTTTCTCGCCGTTTCGAGCGCGCGTAACGAGCGTGCTCAGAAAGTTCTTCCCGCCGAGGCCAAAAATATACCCGGCGCGGACGACGATCGTTCGCGCATGCGCTGCCTGCGAGCGTCGTTCGCCCTCGAGCTTGAACCGTCCATACACATTAATCGGACTCGGATTGTCGCGCTGGGTGTAGAAGCCTTCTTTGGATCCGTCGAAGACGTAGTCTGTCGAAATCGTGACGAAGACTGCGTCCGTTTCGCGGCTCGCACGGGCCAGGTTCTCCGGGCCGAAAGCATTCACCAACTCCGTTCTCTCGGGATCACCTTCACACCCGTCGACGTTGGTCCACGCCGCGCAATTGATCACGGCCTCCGGACGGCGTTCGGCGATGACTCTGTCAACTCCGCCGGAATCGGCAATGTCGAGAGACTGGTGATCGTACTCGAAAACCTCGTCGCCATTCGCGCGGCAATGTTCGACAAGGGCGCGGCCGACCAACCCGCCGGCTCCAGTGATTAAAACTCTCACGGCGCGCTAACCTCGGTTCCGTACTGGAGCCGGTAGTAGTCGCGATACGCGCCGCTCCTGGTGTTCTCCAACCAGAGCGTGTTCTCGCGATACCAGTCGATAGTTTTCGTCAAACCAGTAGCCCACGTCTCACGAGGCTTCCATTCGAGCTCCGACTCGATACGCGACGAATCGATCGCGTAACGTCGATCGTGTCCGGGACGATCCGTGACGAACCGGATCAAGCTGCGTGGCTTGCCAAGCGCGTCGAGCAGCGACTGAACGACCTCAAGATTGCGTCGCGGATTACGCGCGCCGATGTTGTAGACCTGACCGGGCTTGCCTCTTTCAAGCACGGCGAGAATCGCGCGGCAATGATCTTCGACGAAGATCCAGTCGCGGACGTTCATGCCGTCGCCATAGACGGGAATCGGTTCGTCGTTGAGCGCGTTGGCGAGTGCCAGCGGCAGAAATTTTTCGGGGAACTGGCGCGGTCCATAGTTGTTGCCGCAACGAGTGATGACAGCGTCAAGACCAAACGTGTGATGGGCCGCGCGCACGAGATGTTCGGCGGCTGCTTTCGAAGCCGCGTATGGACTGTTGGGAGCGAAAGGCGACTCTTCGGTGAAGAAACTGCCGTCGTCTTCCGGAAGACTTCCCATCACTTCGTCAGTCGATATCTGAACGAAACGTTTCACGCCTTTCGCGCGCGCAGCGTCGAGAAGCACCTGTGTGCCGGCGACGTTCGTGCGGAGAAAATCGTCGGCGGATGCGATGCTGCGGTCCACGTGCGACTCGGCCGCGAAGTTAATGATCGCTTCCGTGCCGTTCTCGAGTGCATCCGCAACTGCGTCGCGGTCCGCGATGTCGCCGCGAATGAAACGATGACGGTTTTCGTCGAGTCCCTGTACGTTGTCGAGATTGCCCGCGTAGGTCAACGCGTCGAAATTAGTAACGGCGTAATCTTCGGTTTCGTCGAGGACCAACCTCACGAAAGCTGATCCGATAAAACCGGCGCCGCCGGTGACAAAAACTTTTCGCATGTACCCCTACAAAAGCGAAATTGAATAATCACGAACAAAAATAGACCATTACGATGACTCGTGCACGTTGAAATTCAGCACCAAACTAAGCGAAAGGATTTTGCGGCAAAAGTACGCAAGATTTTGTTGACTTAGCCCATGACTTGTAGTAAAAGTCTGCGCCTTCCAACGAGAGGAGAGGTTCTTTGCACCGAAAATTTCCCGACTGCACGTCGCGCTTTCATTGACCTGCACGTTACGTAATCTAACCCTCGCTTCCACTGCTCCACTGTGTAAATGCTTCCATCTGTGTAGATCCTTTTAACCCCTTAAGGAGATTCTAAAAATGAGTAAGGCCCGCCTTTTCGCTAACTGCTTAGCGCTTTTTGTGCTGACTCTGGCTATAAGTTCAATTGCAAACGCACAGGCAACACGCACCTGGGTTTCGGGTGTAGGCGATGACGCAAACCCCTGTAGCCGTACCGCCCCCTGCAAGACTTTCGCGGGCGCAATCTCGAAGACAGCCGCCCAGGGTGAGATTTCAGTTCTCGACCCCGGCGGTTTTGGCGTTGTGACCATTACCAAAGCCATCACCATCAACGGCGACGGAACGCTCGCGGGTATTCTGAACGCGGGAACAACCGGCATCATCGTTAACGCCGGCGCTAATGACGTGGTCTATATTCGAAACATTTCCATCAATGGCGCCGGCACGGGCCTAAACGGCATTCGCTGGCTCGCCGGTAAAGCACTCCACGTCGAGAACTGCAACATCTACGGCCAGGGCAACAACACGGCCGGAAACGGCCACGGCATTTTTGTTAACCTGACCGCCACCGCCGGCAACCTGTTTGTCAAAGACACAAACATCAAGACGTGCGCAGTCGACGGCGTCGCTGTGCAAACGTCCACCGGTTTCGTCGCCGGATTTCTCGATCGCGTCCGTCTCGAAGGACTACCGACTGGTTTGCTCATCGGCAACAACGCGTTCGTCAGCGTGCGCGATTCGATGATCAATCTCAGCACCTCGATCGGCGTCAGTATCACCGGCAGTGGCACGCCGACCGGAAGTTTCGACAACGTCATGATTAACAACAATCCCACCGCCATCAACGTTGGCGCGACTGCCTTGATGAACCTGTCGAGCTGCACGCTCGAGAGCAACAGCACCGCCGTCGTGAGCGCGGCGCCGCAGGCCAACCTCCGTTCGTCCGGCAACAATAGATTGCTCGGGAACACCAGCGATGGCGCAACGATGACCGTCATTCTGCAGAAGTAGCGAGCTTCTGGCGAAGTATTTATGTGCTTGCGGATTCACCAAAAGTTCAGGTGAAGAAGGACAAATTATGACCCCAAATTTATCGACGATGTTGATAAAGCCGGGTGGCAAGCAGAATCGCCGGATGGTTCGCATACGGCGGCTCAGCTTCTTATCGGCGGTTCTCGCCCTCGGCTTGGCAATCCTCACTTCGCTCTTAAACACAACCACGGCCAACTTTTCCCCGAAAAGCTGGTCCAATACGCAGCCGGATTCCGCGTTACAGGTGATGCGCTCGTCTCCCGCTGCACAAAACAGGTCCAACGAAACATCAGCCAGGAACAATTCCCTCCTCAAAAAACTGACCGGACCGGTCGGTATGCCGGGTGGCCGTTTCCTGAACCTGCTTCTTCCCCAGGGACCACCTGCTGGCGAAACCATTGCCACTTTTGCGGAAGATTGCACGACCCCAAAAACCGACTTTAACTTCGGTGAGACTGTCTGCGCGGTAGTTTCTAACGCGCCCCTGGGCGCCAACGAACGACTCGTTTGGGGCCACACCGATGGCTTTTTGGCGCGTGAAACTATGCTCACGAGCGCCACCCAAAGCGACCAACTGCTGCTGACGCCAACTTCGATTATCGGCAGCCTTACCGTCAATAACAGCGGTACGTGGGTAATCTCGAGTATCGATGTCGACGGCGCTCCGGTCGCAACCACCAAGTTCACGATTCACGATCCGGAAGTACTGACGGCAGATCTTTCCGTCTACAAGTTTCCGGAAACGGGCGAGAGCAAGGTCAACGAAAACACTGACGTGAGCTTTACGATCAGTGTCTCCAACCTTGGTCCTGATACAGCAACCGGCGTCGAACTGGCGGACCTTACTCCTGACGCGGCGACCTTTGTGTCGTTGACTCAGGTTTCTGGTCCAGCGTTCTCGTGCACTGATTCGACGTGTACGATCGCGAGTTTGGCGCGCGGGGCCAGAGCAAACTTCACCGCCGTCTATCACACGAACGGCGTTGCAGCAGAAACTCTGACCACATATTCGGCAAGCGTCACCAGCGACACGAACGAGCTGAGAGGAGCAGACAACTCGGCCTCCGGTGAACTGAGCATCATCACCGTCGGCGCGCCTGTGGCCTGCACGCTCGTTTGCCCGGACAACGTCAACGCAACCGCCAACACCACGGTCAACGGAGAGCGTGGCGCGATGGTCTCGTTCGACGCCGCCGAACCTAACGGCGATTGCGGCGCCGTGACGGCGACTCCAGCGTCAGGCTCGTTCTTCCCGGTCGGTACGACCACCGTTAGCGTGAATTCGGCAAGCGGCGGCGGAACCTGTAGCTTCACCGTCACTGTCACGGATACGGGAACGAATCCGGCGACCATCAGTTGTCCAGCCAGTGTTGAAGCCAACGCCAATGCGAGTTGCGAAGCTTCAATATCAGTCGGTAACCCAACGACTGGTGGCGACAACGTCACGGTCACCGGCGTGCGCAGCGATGGCAAGTCGTTGTACGACTGCGACACAAACGGAGTCTGCACGCGCAAGACCACCGACGATCCGTTCTCAGCAGGTATCACCACGATTACCTGGACCGCTTTTTCGCACAGCTCACCGGGGCCGTTTGCGACTCCGGAAGATGAAGAAACAGCTCGCACCGGCAGCGCGTCGTGTACTCAGATCATTACGGTTAACGACGTGACTGCGCCAACGATCTCGGCTTCGCCGCAAACGATCGCGGCCGACGCAAGTTGTCAGGCTGTAGTGCCGGACTTCACTACGTCCGCGACCGTATCTGACAACTGTGCCTGCGCCGGATCTGACGAAAGCGAAGCCTGTGCGGATGCGCAACCGATCGCTGTGACGCAAAGCCCCGCGCCGGGTACTCCGGTCGGGCTCGGCACGCACACGATCACACTGTCGGCAAACGACGGCTCCAGCAACAACGGAGGCGCCGGTAACACGACCACGGTCACGACGACACTGACGGTCGCCGATCAAACGGCGCCCGTGGTTACTGCACCGGCTGATAGCTCGGCTTCGGCAGATGCAAACTGTCAGGTAGCAATTCCTGACTTCGTCTCAGGCTCGACTGTGTCTGACAGTTGCGATACCAATCCAACTGTCACCCAAAGTCCGGCGGCTGGAACTCTCGTCGGACTGGGACCGCACACTGTCACCGTAACCGCTACCGATGCAGCCGGTAATCAAAGCAGCGATCAGGTAGTGTTCACGGTGAACGACGTCACGGCGCCTGTGATCAGTTGTCCGTCGAACATCGAGGTCTTCCTGCCGGCGAACAGTCCCGACACGTCGATGGCTGTTACTTATCCAGCCGCGACCGCCACGGACAACTGTTCCGCGTCGCCGACAGTCACTTACAGTCATGCTTCGGGATCGGTCTTCCCGGTCGGCACAACTACTGTGACGGCTACGGCAACCGATGCCGCGGGCAATCACTCCGAATGCACGTTTACGATAACGGTGCGCTATCTCTTCACTGGTTTCTTCTCGCCGGTTAACAACCCGCCGACGCTCAACGCCGTCAACGCGGGCCGCGCGATCCCGGTGAAGTTCAGCCTTAGCGGGGACAAGGGCTTGAATATCTTTGCCCCGAATAACCCGTACACCGTTTCACTCAATTGCGACACGAACGATCCAGGCGTGGACGTCGCTGAAACGCTTACCGCTGGTGGCAGCAGTCTTACCTTCAGCGGCGGTCAGTACAGCTACATCTGGAAGACTGAGAGCTCGTGGGCTGGAACATGCCGTCAACTCATAATCACGCTGAACGACGGCAGCGTCCATACCGCGAACTTCAAGTTCAGGTAGTGTCAAGAACCGGAACGAGCGACGCCTCCCGACTTTCGAGAACGTCGCTCGTTCCGCCTAACGAACCAGGGTCAATCAGTCATTGCTTATGGGAATGAACCAATATCTCATCCACCATGGGACCAACACCGGCGCGCGAGTCGCCGGATTTACAGGTACTGGATACCCCCCAGACCCCTACACAATTAGAAGGAGAGATTAGAAATGATTAAGTTTTACCCCACCGTCAAGGCGTTGTTTGTTGTCACTTTTATTTTAGCTTTGGCCTCGGCCGCTCAAGCCCAGGCGACCCGCACCTGGGTGTCAGGTGTCGGCGACGATGTGAATCCTTGCTCCCGCACTGCTCCCTGCAAAACATTCGCGGGCGCAATCTCGAAGACCGCTAAAGACGGTGAAATCAGCGTTTTGGATCCAGGCGGGTACGGCGCGGTCACCATCACGAAGTCGATCTATATCAACGGCACGCACGGCGCCGGATATGGCTCGATCATCGCTTCGCTGGTAAACGGCGTCATCATCAACATCACTGACCCTGCCGACGTTCGGAAGGCAGTTCGTCTTCGGGCGCTCGATATCAACGGCGCGTCAACCGGCATCAATGGCATCAGCATCCTGGCAGCGAACAATGTTTGGGTTGAAGATTCCGTGATCGACGGTTTCACCGGTGACGGCACCAACTCCGGCATGGGCATCAGAATCGCCACCACCGCCGCGGTCACCACTAATGTCTACGTGTCGGATACGATGATCCACAAGACGCACACCGGCGTCAGAGTTTCGGCCACGGCCGGTTTCGCCGTCCTAAATCTCCGCAACTCAAACATTGAAGGTAATACGAACGGCGTGACCGTCAACACGAACGGTTTTGCCACGATCGAGAGTTCCCGTGTCGCGGCGAACACGACCAACGGCGTTGCCACCATCGCTGCTACCGGCACCATCACGATCCGAGACAGCATTCTGTCGAACAACGGCACCGCGATTAACGCAGCAGCAGGCTCGACCGTCCGCGCAGTGAGCAACATCCTCAACAACAACACCACCGGATTTGGCGGCACCACGGCTGTAATCCAAACCGATGGCCAGAACAGGAGCATTGCCAACGGTGGCGGTGGACCGGGTGGCGGCCTTGTCACCATCCAGTAAACGCCCGGCCCAACAGACCACATAGGTTCATTTGAGCCTGGACCACAATTCCCCGCGCGCTTTCCCACTGAGCGTGCGGGGATTTTCTTTCCCTAAAAACATGTAACTTTCCCTTCAATCCGTGTAATCTTGTGTCCCCCCGACTGGCCCAAAAGACCCAACAACACTAAAGGAGCGTCGAAATGACTAATTTTTACCCCACAATCAAGGCGTTGTTCGTTGTCGTTTTCATGTTAGTTGTCGCGTCAGCCGCTCAGGCCCAAACGCGGACATGGGTATCCGGCGTCGGCGACGACCTGAACCCCTGTAGCCGCACTGCGCCTTGCAAAACCTTCGCGGGCGCGATCAACAAGACTGCTAAGGACGGTGAAATCAGCGTGCTCGATCCCGGAGGCTACGGCGCCGTTACGATCACCAAGTCGATCTACATCAACGGCACTCACGGCGCCGGATATGGTTCGATCCTCAACGTCCTGGTAAACGGCGTCAACATCAACATCACCGACGCGGCCGACGTGCGAAAGGCTGTGCGGCTCCGTGGCCTCGACATCAACGGCGCCTCGCAGGGCATCAACGGCGTCAGCATCCTGGCGGCCAACAACGTCTGGATTGAAGACTCCGTGATCGACGGCAACACCGGAAACGGGAGCACCACCGGTATGGGTATCAGAATCGCCACCACCGCCGCCGTCACCACCAATGTCTACGTGTCCGACACGATGATTCACAAGAACATCACGGGCATCAGAGTTGCGGCGACCACCGGTTTCGCGGTCCTGAACATCCGCGACTCCAACATCGAAGGCAACACGAACGGTCTCGACGTCAACACCAACGGCTTTGCCACGGTCCAGAATTGCCGCTTTGCATCAAACTCAACTAACGGCGTCGCCACCACCGCTGCCTCCGGGACGATCACGATCCGTGAGAGCGTTCTCTCGAACAATGGCACCGCCATCAGCGCAGCCGCAGGCTCGACCCTCAGGTCCCTCAGCAACATTCTCAACAACAACTCCACCGGATTCGGCGGCACCACGGCTGTGATCCAAACTGATGGTCAGAACAAGAACATCGCCAACACTACTCCTGGAGCACCGGGTGGCGGAACTGTCACTACCCATTAACGCCTGTTCCACTTAGCCTGGATTATTCCCCGCACGCTCTTCCCCGGAGCCTGCGGGGAATTTCTCTTTTTCGCCGATCTGTGTAATCTGTGTTACCCGAATGAAGCCGATCATCCGTGCCACCAGCGTCTCCAAGCAGTATCAACTCGGCGCCCGATATAATCGGTATACGACTCTTCGCGACACTATAGCGGAGGCGGTTAAGACCCCACTGAAGCGCTTCAAATCAAACCAGGCAAACGGCGCCGTGAAAGCGTTGCAGGACGTCACGTTCGAGATCGCCGCTGGTGAAGTGATGGGAATCATCGGACGCAACGGCGCGGGCAAGTCGACTCTGTTGAAAGTGCTGGCGCGTATCACGCAACCGTCTGCGGGCCGGATCGAGATGTACGGGCGCGTCGCGAGTCTGCTGGAGGTCGGCACCGGTTTTCATCCGGAACTGACGGGACGAGAAAACATTTACCTGAACGGTGCGATCATGGGCATGGCGCGCGCCGAGATTCGCAGGAAGTTCGACGAGATCGTGGCTTTCTCCGAAGTCGAGAATTTTATCGACACGCCGGTGAAGCACTTTTCGAGCGGCATGTACCTGCGCCTTGCGTTTGCAGTCGCGGCGCACCTGGATCCGGAGATCCTGCTCGTCGACGAAGTGCTTGCTGTCGGCGACGCGCGCTTTCAACGCAAGTGTCTCGACAAAATGGAAGACGTACGACAGGCCGGACGCACAGTCATCTTTGTTTCGCACAACATGCCTGCCGTGACGCGTTTGTGCCCGCGGACGATTTTGCTCGAAGACGGCAAGGTTTCGTTCGATGGGCCATCGCATGAGGCCGTCGGGCTGTACCTCGGCTCGGGCACGAGAACAAATGCGTCGCGCCAGTGGAAAGATCTTTCGACCGCGCCTGGTAACAACATCGTTCGCTTGTGCTCGATTCACGTTCGCTCCGAAGACGGGCAGATCTGCGAGAGCATTGATATTCGCTCGCCCGTAGGAGTCGAGATGGAGTTCGAAGTGTTGGAACCGGGCCATGTCCTGGTCCCCAACTATCACTTCATCAACCAGGAAGGCGTGTGTGTCTTTGTCGCCTCGGAGCACGATTCGGAGTGGAAACGGCGTCCGCGTCCCGTGGGCCGTTACGTGAGCACCGCCTGGATTCCCGGAAACTTCCTTTCCGAAGGCGCTTTGATTATAGGTGCGGCAATTAGCACGATGGATCCCGTGAAGATTCACTTCTTCGAGCGCGACATCGTTGCCTTCCAGGTGATCGATACCATGGACGGCGATTCGGCGCGCGGAGATTACGCTGGGCCAATGCCGGGCATGGTGCGGCCAATGCTCAACTGGACCTCGCAGTTCACGCCTGCAAACTCTCCACCATCGCCGGGAGGACCAACAGCATGAAGGTGGTAATTCTCGCCGGAGGACAAGGCACACGGCTGACAGAAGAAACTGATCTGCGGCCCAAGCCCATGGTCGAAATCGGTGAGCGCCCGATACTCTGGCACATCATGAAGCACTACGCGCATCATGGTTTTAAAGAATTCTTCATCGCGTTGGGTTATCGTGGCGAGATGGTGAAGCGCTTCTTTTTCGACTACTGTGCGTTGAGTGGAAGCATGACCCTCGATCTCTCGAACGGCGCCGTCAAAGACCAGGACAGCGAATGTGAAGACTGGATGGTCCACCTGAAAGACACCGGACTGCAAACAAACACCGGCGGGCGCGTTAAACGTCTCGAGCGATGGCTGAAAGACGGTACTTTCATGGTCACGTATGGCGATGGCGTAAGCAACATCAACCTGTCGCGCTTGTTGGAATTTCATAAGGCGCAGGGGCGAATTGCTACCGTTACTGCCGTGCGGCCGCCGGCGCGCTTCGGTGGCCTGATATTCTCCGGCGACCTGGTGACGGAGTTTACTGAGAAGCCGCAGATTGGTGAAGGCTGGATCAACGGCGGATTCATGGTGTTCGAACCGGCTGTATTTGATTATCTTGCCGGCGACGACAGCAGTCTCGAAGCAGACGCGCTCGAGAAGCTCGCGGCGAAAGGGCAGCTTGTCGCGTTTCGCCATGAAGAGTTTTGGCAGTGCATGGACACGATGCGTGAGGTGCGGCTGTTGCAGAGTTTGTGGAGCAGCAACAATCCGCCATGGAAGGTATGGCCGTGATGTTAACTGAGGACCTTTCCGTCCGCCCTGCGAGAGTCTCATGGTGGAAAATTTTCAAAAATTCTTTTTCTATGAGAGTTCAGCTTGCGAAAGACCAATGGATAAAAAATTCTAGTGGGATCTTAATTTGAAATTTGCGTTATCCGTCTTTCCTATGAGTGCTGCACTAGCTGATGTAAGGCAGACAGTAAGAACACGGATTAACGAATGACAGTCGCTTTTCTATGGGAGTAACTGAAGCGTCCGACCCATCCCTGGTGAATTCAGGTATGTCGCAGTTTTGGCGGGACCGTCCGGTGTTTGTTACCGGCGCGAGTGGATTGCTCGGCAGTTGGCTTGTGCGTCGATTGCTGAAGTCCGGGGCTGACGTCGTCTGCCTGGTGCGCGACTGGGTTCCGCAAAGCGAACTGGTGCGCGGCGCACTGCTCGACCGGGTGAAAGTCGTGCGCGGTGATGTGCGCGATCAGGAATCAGTAGAACGTGCGCTCGGCGAATATGAGATCGATACGGTCATTCATCTTGCCGCGCAAACAATTGTCGGCATCGCAAACCGCAACCCAATCTCGACATTCGAAAGCAACGTGGCAGGCACGTGGACACTTCTCGAAGCATGCCGTCGCAGTCCATTGGTGAAACAGGTCGTCGTCGCCTCATCTGACAAGGCCTACGGACACCACGAACAACTCCCGTACAACGAGGACGCTCCGCTGCTTGGCCGCCACCCGTACGACGTCAGCAAGTCATGCGCCGATCTGATCGCCCAGGCATACGCTGTGACCTACGATCTTCCGGTGGCGATTACTCGTTGTGGAAATCTGTACGGCGGCGGCGATCTGAATTGGAACCGTATTGTCCCAGGAACGATTCGCTCGATACTGCGCGGTCAACGCCCGGTGATTCGTTCCGATGGCAAGTTCGTCCGCGACTACTTTTACGCGGAAGACGGCGCCGCCGCGAACATGTCGCTCGCCGAGCGACTGGCAAACGATCCGTCCCTGAAAGGCCAGGCATTCAACTTCTCAAACGAGACGCAGGTAACGGTACTCGAACTGGTGCAGCGCATTCTGAAGTTGATGGATTCGAATCTCGAACCGGAAATACTCAACGAAGCGGTCAATGAGATCCGCGAGCAGTATTTGAGCGCCGAAAAAGCGCGCGGCGTACTCGGCTGGCGTCCAATCTTTACATTGGACGAAGGGTTGCGCGCGACGATCGAGTGGTATCGCGAGTTTTTGGAGGCCCAGACTACATGACGGCGAACGGGCCGTATTCCTGCCACTCGTGCGGTCACACGGATCTTAAAACCATTCTTTCACTGGGTCGCACCCCTTTAGCCAACGCGCTGCTGCGTGTCGATCAACTCGAAGAAACAGAAGAGACGTTCCCGCTCGAACTTGTGTTCTGCCCGGCCTGCACGCTCGTCCAGATCACCGAAACGGTTTCCCCGGAAAAACTTTTTCGCGAGTACTTCTACCTCTCGTCGTTCTCGGATACGATGCTGCGACACGCCGCCGACCTAGCAACGAAGATGATCGACGAGCATGGTCTTGGTCCGGAGAGTCGTGTTATCGAGGTTGCGAGCAACGATGGGTATTTATTAAGGCACTACAAACGCGCGGGCGTGCGGGTGATAGGAATCGAACCCGCGAGGAACATCGCACACGTCGCCCAACATAAACATGGAATCCCTACGATCCCTGAGTTCTTTACAGAGCAGCTTGCGCGACAACTGCGAATAGAAGACTTCGGCGCCGACGTGGTCCATGCCAACAACGTCCTGGCCCACGTGTCCAATCTCGACGACTTTGTCTTTGGTCTTGGCGTCTTGTTGAAAGTTAATGGCGTCGGGGTAATCGAGGTGCCTTATGTCAAAGAGATGATCGACGGTTGCGAGTTTGACACGATCTATCACGAGCACCTCAGTTACTTCTCACTGACCGCACTCGACAAACTCTTCCAGCGCAACGCGCTGAAAATCTACGACGTTGAACGTCTGCCGATTCACGGAGGCACGCTGCGTATTTACGTTTCATACCAGCGTGAGCCTGAGAATTCGGTGTTACAACTGCTCGAGGAAGAAGCCGGTTGGGCGGGCGACAGGGGTTTTTACACTGATTTCAGCGAGAAAGTTGAGCGTCTGCGCCGCGAGTTGGTCGAGCTGTTGCGAAAACTGAAAGCTGCTGGTAAACGAATCGCGGTGTATGGCGCGTCCGCCAAGGGCTCGACGCTGTTGAATTACTGCGGTATCGGAAATGAGACGCTCGACTACGTCGTCGATCGCAGCACCGTCAAGCAGGGCCTGTACACTCCCGGCACGCACTTGCAGATTCATCCGCCGGAAAAGTTGTTGGCCGACATGCCGGATTACGTGTTGTTGCTGACGTGGAACTTCGCCGGCGAGATTCTCGAGCAGCAAGCTGAGTACAGACGACGAGGCGGACGCTTCATCATTCCGATTCCATCCGTTAAGGTTATGTAGAAAAAATGGGCATCACTTTCAGGGAAACAAAACTCAAAGGCGCCTTCGTGATCGAGCCGGAAGAATTTAAAGACGATCGCGGTTTCCTCAAGCGCAGCTTTTCGCACAAGGAGTTTGCCGAACACGGATTGAACCCGAACGTGGCCGAATGCAATATCTCCTTCAGCAAAAATCGTTACACCATTCGCGGCATGCATTTTCAAAATCCGCCTTTCGCGCAGGCCAAGCTGGTGCGTTGTACGAAAGGCGCCGTCTACGATGTAATCATCGATTTGCGTCCGGATTCTCCAACGTTCAAACAGTGGATAGGCGAAACGTTGACGGAAGAAAATCGGCTCATGCTGTACGTTCCGGAAGGCTTTGCTCACGGGTTTCAGACGCTTGAAGACGACAGCGAGGTGTTCTACCAGATGTCGCAGGTTTATACCCCGAACAGCGAAGGCGGCGTGCGCTGGAACGATCCGGCGTTCGGGATCGAGTGGCCCGCAACAGATGGAATCACGATCAAGCCGCGCGACGAGGAGTATGAGGACTTCGAGGCATAACTGATGAGTTTGTACCGGACCCTCAAGCGCGCGGTGCCACTCGAATGGAAGACCGGTTTCCACGAGTACAAGCTGCTACCGAAGTACTTCGCCATCCGTGTGAAGAACCGTCTCCAACTTGAACCGGCGATTCCTCCAGCCGAGTTGATCTACCTCGTCGCGGGCCATCGCAACCCGCAGCAGTTTCTTGAAACCGGCCGCTCAACTAACGAAGCGATTCGCCGGCTGTTGAAGAAGCACGATCTGAACGTAGAGCAGTTTGGCTCCGTTCTCGATTTCGGCTGTGGCGTGGGCCGCATCATGCGTCACTGGCGTACGACTAAAGGTCCGGCATGGCATGGCACGGATTACAATCCGGTGCTCGTCGATTGGTGCAAGAGCCATCTGAAGTTCTCTGAGTTTCGCGTCAATGCACTTTCCGGCGAACTGCCGTACGAAGCCGAAACTTTCGATTTCATTTATGCTTTCTCGGTCTTTACGCACCTGAGTGAGCCGTTGCAGTTTTTCTGGATAAACGAACTGTCCCGTGTGCTCAAGCCCGGCGGTTACATTTGGTTCACCACACACGGGGAGAACTATCTGCCGGCAATGACGCCCGGCGAATTGAAGCAATTTCGCAGCGGCCAACTCGTGATCAGAGAGCAACAACAGTCTGGCTCAAACTTCTGCGCGGTGTTTCATCCCGTAAGTTACGTGCACGAGAAGATCGCGCGGAACTTCACAGTCGTTGATTTCATTCCCGGGAGCGAACAGAGCCACACCGCGCACGACGTTCATCTATTGCGCAAGCCTCTCGGAAAAGGAACAGCAAATGGGGCTTGAAAAAATACCGGTTTTTAAGCCGCTCATCGAAGAGGCAGAGTTTGAAGCCAGCCGCCAGGCCCTGGAGTTGGGCTGGTTGGGCATGGGAAGTTACGTCGGTAACTTCGAAGAACAGATCCAGCGATATCTTGGCGCGGACGATCGCTATGTCGCCGCTGTGAGCACAGGACATGCCGCAATCCATCTCGGCTTGCTGGCGATGGGCGTTGGACCAGGCGACGAGGTTATCACGCCCTCATTCAACAACGCCGCCGACTTTCAGGCAATCCTCGCGACGGGCGCCGAGCCCGTCTTTTGCGACATCGACGAAGATTCGCTGTGCATCGATCTCGCGAAAGCAGAGGAAGTGATCTCGCCTCGCACCAAAGCAATGATCGTCATGGATTACGATTGTGTGCTTTGCGATCACGATCGGGTTGCGGAGCTGGCGCGAGCACGCAATCTCCGTGTGCTGCACGATGCGTCACACTCATTCGGCTCGAAAAGCAAAGGCCGGATGGTCGGCAGCTTCTCGGACGTGACGACGTTTAGTTTCGATCCGGTCAAAACGATCACGTGCATCGACGGCGGCGCGCTCGTATTGCGCAGTGAAGAAGAATTGGGGCGCGTTCAGGAGATGCGGCTCATCGGAATGAGCCAACCGGCGACCGTGATGTACACAAACGCGCGTGCGTGGACTTACGACATGCGCACCGTCGGTTTTCGCTATCACATGGCTAACCTGCATGCCGCCATCGGACTGGCACAACTGGCCAAAATCGAGACGATTTCCGAAAGTCGTAATTCCGCTTGCCGTTACTACAACGAGAGACTAAGCGACGTCCCGGAAGTGATTGTTCCCAAGACGGACTTCCACGACATCACGCCTTTTCTTTATTACATTCGGGTGCCTGGGGATCAGCGCGAGCCGCTGCGCGCTTACCTGGCTGAGCAAGGAATCGATACCGGGATTCACTGGCAGCCCGGCCACTGGTTCACGTTGTTGAAGAACTGCCGCCGCGGCGATCTGTCCGTAACGGACCGGGTGGGTCATGAGGTCCTCTCGCTCCCACTCCACTCTATGATGCAAACCGAAACGCTGGACCGGGTGATTTCCGCGATCGTCCAATTTTTCCATCCGCGTTCTTCCTATGTGCGTAACACCAGCTAACCATCCGTGTTCTTCCTATGTGCGTAACACCAGCTAAGCCAGCGTTCATAGCGAACACGGATATAACGAATTTCAGATGTCAAACGAGCAGCGCTTAAACGAATACTCGAACTCAATGTTCCGCTACGAGCATCTGTCGGAACGCTGGATTGATTCCTGCACTGCGTATGTCCGGGCTCTATTTGGCGCCGAGTTGCGCGGCCGAACAGTCATTGATTACGCGTGTGGGCGGGGCAACTGGTCGCTGGCCTTTCTGGCTGCTGGCGCAGAACGCGTCGTAGCAATCGACGCCTCGACCGATATTGTTGCGCGCTTCCGCGGCTACTGCACGGAGCACAATATTCGGAACATAGAGGTTTTATCGGGGAATGTCATGGACCAGGATTTTGCGGTGCGCGGCGATTTGGTTTGGGTGTACGGTATCCTGCCGAACATCGCCGACCAAACCACTTTCCTGCGTCGCATGAAGACACTCTGCTCGGGCCCTGCGGCGCAAATCTACGTGTACCAGTACAACGCGCGCAGTTTGCGTGAATTTACGGTGCAGACCTGCCGCAGCATTCTCGTCTATCAGAGCGAGAGCGAGTTTCGCCAGGATAATTTCCTGTTTGTGCGCCCCGCTCGGATGCGGGCGCGCGACGATCTAACCGCTCCGACGGTCACGTTCTCTACGGCGGCGAATATGCGCAGCCTGTTCCAAAGCGTCGGCCTCTACGTGAAGCGGCGCGATATAGATTTTCAGCAGTTTTTGCACGGCAAGATGACTGAGGATTTCTATCCGCACCAATTTTTATGCAGCTTGCAGCCAGAGGATGAAGTGGATATTGAGGAGCCGCCGGTGGCTTATGCCGAAGAGGTCGCCGCACTCAACGAAATCGCTCAAGCCGCGTTGGCGCTTAGCTTAACTCCGCGCGAAAGAAAAAACATCGCCATTGGGTTATACAATACGCACTTCGCATTCATCCGAGACGGTTTCTACGCCTACGACTCAATGATCGAGATCTTCCAGTTTCTGCTGTTCATACTCCTGCAGGGAGGGGCGCAGGTTCAAACTTTGCCGCCCGCCGTCGCGGCCTATTACAAACTGTTTCATGCGGCCCTCGCGGGAATCGAGCGCGTGCATCGGCTATCCTTAGTCTCTGAAGAAATCGCCGACAACCAGTTAACCGAATACCTGATAAATAATAATCTGCGTAGTTAACAACCAAGATGGGGGTGGTTACAGCTTGAAAATAAGCGCAACTCAGCAAGAACAAGTCAGGAAGGGGGCAACGCCCCCGCTGTCGCTACGGCGGGGGCGTTGCCCCCTTCCAGACTGTTCTTGAGTTCGTAAGAATCCAAACTGTACCACTACAAGCAAGATGATCGTTTTAGGACTACATAAAGACCCCTGGCACAATTCGGGCGCGGCCATGATTAGGGAAGATGGCGACGGAGTGCGCTTCGCCAACCTGGCCGAAGAGCGGCCTAACCGCGAAAAGGATTCACGGAGGTTTCCCAACCTGTCCATCAAAGCCTGCATGGACGAATTAGGCGTTGCTTCCACGAATGAGATTGACCTGGTCGTCATGGATTACATCATCCGCCCCGACTGGCGCAACGACTGGTATCGGCGGCCCTGCGAAACCGAAACCATGCTGGCCCAGGTCGACCCGCGGAAGATTCACATCGTCAATCATCATCTGGCTCATGCCTACAACGTTTTCTATTCCTCCAATTTCGAGTCGGCGGCCGTGTTAATCGTTGACGGGCGCGGCTCTGAAAAGCAAACACAGAGCCTCTTTATGGCTACGCAGGACGGTTTGGAGCTCATCGAATCCACCAGGGTCATCGGCATCGGACTGCTCTATGCCGCCGTAACGCAAGCCATCGGCTTTGGCCTGTTGCAGGAGGGCAAGACGATGGGCCTCGCCCCGTACGGAGAGCATGTGGAGAAAAAGATTTTCGATTTCCCCCGGCGATTTAACGGAGTCGTCACCGATTACAGCTCGGTCTGCATCGAAGACAGCTACGACATGGGCGCTCCACACGCGCCGATCGAAACGTTTGAAGATAAAGCCCGCGCCGCCTTTGAAGTGCAACAGGAGTGCGAAACGGCCCTCATGCATCTGGCTAAGTATGCCTTTGAGCGCACCGGCGCAAGCTACCTTTGCATTTCGGGTGGTGTTGCACTCAACTCGGTCGCCAACTACAAGGTGCTGCAAGCGGGAATCTTCAAAGACGTTTTCATCAACCCGGCTGCTTCCGACACGGGCATCCCACTCGGCGCCGCTCTTTATGGCTACCACAACGTTCTTCGCAGGCCGAAATCTTACAAGGAGATCTCTCCGTATCTTGGTCCCTCATACAACCACGCGCAGGTGTTGGCAGCGATCGAAGCCTATCGCGGCACGCCTTTCGACCAGCAGTCGTTCGAGGGCTTTTATGTGGTAGAAGAGCACGTTCAGGAACGCGCCGTAGAAATGCTTGCGGCCAATAAAATTGTGGCCTGTCTGCACGGACGGTCCGAAATGGGGCCGCGGGCGCTTGGCAACCGCAGCATTCTGATGAGTCCGCTGGTGGCCGAGAATAAGGATGTGCTCAACAGCCGCGTCAAGCATCGCGAGGCCTTTCGGCCCTTCGCGCCCGCGATTCTGGAAGAGTTTACGGCCGAGTATTTCCACATAGACCGGCCCAGCCCCTACATGCTGCTCGTGCCTGCCGTGGTGGACGACAAACGCGCCGTGATTCCCGCCGTAACCCATGTGGACGGGACCGGCCGGCTGCAAACAGTAAGTCGCGAGTTCAATCCGCATTTCTATTCGCTTATCCAGGGGTTTTATGAAAAGACGGGCGTGCCTGTGCTGCTCAACACATCCTTCAACGTGGCTAAGGAACCAATAGTTGAAAGTCCTGAGGACGCAATTCGCTGCTTCCTCACAACTGATATCGACGCGTTGCTCGTGGGCGACTACCTGCTGGTCAAAAACGGAGGTAACACGGATAAAACATAACACGGATTTAATAAACCAATGATAGTAACTGTGGATGGTGATCGAGTCTCTGTCTCGTCCTCTGACGGTGTTAGCGAGGAGTATGGGATCGGCACACCCGAGGCCTTCCGTATTCTGAGCAATCTCTGGCTGCGTTCCGGCTGGGACACCAAGTACGTCTACAGCTTCACGTGGCTGGGCCGCCCCATCATTCAACTTCCTGAAGATCTCATTCGGTTGCAGGAGGTGATCTATCGAGTTAAGCCCGATATTATCGTTGAAACCGGCGTTGCGCACGGCGGGTCGCTCATCTTTTATGCCAGTCTTTGTAAGGCGATGGCGAAAGGCAGAGTCATTGGCGTTGACGTGGAAATCCGCCCGCACAATCGTTCGGCAATCGAGGCGCACGAGCTTTCTTCTTACATAACACTGGTCGAAGGAGATTCGACTGACCCGTCGATCGTCGAACAGGTTAAAGCGCAGGTAAAACCGCGTGAGACGGCGATGGTCCTGCTCGACTCGAACCACTCAAAGACGCACGTGCTTGGCGAGCTCAACGCCTATGCGCCGCTTGTGACGCAGGGTTCGTACATCGTGGCGATGGATGGAATCATGGAAGAGATCGCCGGCGCGCCGCGCACGCAACCCGATTGGGCGTGGAACAATCCGCGACAGGCGGCGCTCGAGTTTGTCGCTGCGCATCCGGAGTTTGAGATCGAGGAGCCGCAGTTTCTATTTAACGAGGGCAATGTTACCGAGCGAGTGACTTACTGGCCGTCCGCATTTATAAAACGCAGATGATGGAGATAGTAGTAGTAGTACCAACACGCAATCGCGCGCAGATAGCGAAGAATGCCATCAGATCCGTGCTGGACGAGCGCGTCGATGGCGTGCAGGTCATGGTTTCTGATAACTCCACATCAGAACCCGATCGGGAAGAGCTCGCGCAGTTTTGCTCCGAGCTGAATGACTCGCGCCTCCGCTACGTCAGACCTGCCGAACCGCTTCCGATGCCGGCACACTGGCAGTGGGCCATCGAACAGGCACTCGCAAACTACAAAGCAAGCCATTTCACTTACCTGACCGACCGCATGATGTTCCGCAGCGGCGCGCTAAAAGAGGTACTCGGACTTACTGCGCTCTACCCCGACAAGGTGATCAGCTATAACCACGATCGCATCTGCGACGACATGAGGCCGATTCGCGTTAACCAATACGAAGTGACTGAGAAACTCCTGGAAGTCGAATCGCAACGGCTTCTCCGGCTCGTTTCTGAGGCGATCCTCCACCATGGACTGCCGCGGATGATGAACTGTATCGTGCCGCGCCGGGTCTTTGAATCAATCCATCGGCGTTTCGGCAACGTCTTCACATCGATAGCACCCGACTTCAATTTTTGTTTCAGGTGTCTCGACTTGGAAGACTCGATTCTTTTCTACGACAAGTCGCCGCTCTTTCACTACGCGCAGGACCGCAGCAACGGCGCCTCTGCGGTACGAGGCGAGTCGACGCCTGACACCATCGACTTCGAGGCAAATCTGCCGGTAGACAATTCGATCCGAAATTACGCCACGCCTATTCCGGCTCTGATCACTGCGACTAACGCGGTTTTTAACGAGTATCTAATTTATAAACAGGAAACCGGCAGCGCGCGGTTTGTTGATATTGATGTCCAGAAGTATCTGCGCGCGAATGCTGTCGAGATAAATGACGTTCGCGACCCGCAATTGCAGGCGGAGATGCGTGCGTTGCTGGTGCAGCACGGGTTTCGCGAGGAGCAGACCGGGGCGCACGATCGAGCGTTTGGCGCGTGGCGGGCGCGTTTGAGTGCGGTTGTGGGTAAGTTAAGACACGTGACGGCAGAAACGCCGTCGCGCGATCCTGAATTCGCGACGCTCGACGAGGCAATTCATTATTTGCGGCATGTTTCGTCCGGCAATCCCGCGAGTTCGACGTTTGGCGCGGAGGTCTTGCACGGGCGCGAGTTGCCAGTTGAGGCTATCGGCCACCTGGGGTGACACGAGTTTGTCAACGTTTCGCAAACTAAAACGTGCCGCAGGTTCAGCCTTGCCGTTGTCATTAAGACGAAGCCTCAACGATCGATTAAACGATTTTCAGCTAGCGCGCCTCATAAGTGCAAAGAAACGCTTTCGCGCGAATCCTCACCGGTTTTATGAACCCGGCGTTAATCTCATTGCTTACATCCGCGCCGAAATGGGTCTGGGAGTCGTCGCGCGCGGCATGGCGACGGCGCTGGAAGCGGCCTACATTCCGTTCAATATCATTAACATCGAGAGTGGCAACTATTCGCAACACACCGATTACTCGTGGACGCATAAGGAAGTGAGCCGGTCGGATTACGATATTACGATCGTTTTCATGAATCCGGATCAGAGTCTGCATTTGCGATCACAGGTGCCGGCGACGATGCTTGGCGATCGATACCTGGTGGCCCAGTGGTATTGGGAGTTGCCGGAGTTGCCGGATGAGTGGATCAAGGAGTTTGAGTTCACGGATGAGGTTTGGGGTGCGTCGCGGTTCATTTGTGAAGCTGTGTCGCGCAAGACTTCGGCGCCGGTGGTGTACATGCCGCCGGTCGTCGCGCTGGCTGAAAGCGCCGGATTGTCGCGTACGCAGCTCGAGCTGCCGCCGGATCGCTATCTCTTCCTCGCGATGTTCGATACGAACAGCGTGTTGCAGCGCAAGAACCCGTTGGGCGTGTTGCGGGCGTTCAAGACTGCGTTTCCAACCACGGATCAGAGCGTTGCGCTAGTCATGAAATTTAATAATCCTGACTACCGGCAGCCATTGTTGCAGTCAATCCGTGAAGAGATCGAGGGACGAGATGACATTGTTGTTATCGACCGCATCATGCCACGCAACGAAGTCACGTCGCTCGTCGAAAACTGCGACTGTTTCGTGTCGCTGCATCGCGCTGAAGGGTTTGGGCTCGGGCCCGCGGAAGCGATGAGCCTCGGGAAGCCGGCGATCGTGACCAACTGGTCGGGCAGTGTTGACTACATGACTGCCGACAATTCGATCGCCATCGATTACGAACTCGTTAAACTCGGACAGGACTACGGTCCCTACAAAGCGCATCAAGCCTGGGCCGAACCCGACGTCGAAAAGGCCGCTCACTGGATGAAAAAGCTCGCCGCCGATCCCGACCTCGGCCGCCGCCTCGGCCACCACGGCCGGGCCACAATCGAAACCCGGTTTTCTCCACGGATTGTCGGCACGCTCATCCGTGATCGTCTTCAAAAAATCCGTGGTGGTTGACCGAACACACATCGCTGGCTAGACTGTCATGCTTTTCTAATGAAGCCGACTGCACCGCAAACAATTCCCGTTTCCACCGCCATCTCCGCCGAGAACTCTCAACCCCCAGGCACGACGCTTCATCTGCCTGACGAGC
>DASRIM010000392.1:0-3947 GCA_035649995.1 Pyrinomonadaceae bacterium | reverse complement strand
TCTTGAGAGTGCCCTTCAAAACGTTAAAAGGATTCCCTTTCAGCAGGCGCTTCGCGCTTCCACTACACACCGGCATGACTTTGTCAGCTCGTACGTAAGTGATCTCGCAAATATCATTGACATGGATTCAATTCGCGGCGCGAAGGTGAACATGGGCGTGGATCCGCTCGGCGGCGCTGGCGTCCACTACTGGGCGCGAATTGCTGATCAGTACCGGTTGGATCTCACCGTAGTGAACGAACTCGTCGATCCGACTTTCAGTTTCATGACGGTCGATTGGGACGGCCAGATTCGCATGGACCCATCCTCTGCTTACGCCATGACAAATCTGATCGGACTGAAGGATCGCTTCGACATCGCGTTTGCTTGTGACACGGATCATGACCGGCATGGAATCGTCACGCGGGATGCTGGTTTGCTTCAGCCCAATCACTATTTGGCGGTCGCTATCTACTATCTTTTCCAACACCGACCTAAATGGAGCAATGCAGCGGCCGTGGGTAAGACGATGGTCAGCAGTCAGATGATCGATCGTGTGACAGCAAAACTGGGCCGCAAGCTCTACGAGGTTCCGGTCGGCTTCAAGTGGTTCGTCGATGGCTTGCTCGACGGCACACTGGGTTTTGGTGGAGAAGAGAGCGCGGGTGCATCTTTCCTCCGTCTCGACGGCACAGTCTGGACTACGGATAAAGATGGAATTGTTCCAGGCTTGCTTGCGGCAGAGATTACCGCTCGTTTGGATCGGGATCCCGGCGAGATCTATCAGGAGCTAACCAGCGAGTTCGGAGAGTCGGTATACACGCGCACTGAGGCTCCAGCCACAGTGGAAGAAAAAGCGGTTCTAAAGAAACTTTCTCCGCAGCAGGTTCGCTCGAAAGAGCTTGCCGGTGAACAAATTCAGACCATCCTGACGCATGCTCCAGGTAATGGCGCGCCGCTCGGCGGGCTGAAGGTGGTGGCAGAGAGCGGATGGTTCGCGGCGCGTCCGTCCGGTACTGAAGACATCTACAAGATTTATGTGGAAAGCTTTCGCGGAACGGATCACCTTAAGCGCATTCTGGATGAGGCACAAACAATCGTCAGCGACGCCGTCGCCTAAGCCGGTTACGCGGCTATCGTTTTACCTCTACTCCAATCCCTGGAGCTTTCTGAAAAACAAGCTGCGGAACAAGCCGACGAACGCGGCGAGCCAGCCGAGTAAGGCGAGGTAGATGAAGACTCTCGGGATGATCAGCAGCGGTGCGAAGTCGATCGCGCGCGACAGTTGAAACGTGCAGACGGTGTACATGCCCAACGGAAACACCATTCCCCAATACTGCGGGTCATACGTGAGCGGAAATCGTTTGTAAACGTGACGCCAGAAGCCAAGTATCAACAGTAGGGGAATCCACCACGTACCTGCTGCCCAGAAGAACAGCGTGAATCCCTTCAAGAACGACGACAGCTCACTCAGCAAACTCCAGCTCGGCGCCGCGATGATCAGCCGCGCCCCGGCGAGTGTCGTGATCGCGACCGCGCCCATGTTTATCCAATACGGCGGCGTCAGTAACGCCATCGTGACGTTCACAAACGTGAAGCGGTAAAAGATCAGCGTGATCAATAACAGGTAGAGCATGCATCCGAGCAGGAACATGCACAGCGTCAGGAACAGGACCGCCTCGCGGTAGTCGCCGAACCGATCGACGAGCAGCGTGCCGAGGACTGAAATCGATTGCGTCGCAACCACCGCGAGCAGCCATCCGCCGTTTAGCCCGGTTTCGATCGTCGGCTTGTTCTCGTGTACCGTCATCGCCGTAAAAAACGCGTACATGATGACGATCCACAACAGAAGTCCTACCAGCCAAAGCACCGCCGCGATCTGATCGCGATTCAAAACGATCAGGAGCTGACTTCCGAGCACGCACGTGCCCGCCACCGTCGTAAAGAAGCCTGGACCACGAACGTGATTACTGATGTCGCTGCGAACGCGCGGGAAGAAAAGGACCAGCCGCATCAGCAGCAGCAGCCACAGAATCACGTACGCGACGACGTTGACGATCACCAGCGCGATCGCGATCCAGTTGAACCCCAGCAGAAAGCAGGCGATGGAGATAATGCCTGTCGCCATCACCAGCGCGAAATAGCCCGGAAACAGATCGGCGGCCGCTCGTGAAACGACGTTCGGGGGATTGTTGGCAGGATTATTCATAGGGCGCGGCAGTCTCTTCGTCGCACCGCTTGCAATCGAGCTCGAGCCCGAGGCGAGATTCTCTGCCTTCACTGGTGAGCACCCACTCGCGTGAGGTCAATGGTGGATCGTGTCTGACGTGCTGTCGATGGCCGCATTCCAGCACCGCTCGCCAGTGGTCCTCGTCGTCTTTGTCGAACCCAACGATTCTCTGCTTCATCGATGTTTCTCATCGGAGGCGCGAACGTAGCCGCTGCTGGTTTTCGTACGCGACGTGGGCTTCCACCAACGAAGAATCGACAGCGTGATAAGAAAGCAGATGCCGGAAGCGATCACCAGCGGCAGCAAAACGGAAAAGTGTGCCGCGAGCGCGGCGTCAACCGTCGCGGCGAGTATCCAAAGCTGCGCGACGTTGATCATGATCAGCATGATCAGACGCGCCTGGAAAACAGCGGCACTGCCGGTTCTGGTCCTCATCTCACGACACAGCCTTTCTGCTGATGGCCCAGACCTGGCCTTCGCGCTCTTCTATGGCAATCGCGTCAAGCGGGCGCGGTGGTGGACCATACAGAACGTTTCCCGTATTCGCATCAAACGCGCCTTCATGACACGGACACTCGAGACGCTGATGATCGCGCGAGTAGTAAACGGGACAGCTCAAGTGCGTACACTTCTGACCGTATGCGTGATACGTGCCGTCAGCGGTGCGGATCAGGATCGCGGAATCGCGTTCAGTCGGATAGTGAAAATTCAAACTCGCGTTAGGCGCGAGTGTCTCAGCACCTTCGATCGGCGCCGCCGCAAACGATTCCGATTCCCTCGCGTCAATGGCCGCCTTCGCCGCAAACCCTGCTGCGCCGACGAAAAGCGCCGCCGACGTCAGACCCAGAAAATTGCAAAACTCGCGGCGAGTTACGTGCGCTTCCTCGTCGCGCTCGTAAGGAAAATCAGCCTGATACGGCGCCGTTGCAATGCGTACGTCCGTTTCGTCTGAACGGTCATCAACAACTCGTTTTATTGTCTCGGAAAGATTACTCATCGCTTTCAGAACTCGTTGCTCTTGTCTGACTGTTCAACCTGCGTATCAATCCATGATTCAACCGTCGCCGGTGTTTCCCTTTCGACCGGCGTCAACATGCCTTCAAACACTCCGCAACCATCGACCTTCACTTCATCGGCCTCGGTCGGCAGCATCAAATAGACTTTCGTTTCCACACTCTGATTGCCAAAAACGTGAACGTTCACGGGCTTCGTACGCCGCAGCGGCACGATGTCCTCATATTTGCCAAACGAGATCGCTCCTGTGGGACACACGCTCGCGCACATCGGCTTCAGCCCTTCAGACGATCGGTCGTAACACATGTCGCACTTCATCTGGAGGTGCATCTGCGTGTTGTACTTCGGTACGCCGAACGGACAGGCATTCACGCAGTTGCGACAATCCAGACAGCGCGGTTTCAACGCCGACATCACGACGCCTTCTTCCGAAACCTTGATCGCATCCGCGGGACAAACAAGCGCGCACGTGGGTTCCTTGCAGTGCATGCACAATGTCGGCATCGTAGCGGTCGTCTCGGCGCGATCGATGTAATCGACGAAGATCATCGAGTAGCCTTTGTGCGTCGCACACTCGCGGCACGCGGCCACGCACGCGCGGCAGCCTATGCATCGCTGCGGATCGATGAACATCGTCTCTTCCATCGTTAACCTCTTCGCACCTCGCTCAACGATGCGCCTTTGCGTTGGCGGCCCAGGATCGGTAACTGCCGCGAATGGATCT
>DASRIM010000391.1:0-14963 GCA_035649995.1 Pyrinomonadaceae bacterium | reverse complement strand
TTTCAAACGACGCGCCTGGAACCGGATCGAGATCGAAGTGCAAATAGTCAGGACGATCGACGTCGTCACAGCGCGCGTACCACTCGTTCAGATCGATGCAACCGAGATTGATCACCCACAACAGCGACGCGAGATCCTGGACCATCGGGAAGTTGATCACGCCTTTCGAACCGTGGTCGATGTGGCAGATCTCGATCCAGTTGGGCCGAGGTGAAGGTGCGCGCTTCATGAAGAAGAAGTCGCCGGCCGCGCCGTTTGGGTAGCGCTTCATCACCATCGCGCGATCGCGCAGGTGAGGGAGCAGCGCCGGAGAGACGTCGAGGTAGTACTGAATGAGGTCGAGTTTCGTCACGCCGAGTTTGGGCCAGAAGAGCTTGTTGAGATTGGTGAGCGTCACGATCTGTTCACCGATCTTCACGTCAAGGGTGCGTTTGTCTTTTGGGAGTTTTACTGAAGGAATGCGGGGCACGAGTTAACGTAGCACCTTAAGGAATTTCTTCAAGTTCTTTCTCAACTGCCTTCAAGCCGTTTAGCAGGACGCCTCGGTGCGCGGGATGTTTAGCTCGCTCCAGTTGCTGCAGCAAACGCGACTTTGACAGGAGCAATGAATCGCGGCGTTGTTTTCGTTCTCGTTCGTCAGGGGACGCAGGCGCCGCCTGGCCGCTCGCCTCGCGCATTTCCGCGTCCTCGATCTGATCGGCGACCGCCTTGCTTTCCCACCCTCGTGCCATAACAACTGAAATAGGGAGTTTGAATTCCCTTCCATCTGTCTCCCGCTTACGCGAAGCTAAACTACACAACTGTGCCATCGGCAATCACCGCGCTCTTCGGGATGATGATGATGCCGTCGCGAATGAAGTAAGAACCGTTCGGGCCTTCAGCCTCTGTCACGCCCGCTTCATTCAACAGCTTCGCGTTCTTCCCGATGCGCGCGTTCTTATCGATGATCGCGCGGCGGACGACGCTTCCCTCCCCTATCCCAACGCGCGGCAATCCCTTGCCCATGTCGTTTCTCATGTCTTCGAACGTCTGATAGAAATCAGCGCCCATCATGAACGAAGCTTCGAGGTGCACGCCCTTCGAAATGCGGCTGCGCAAACCGACGACGCTGTTCGTGATCTTCGCGCCGTTGATGATGCAGCCGTCGCTGACGATCGAGTCGTTGATCTCCGTCTCTTCGATCTTCGACGGCGGCAAGTAACGCGCGCGCGTGTAAACCGGAGCTTCCGCGTCGAACAGATTGAACTTCGGAATCTTCGCCGTCAGGTCGAGGTTCGCGCGATAGAACGCGCCGATCGTTCCGATGTCTTCCCAGTAGCCGTCAAACATGTGCGCCTGCACGTTTCGCGAGCCAATCGCCGCCGGGATCACGTGTTTGCCAAAGTCCACCCACGCCGGATCCTCGCGCAGCAGTTGCTCCAACTGGTCGTACTTGAAAACGTAGATCCCCATCGACGCGAGATACGGCCGCCGCTGCGCCTCGTTCGCGTCGAGACCCAGTTTCGTAGTATCGACCTGCATCGAGAGCAATTCGTCGCCCTTCGGCTTCTCTTTGAACTCGACAATGCGTCCGCTCTCGTCTGTCTTCAACAAACCAAACTCACTCGCCGAACGCGCTTCGCAGGGAATGACAGAGACGGTGACGTCGGCGTTCGTTTCGTGATGGCGCGCGAGAAAGTGGCGATAGTCCATGCGATAAAGATGATCGCCGGAGAGGATCAGCAGCGTGTCGATTCCCCAGTCTCCGATGTGCGGCAACACCTGCCGCACGGCGTCGGCAGTTCCCTGAAACCATTGCGGGCTGTCAGGCGTTTGCTCCGCGGCGATGATCTCGACGAAGCCGTTCGAGAATTGCGAGAAACGATACGTCTGCGCGATGTGACGATTGAGCGACGCGGAGTTGTACTGTGTCAGGACGAACGTGCGCAGGATGTCGGAGTTGATGCAGTTCGAGAGCGCGATGTCGACGAGACGATACTTACCGCCGAGTGGAACGGCAGGTTTCGAACGCTGTTGCGTGAGCGGAAAGAGTCGATTGCCGGCGCCGCCGCCGAGAATTACTGCGAGGAGTTTTGGATCTGCCGGCATACGTCTTCACATGATCGTTCATTAGTAAGATCCGTGTCCGCTAGACACGGATTTTCCTGCTGCTTCCTGCGCGATCTTCACGCCGACGCTGGCGCCGATGCGCGTCGCGCCTGCTTCGATCATCTTGCGCGCGTCGTCGAGTCCTTTCACGCCGCCCGACGCTTTCACGCCGAGCTCGGATCCGACTGTGCGGCGCATCAAGGCGACGTCGGCGACAGTCGCGCCGCCTTTGGAAAAGCCGGTGGAGGTTTTGACGAAATCCGCGCCTGCGCTCTTTGCCGCCTGACACGCGCGCACCTTTTCGTCGTCAGTCAACAGCGCCGTCTCGATGATCACTTTGCAAATGGCATCGTACTCGTGGGCCACCTGGGCCACCGAACGAATGTCGTGTTCTACGAGACAGTCGTCGCCGCTCTTCAGCGCGCCGACGTTGATGACCATGTCGACTTCGCGGGCGCCGTCGAAGATCGCGCGCCGCGCTTCGTACGCTTTAACGTCCGCCAGCGTCGCGCCGAGCGGAAAACCGATCACGGTACAGACCGGAACGCCGCTGCCGCGCAGATTGCAGGACGCGGCGCGCACCCACGTCGGGTTGACGCAAACGGACGCGAAACGATACGTCGCCGCTTCCTGGCAGAGCTTCTTGATGTCTTCGTCGGTGGCTTCAGGCTTCAGCAGCGTGTGATCGATGAGGCTGGCCCACTCTCGCGCGGAGCCCGTCTGGCCCAACACGAGCCCGATGCGCGCCGCGCCCGCATCGACGATGCGGTGCATCCGCTCGGGACAGCGATGGAAGCATTCGGACGTGCAACCGCACATGGCAGCTTGTTCGCCGCCGTCGCCGTTCAGGCGCGCCACGATCGCATCGGTGATCTGCTCGATTAATAGTTCGTATTCGCCGTTACTTGAGTAGCCCATCTGACGGGAACATTCTAACAACTACCGCTGATACTGTCGCTGGATGGCGTCGATCTTGGCGACGCGCTTGCGGTGGCGGTCTTCGGTCATTTCAGTGGCCAGCCAGGCGGTCACGATTTCGCGCATTTCCGCGCTGGTGATCGTCTTACTGCCGAGCGTGAGGACGTTGGCGTCGTTGTGCTCGCGCGAGTTGCGGGCGACGGCCACCGAGTAGCACGCGGCCGCACGAACGCCCGGGACTTTGTTCGCCGTCATCGCGCTGCCCACGCCCGCGCCATCGATGATGATGCCAACGTCGGAAACGCCGTCGGCGACGGCGCGCGCCACGGCGTGGGCGAAATCAGGATAATCGACAGCGGATTCGGAATCGGTGCCGAAGTCGTGCACCCTGTGGCCGAGGTCAGTCAACAACGACTTCAACTCTTCTTTCATCTTGAACCCGCCGTGATCGGCGCCGACGGCGACGAGCTTCGACGTTCTCGATCCACGCCGCGAACTGCGGCGAATAAGCTGGATCTTTCGCTCGTTGATGATGTCGGCCGCGAGCGGCGTCAGGCGGGCGTCTTCGCCGATGCGCAGGATCGCGCCGGGTTCGAGGCCGCGAACGTCATCTTCCGTGATCACGCTTTTGGCAGACTCGTCGCGCGTGAAAGCCGGTTGAGCTGTAGTTTCGGGAACTGTATTTACGAACCGCGTCGGCGTGCTTTCGGGTGCGGCTTTTTCCAATACATCGCGCACCAACGCACGGATTCGATCCCTGGCTTCATCCATTTTCAAATCTCAGGTCAAGCAGCCTGGCTGAACTCGCAATCAACTTTCCGGTGCGGAATGTGAAATCGACGCGGCCCACGTTGATCCCGCTCTTGCCGACCTGGAAGATCATCGTCTCGGCGCCGCACGGCTGCTTTTGCAACACCGGCTGGTCCATGAACGTGTGCGTATGGCCGCCGGCGATGAAGTCGATTCCATCGACTTGCGACGCGACAAACGAATCGCCGCGTTTACCGTCTGCGTAGTAGCCGAGATGCGACATGCAGACCACCAACGCGCAGCGTTCTTTCTCGCGCAGCGTCTTCACCACTTCGCGCGCTGACACGACGGGATCGTTGTAAGTGACGCCTTTGAAGTTTGCCGGCGTGATCAGGGCGACCGGACTGACGCCGAGGCCGAACAAGCCGACCCTGATTCCGCCAAGTGTCTTCACGACGTACGGCTTGACGCGGCCTTCGAGCACGGTGCCTTTGACGTCGTAGTTCGCGGAGACGAGATCGAAGTTTGCAAACTTCAAGGCAGCCGAGAGCGCTTCGACGCCATTGTCAAACTCGTGATTCCCGAGCGTGCCCGCGTCGTAGCCGATTGCCGACATGGCTTTGTACTCGACCTCGCCGCGATAAAAGTTGAAATACGGCGTGCCTTGCATCACGTCGCCTGCGTCGACGAGCAACGTGTTTGGGTTCTCTCTGCGGATCTTCTTAACGAGCGTGGCGCGGCGTGCGACGCCTCCCTTCCCTGCGTTTCGATCGTTTGGCGGCAGAGGATCGATCTGCGAGTGGGTGTCGTTGGTGTGAAGGATCGTGATGATCGTATCGGCCGCGGGCGAAGCGATTAGATCGCGAGGCAGAGCGATCGCGGTTGCGCCGAAGACGGCGGAAGTAGTCAGGAAACGGCGGCGACTGATCATCTGGTTTCCTCCGGGCCTTTGCGGTCCGGGCCGACTTGAACGAAGCGGTTGTCGAGACGCGATCGAATGCTGCGTCCGGCCGCTGTTTCCGCTTTGACGTAGTCCATGATCGACTCGCGCAGCGTGATGTTGAGTGGCGTCGTGCTCTTCGCCTCCTGGAGCAACGCATACGAGCCCGTGCCGAGCCGCACCAGGTAATCGATCGTGACGACGGTGTAGATCTTTTGCGGATCGATCTCCTGTTCCTTCCCGTTTTCGTCGACGAGTTTGCCGCTGATGAATTCCGCGCGGTTTTGATCGTTCCACTTGAAGTGAATGCGCGCGCCGGCCTGCGCGTCTCGGGTGACGACTTGAAGCAGTTTGGCGAGTTGTGCGCCGTTCACTTCGAGCACGACGAGGGCGTTTTCGAACGGCAGTAATTCGAAGATGTCGCTGGCGCGCAGTTCGCCGGGCGAGATCTCGTTCTTTCGGAGGCCGCCGGCGTTCATGATTGCGAGTGTCACCGGCTTGCCGAGCTTTGCTTTTGCCTGTGCGCGCATTCCGTCAGTGACGAAGTTGCCGAGTGAACCGGCGCCGGCGCCGTTTTTCTTCAACGCTCCGTCGAGGCGTCCGATCACGACGTTGAGCGCCCGCACTTTTTCAGTGTAAGGCGCGAGCATCTTCTCGACGGCCGGATCGTCCGGAATGCCGGCGTCCACGACAGACTGTTTCGCTTTCGCGCCTGTCTTTACCGGCGCCGGCGCGATCGCCGGCTTTGCCGGGACGGCCGGACATGGCTCGATCGCGGTTTGCGCGAACGACGGAGATACACAGAATGCAAACGCGGCTACGAGAACTAACGCGCGAATTGTAATCACGGGTAACACGAGTCCTTTGCTGCGAGCGATTGACCTGAACGAAGAGCTTTCATAGTATGTCGCACCACGCATCCCCATGCAAACGTCTTTGCTCTACAACTCCCGGCCCTGAAGGAGAAACAAGTTGGCTACGTCTTCGGCTCAATTCGCTTCGGAATTCAGCAACCCAAATCTCGACGTTCTCCTACCTGAAGATAAGATTCAGGCGCGCATCAAGGAGCTGGGAGCACAGATCACGCAAGATTATGCCGGACTCAATCCGCTGCTGATCGGCGTGCTGAAAGGCGCCTGCTTCTTTCTCAGCGATCTGCTGCGGGCGATCGATACGCGGCTGAGCATCGAGTTTATGGCGATCTCCAGTTATGGATCTTCGACGCGCACTTCGGGCGAGGTGCGCATCATGAAAGATCTCGACGTGCCGATCGAAGGGCGTCACATACTCGTCATCGAAGATATTGTCGATACCGGTCTCACGCTTTCGTACCTGCTTGCTAACTTGCATGCGCGCGGCGCGGCGAGTGTGAAGCTCGCGGCGCTGCTCGATAAGTACGAGCGGCGGCAAAAAGAGGTAAAGATCGACTATCTCGGTTTTCAGATTCCGGATGAGTTCGTCGTCGGCTACGGGTTGGATTTCGCGGAGCGCTATCGCAACCTGCCATTCATCGCCGTGCTTAAAGATCCGAATGCTTAGTCAAAAAACGGGAATAAAACTAAGCACAAAGCACTAAGTACAAACAAGACTGGAGCCCAATACGCATGCGTATCTTCTTACTTTTCCTTCTGCTTTTCTGTGTGCCGATGATGGCGCAGGCGCAACAGCCGGACTATTCAAAGGTCGAGATTAAGGCGACGAAAGTTGCCGGAAACGTTTACATGCTGCAAGGCGCCGGCGGGAACATCGGCGTGTCTGTTGGCGCTGACGGTATTTTGATCGTCGACGATCAGTTTGCGCCGCTCGCCGACAAGATTCGCGCGTCGCTGAAGACGTTGGGCCAGGGGAAGCTGAGGTTCATTCTCAACACGCACTGGCACGGGGATCATACAGGCGGCAACGCGTCATTCGGCCCGGAAGCTCCGATCATCGCGCATGACAACGTGCGTAAACGCCTCTCTACCGAGCAACGCATCGAGTTCTTCAAGTCGACCGTTCCCGCGTCGCCGAAAGAAGCGCTTCCGGTGATCACGTTCGACAATTCTCTGTCCGTGCATTTCAACGGCGAGGAGATTCGGGCGATTCACTATCCGCACGGCCACACCGACGGCGACAGTGTCATCTTCTTTACCGGTTCGAACGTGGTCCATCTCGGCGATGACTTTTTTTCCGGGCGCTTTCCGTTCGTGGACGTCGACAACGGCGGGAACGTCGTTGGATTGGCGAAGAACATCGGCGAGATCATGACGAAGATTCCGGCGGGTGCGAAGCTGATCCCCGGCCACGGTCCACTCTCCACGATCGACGATCTCAAGCTCTATCACCGCATGCTTCTCGAAACGACGGACATCGTGCGCAAAAAGGTCGCCGCCGGGAAGTCCCTCGACGTGATCAAAACGGAAGGCCTGCCCGACGAATGGAAATCCTGGGGCACGGGCTTCATCAAAACCGATCAATGGATCGAATTGATCTTCAAGAGCCTGCCTGCGAAGTAGCAATCAGTGCCTGGAGGAAACTCTCGCCGGCGGTCAGGTGTAGGCCGAAATTTTCGGCGACGGTTTGGCCGATGTCGGAGAGCGAGGAGCGTGTGCCGAGGTTGATGCCGGGTTGCGCCGTTTTGCCGTAGACGAGCAGGGGCGCGTACTCGCGTGTGTGATCCGAACCGGGGAAGGTCGGATCGTTGCCGTGATCGGCGGTGATCATCATCAGATCGCCGTCGCGCATCGCGGCTTCGAGCTCAGGTAGTCGATGATCGAAGTGTTCGAGAGCGCGGGCGTAGCCTTCAGTGTCGCGGCGATGGCCGTAGAGCATGTCGAAGTCGACGAGGTTTGAAAAGATCAACCCGCGCGAGTTCTCTTTCAAGGCGCTGATCGTCTGATCGATTGACTGCTCGTTGTTCTTCGCCGTCAGGTCTTTCGTCACTCCAACCGAATCGTAGATAGACGCAATCTTTCCAATGCACACGACGTCGAGCCCTTCGTCGGCGAGCGCGGCGAGAAGGTTCGCACGCGGCGGCGGCACGGCGTAATCGTGCCGGTTTTCAGTGCGATAGAAAGCGCCCGGCTCGCCGAGGAACGGACGCGCAATCACGCGCCCAACGCGATGCTCGCCTTCGAGTATGCGGCGCGCGATCTCGCAGATCTCGTAAAGCCGATCGAGCGGAATCACCTCTTCGTGCGCGGCGATCTGAAACACGGAATCAGCAGACGTGTAAACGATCGGCTTGCGCGTCTTCACGTGCTCTTCGCCGAGTTGCTTGATGATCTCAGTGCCGGAAGCAGGAACGTTTCCGAGTATCCCCGGCACGTCTGTCTCGCGAACGAACCGATCGATCACGGCTGAGGGAAATCCGTTCGGGTAAGTGGGAAACGCTTGTTTGAGAATGATGCCGGCGATTTCCCAGTGGCCCGTCGTCGTGTCTTTGCCGTTCGAGCGCAGAGCGCAACGGCCGTAGGAGCCGATCGGGTTGTCGAGCGGCGGAAGATTTCGCAGTGGGCGAATGTTGCCGAGGCCGTAGCGCTGAAGGTTCGGTAGTTGGACCGGGCGCGATTCGAGAATGTGTCCGAACGTGTCAGACCCTGCGTCGCCCCATTCGGGCGCGTCAGGCATCGCGCCGATTCCAGCGCCGTCGAGAACGATGAGTAAGATTCGCTGGAACGGAGATGAATTAGGCATTTTGATCTGTGTTACTGCTTCGGCGCGTAGTAACCATCGCGAGCGCGGATCTCGGCCTTCTCCTTCACGCCGCGCACTTCCAACTTGATCGCGCGATATTTTCCGTCGCGCGCCTTGTTCGTTGGATAGTAACCCAGGCTGTAAAGCGTACCGATGTCAGCGGCAACACGCGCGAACGCCGCTCGCGCGTCTGTCAGCGTCGCGGCGACGAAACTTCGTCCGCCCGATCCTTTCGCGAGATCGTTCATCTCGCGGCGCGCGAGGTTGTAGAGCTCGCGGCTGATCGACATCCTTTCAAACGGTCCCATCTGGCAGAAGTTGTTGAAGTTTTCAGCCTTCGCGGACGGAAAGAACATTCTGCGGTAGCGCTCGATCTGCCGTTGCGAGAGCGTGAGTTGGCCGTCGTCGCGGCAGTCCTTCATCAAGCGGTCTTCGACGAAGTCTTCCGTGTTGACCTGAATGAAGTAACACGCGATACCCGCGCGTGATAGTTTCAACTTCGCCGTCGCGAAATCGGAGTTGCTGGCTGAATCGACGCCGTCAGTCAAGGCGACAATCGCACGGCGTCCGCGAACTTCATCGCGCGGCGGGTCGCGAAAGACGCTGTCGGCAACACGCTCGAGCGCGTCGTAATAAGGCGTCCCGTTGCTGGCGCCGAGATTTTCGATCGCGCTCCGCAACATCTCGCGATCGTCAGTCAACTGTGTCAGCACTTCGACGCTCGCCACGGGCTCGGTGAAGGTTTGCGCCTGATTGAATGAAAGGACCGCGACGCGATCGCCCGGACGCAACGCTGCGATGAAACTGTTCGCCGCGGCGCGAATCAACGCGACGTCGTCGCGAGTGGATCCCGAAGTGTCCAGCAGCAACGCGATTTCGAATGGCGTCTCCGTCGTGCCGAAGTTGGTGATCGTCTGAACTTGCCCGTCTTCGATCAGGCGAAAGTTGTCCGGACGAAGACCGGGAATCGGCCGGCCGGCGCTGTCGGTCACCACTGCGGGAACAGACACGAGCTGCGTTTCAACGCGGACGACGTCGCCTTCGTCAACTTCGTCTCCGTTCGCAGGCGTCTCGGGTTTCTTCAACTTCATCTCCGGCGGCTCGTCGCCGCTGTTGACGCGCCGCGGACGTTGTTGTTGTTGCTGGGTGATCTGTTGCGCCTGCGGGTGTTCGATCGTGAACCACGCGAGACCTGAAGTTGCGAGAGCGGTCAAAAGAATGACTCGCCTGAGCAAACTACGACGACGTTTCATAAGTATTGACATGGTGCAATTCCGGATGGGCTCTCGTGGGGAGAATATAAACGAGCGCGCGGGTAGTGTAAAACGGTCAGAACACGGATTTTACTAATAACTGCTCAGCTTGACACGACTCTCTCCTTCTCTTAGCATGACGACTCGCTTGCGCGGGATTTTGGCGGCAGGGCCGAATCCTGGTTTTGCAGGCACGTACGTCAATGGTAGACGGCTTCCCTTACAAGGAAGAGGTTGGGGGTTCGAATCCCTCCGTGCCTACCAAGCCCCAGTTCTTTGCGGAGTCGTAGTTCAGTTGGTTAGAACGCCGGCCTGTCACGTCGGAGGTCGCGGGTTCGAGTCCCGTCGGCTCCGCCACTAAATTCTTAAAGCACACACTGCGGCTTCCCTTACACGGGAAGCCCTTTGTGTTTTCAATTACACTCCCACTTATTACTTTCGTTCCAACTGCATTCCGACCAGAAGCCCGTACACGACGCCCAGCACCGCCGCCGGGATTGCTCCGAAGATCAGGACTGCTACCAGAGAACCGAGGAAAATGGCCGGGATCTCCGTGACTTCGATAATCAGGTTCGGATCGTGAACGAAGACGTAGCAAAGCGAGCCGGCCAACACCGCGATCGCGATAGAGCCGAAAGCTAAAGCGATGCCGATGGACATGTTGATGCCCGTGTTGTTCCGACGCCGGCAGAGATAAACTCCGGCTTTCTTTCCAAAAAAGCCCGCCGCTGCGAATAACGCCACGCCGCCAACTATCAACTTGGCATCGACCCCCACAAACCGCCAACCGCGCATGATTGTCAGTATTAGAGCAGCAATCAGTCCGCCCAGACCGGCACAAATCAGGCCGGTCCGCATCCCAATCATTCCGCAACCGTGATCGTGATCCTTTTCCATCAGAATAGTCGCCGTTACGAAACCGCACATCCTTACAGGATCCGAATAATCGTATCACTTGACCGAAAGCTCATTTTGACTAAAATCCTCCCCAACGGTGAATGTGGTTGCCGGGGTGAGGACGGTAACCAATCGAGGCTGAATGTCTCCGCCAACCTTGAGAGGCCGGTCCAAAACCGGCCTTTCGGTTTTTGACCACGGATTTACACAGATAAATGATCGCTGTAGCCGAAGCCATCCAGATCGTTAGACAACAAACTGTCCCACTCGGAACTGAGCACATTGACCTGCCGAGTGCGCTCGGCCGCGTGCTGGCCCAGGAAATTGTCGCCGACTCGGATCTCCCGCCATTCAACCGCGCCCAAATGGACGGTTACGCCGTGCGTGCTGCCGACACGCTCAACGCACCCGTGCGGTTGCGAATTGTCGGCGAATCTGCCGCCGGAAAAGGCTGGCACAACCAAATCGACGAAGGCGAAGCCGTGCGTATCATGACCGGCGCGCCAGTCCCCGAAGGCGCCGACAGCGTGCAGCAGGTCGAGTTAACTCACGAATTGAAAGACGGCACGGTTGTCGAGCTGCTCGCTTCCGTCGAGACCGGCAGGTCGGTCGTGAAACGAGGCGCCGAGATCCGCGCAGGCGAAGTCATTTTGCGGCCTGGCGTGACGATCAACGCGTCGATGATGGCAGTGCTCGCAGCGTTTGGCTACGCGCAAGTGGAAGTCGCGCGCAAGCCGCGCGTCGCAGTGCTTGCCACGGGCAGCGAGCTCGTCGGCATCGACGAACAACCCGCACAGGACCAGATCCGCGATTCCAACAACTACTCGATCGCCGCCTACGCAGAGCTCGCCGGCGCCACCGTCAAACGCTTTCCTCTGACACGCGACGAAACGTCACTCCTCACGCGCCAGATAAAAGAAGCCTCAGACAATTGCGATGTCGTCGTGACCTCAGGCGGCGTCTCGATGGGCGTTTACGACGTCACCAAGAACGCGCTGAAAGAACTGAACGCCGAGATCTTTTTCGAACGCGTCGCACTGCGCCCAGGCAAACCCATCGTCTTCGCGCGACTGCCGAACGGTACGCTGATGTTCGGACTGCCCGGAAATCCCGTGTCCGTGTCAGTCACGTTCAATCTGTTCACCCGCACCGCGCTGCTGGCGATGCAGGGAGTAAACGAGCCGTCGTTGAGACAGGAAACGGTGGTGCTCGCGCGCGCTATCAAGGGAACGATGGACCGCGAGAGTTATCTGCCCGCGCAGTTGACGACGAACGACGACGGCGAGTTGATCGCTTTCCCGCTGAAGTGGGGAGGCTCGTCTGACTTCGTTTCGTTTGCGCTAACGACTGCGCTCGTGATCATTCCCGCCGGCGTCAAATCCGTCGAAGCCGGATCGCTGTTGAAAGCGGTCCGTTTACCGTAACAGCGGATCACGCCTGAACGATCGGCGCGACTCGTTCCGTCAAACCCTTGAAACCGATAAACCCGGGCAAGCGTTCGATGCGGCTTCCGATCTTCCGGTCGAACAAATCCAACCCTTCTTTGCCGGGAAACAACGTCGCCATCACGTAGTTAGCTTCGCCCGCCGGCTTCGCGCCCTGGCCGACCGGCGCCCAGAACTGGCCGATGATGAACCTCGCGAGGTTACGTGAAAACTTCGTCTCCTTGAGCTTCACGCGCGCGACGTTCCAGTAAAAACTCGAATGGATCGACTCTTCCTGCACGATCCCGATCAGCAACTCTTTGAGCACGGGATGGCCCGCGAGATCCGACAGACGGCGATACGCGTTCATCGCGGTGATCTCGTTGATCGCACCCCAGACCATGTGCGCGCCGTGAAAGTGTTTCCCAAACGGTCTCACTGCCTGGTTCACGAGATAGCTGCCGACCTTGTAAAGCCGCGGGATCTTTCGCGTCGCTTCCACCTGCCAGTTCTTCCCTGTTCGCACGCCGGCTTCTTCCAGAAACCTGTTGAGCAAGTTGCCATGATGCAACTCCTCGATGCTCCAGCGGTCCATGAATTTTCTGATCACCGGATCCTTGCCGGTGGGCGTGCATCGAAGTTCCTGGTAGTACATGTCCGTGAAGTACTCGATGTCGCGCATATAGATGAGCACCGGGACGAACGCGGGATTGACAGGGTGGTTTTTGATCTCGTTCCAGCGGATACTGTTTACGTATTCCTTCGATAAGGCGCGCGGCTGCCGCTCGTACCAATCAAGCACTTCCTTATCCGTCTCAAACACAAGGGGAACCTCCGAAGGTTTATTGAATCGCGTTCTTAACTACGATTACGAACTTCAAATTGGATTTTTAAAACTTTGCCCAGGCTCGAATTGGGATGAAAAGCAGTGAGACCAACTCGAATGAGGCCTCTCCCGGTCCGCCGCAGGATAGCCAGAAACCCGGTTCGCTGTCGAGATCTACTTGCTGCGGCGTGTTTTTTATTATTACTCTTTCGCAATGACACAACTCTCGCACGTGGACGACCAGGGCCGCATTCGCATGGTCGATACGGCAACGAAAGAAATAAGTTCCCGTCGTGCGACGGCTTCGGCGCGCGTGTTGATGAGCCCTGCGACTGTAGCGGCGTTACGCGAACGTCGAACGCCGAAAGGTGATCCACTCGAAGCGGCGCGTCTGGCGGGGATCATGGCCGCGAAGCGCACGTCGGATCTGATCCCGCTCTGCCACCCGCTGCCTTTGACGCACATCGACGTTCAGGCGACGGTGGAAGACGATGGCGTTTCATTGGCAGCCGAAGTTTCGACGAGGGCGCAAACGGGAGTGGAGATGGAGGCTTTGACGGCCGTGTCGGTCGCCGCGTTGACGATTTACGACATGTGCAAGGCTTTGGAAAAAGGGATGATAATCAGCGAAATCCGGCTGGAAACCAAGACGGGCGGGAAGTCGGGCGATTATCAAAGGGGTAGCGATTCGGAACATCCCGCGGGGGTTGTGCGTTAATCATCGCGGCCTTTAGAATACGCCCAAATCCGCTATTTACCGGAGAGTTAAAGATGAGATTCAGGCTTTCACAAGACGCGCGTCCCCAGGCAATGACACTGCTCGTTGCCGCCACGATTTCGGTAGTGCTGTGGTTCATTCCGTACGCGGAGATTCTCACTTACCCTTTCCGAATTTTCGTCACCTTCATTCATGAGGGTGGACATGCGATCGCCGCTTTGCTCACGGGCAACTCGGTGGCGAGTCTTAGCGTGGCGCCGAACGCCAGCGGCGAGACTTACACGACGTACGGCGGACTGTTTTCACAGACGTTGATTTCGAGTGCGGGTTACATCGGGGCGATGTCGTTTGGCGCGTTGCTGCTGGTGTTGATTCGTAAAGCGATTCAGGCGCGGATCGTGCTTCTCGCGTCGGGCGTTCTCATCTTCGCCTTGACGATGATCTTCGGATTCATTAAGCCGCTTTGGTCGTTTAGTGGTCTTGCGGGAATTCCGTTCACGCTGTTGGCGGGTTTGTTCATTTCGGTGGGCCTGGTGTTGATAGCGCGCTTTGCGAGCGCTCGCGTGGCGACTTTCTTCGTTAGTTTTCTGGCGGTGCAGTGCGTGCTCAATGCACTGTTCGATCTGAAGACCGTTTTCTTCATGTCGGCAACTTTCGAGCCCGCAGTACCGACTGACGCTGTCAACATGGCGAAAGCCACCGGCATTCCGGCGATACTCTGGGCCGTCATGTGGATCGGCCTGGCGCTCGGGTTACTGTGGTTCGTGATGCGACTGTATGTTGCCGGACGCGACAAGAGCTTCCAACCGGATCTTCCGTTCGAGGACACGCCTCCGGTTTAATCAGTGAATTAGAAAGAGTACCTGTAGCGAACGGTGACGCCCCGGCCGGCGCCGTCGATGCCCCAGCTTATTCCGCGATACGACTTGTCGAGGATGTTTTCGAAGTCCACGAAGATCTCCGACGACTCGCTGAACTTCATACCGCTGCGAACACCCACCAACCCATAACCCGGAAGATACGGATGCGTCGGAACAGGCGTGTCAGCATTGGCGACGAACACGCCGTTGATCGTCGAGCCAAGCGGGAGCAACCGGTTCTGGACCTGCGCCAGCGTCTCGCCGGTAGGAATCAGAATGCCGCCCGGCGATCCGCAGCCGGCCGGACCGGGCGTCGTTAGACCCCGCAAGCACGCGCCGCGACGGAAGAAGCTTTGAATGTTCGTGCGCGACCGCGCTCCTCCGGTACGGCGATCGTTGAGGTCCAGCGAAGAGAGCCGATTCTGACGCGCAGCAAGTATCGAATAACCTTCGATGTAGAAACGCGAGCGCGGTTGATAACGCAAACTGACGAAACCAGTCGCCGGCGGAATGCCGCCTTCCATGTTCGGCGGCAAGCCATTCAGCAGACTGTGCGCGCGGACGTAAGTGAAGTTTCCCGTCGCGCTCCACTGATCCGTGAACCGCGCACGCGC
>DASRIM010000390.1:0-10797 GCA_035649995.1 Pyrinomonadaceae bacterium | reverse complement strand
CGTGGCGCCCGCCATCAGCGGAGCGAAGAATTCCCAAATCGACGCGTCGAAACTGTACGGCGTCCGCTGCAGGACGCGATCGGTTTCCGTCAACGGGAACCGCTCAGCCATCCATTGCATGTGGTTGGTCAGCGCGGAGTGCGGAACACTGACGCCTTTCGGACGACCGGTCGAGCCGGACGTGTAGAGGACGTAACAGAGATTGTTCGGGCTCAGCTCAACAGGCAACGAAGGTTGCGCATCTGAATCCGCGCGCCAGCCGGCCTGGTCCATCACAACGACGTCGACTTTCTCGCTCGCGAGTTCGGGAATCAGCGGCTGACCGCTTTGCGTCAAGATCACTTTCGCGCCTGAATCCGCGAGCATGTAACGCAATCGCTCGACGGGATAAGCCGGATCGAGCGGCAGATAAACCGCTCCCGCTTCAAGAACTCCAAGCAACGCGACGACTAGATCAATTGACCGGTCCATCAATATTCCGACGCATTGCTCCGTTTCGACGCCTCGACCTCGCAGGTAATTTGCGAGCTTCGTCGATTGCTGCATCAGTTCGCGATACCGCAACTCACTGGCGCCCGACCGGACCGCCACCGCGTCCGGCGTGCGGCCGGCTTGCGCGGCAATGAGACGATGCACGAACGGCTGCGCCGGCAGTTCAAGCTCAGGGCCGCGTGATTGTTTGAGCAGTTCATCCTCTTCTGCTCGGCTTAACATCGGCAGCGAGGCAAAACTGTCGTTGGGATTTGCGACAGCGCTTTGAAGCAGTTGGCGGAAGTGTCTCTCGATTCTCGCAATCGTCGTTTGATCGAAAAGGTCGGTGCTGTACTCAAAAATTCCGGAGAACTCAGTCGCCCCATCCAGCAGCGAGAAAGCGAGGTCGAAGATCGCGGAGCCGCGCTGCACGTGGATCGTCGTCGAGTTTTCACTCGAGGAAATGTCCTGCACGCTTGGAGTGTTGATCAACTGAAACGTGACCTGGAAAAGCGGATTGCGGCTCGGATCGCGCGACGGATGAAGCTCCTCAACCAGTTTTTCAAAAGGAAGGTCCTGGTGAGCATAGGCGGCCAACGAGACTTCGCGGACGCGGTCCACTATCTCACTGAAACTCGGATCGCCTTTGAGGTCGATGCGAAGCACCAGCGAGTTCACGAAAAACCCGATCAATCCTTCGAGCTCGGTTCGCGTTCGGTTCGCGACCGGAATTCCGATCACGATCTCTTCGTGCCCGGAGTAGCGTTGCAGGACCGCGGCAAAGACTGAAAGCAAAACCATGAACGGCGTCACGCCGTGCGAACTCGCGAACTTTCTGACCTGGTGCGACAGTGCGTATCCAAGGCGCACCGGATATGAAGAGCCTTTATAACTGCTGTAAAGAGGCCGCGGGTGATCGGTGGGAAGCTCCAGCACCGGAAGGTCGCGCAGGTGTTCTCTCCAGTAACCCAGTTGCGTTTCGAGCACCTCGCCTTTGAGCCAATCACGTTGCCAAACGGCGAAATCGGGATACTGAACAGGGAGATCCGGCAGTTTGATCGGGTAGTTGATGCAGAACGACTGATAAAACACCGTCAGTTCCTGCATGAAGATGCCCATGGACCATCCGTCAGACACGATGTGATGCGTCGTGATCAGGAGTATGTAATCGGTCCAGCCGCGGACGATCACGCCACAGCGGATCAACGGACCTTGCTCGAGATCGAAAGGCTTGCGGGCCTCCGCGGTCGCCAGCTCTACTTCGCGTGTCCTGAGCTCGGCCGCAGACAATGAACTCAAATCAGTTATCGATATCGTCAACTCCAGCTTGGGATGGACCAGTTGGACCGGCTCGTTGTCGACGACTCGAAACGTGGTGCGCAGTGATTCGTGCCGGGCGACGATCGCATTCAGCGCTTTTTCGAGCGCGCGCAGATCGAGGTAAGCCGCAATCGGAATCGCCAGTGGTATGTTGTAGAACGGATTACCGGGCGCAATTCGGTCGAGGAGCCACAGGCGCTGTTGCGCGAAGGAAAGAGGAAATATGTAAGAGTCTTCGGCCATATGAATTTTGCAGCACTGTTTGTTTCAGGCCTCAACTCCGAGAGCGTCTCGCAAGTTAGCGCCCCTTGGTGTGCCCCATCCTGTACACGCGTCCCAGCCTGGTCGCGCTGAGTAGACGCCGTTACCCACGATGAGAATGTCGCGAAAGGCTTCTGCCTTGTTGATCGAGTCGTACAGGAACGGGTTGATAAATCCGACGCGAACCCCGAGACTCTGATTGATGCGCGCGATTAGCGCGGCCCACAAAGGCGCGCCCGAGCTGGTGCCGCAGATCACAGTCGAGCGGCCGTCGAGTTGGACCAGGTATCCGGTAGACGGGTCTCCGTTAGCTGCGATGTCCGGAACGCCGCGGCCCCTGCCGCCGCCGACGTTGACCGATTCCGGTATGTCTGCTCCATCCTGCCACTTGGGCAAAGGAAATATCTGACTGACGCCCCCGCCAGTCGCCTGCCTGAAAGTTTGTTCTGTGTTCCAGACGATCTCCTGAAGGATCTGATTACCTCTCGAGTACAGACTGGTCCCACCGCATCCAAGTACATAAGGACTGGAGGCGGGATAATCGACCCACGCGCGTCCGTCGTGGAATTCCGAAGCCGCGCCGTAATCACCTGCGGAACAACAGATCGTGACGCCTAAAAGCGCCGCCTCTTTGAGTACTTCTTCAAAGGCTGAAACGTACATCGGCGCTTCGAGCCAAAACGCTTCCGATAGATCCCAACTCGCTGAAATCACTGACGGCTGATTGACGCGATCGTGAATTGCGGTGTGGACGGCCTCGATGAATCCGAGCGCCGTCAGCGGCGCAAAGTAACAAACCAGTTTCGCGCCCGGCGCCGCGCCTCCCGCCACTTCGAGGTCGAGAGCTACTTCACTGTCGAACGGCTCGTTGACTCCCGGCTGATTCATTCCGCCAGCCACCGAAACGTCTACGATCTGCGGAGTGGGAACGCCCAGAAAGGCGAAGTAGGTTGTCAGATCCGACATCAGATAACCGCCGCCCAACTCGATGATTCCAATCGACTGCCCGGAGCCGTCAGCATCCTCTGGAAACTCATAAAGCCTCGCGACGCCGGGAGGAGTTTTGATCTCGAACTCGTCGAGCGCAGCAAGAATCGCTAGTCGTTGGCCTTCGTCCCAGATACGTGCGAGTTGGGCAAGGTAATCGTTGGTTACTTCGGACAGTATTGAGTCAGACCTGAGCGCGTTTTGAACTACTCCGTTCCATTGTTGCGAGAGATCCGGAATCGGTGTTGTGCGGTCGGCGGCAAGCTGAGTGAGCCGCTCGTATTCGTGAGTCAGCGTTCTAACGGAATCGTCTTCCTTCAATTTCTCTTGCACGTCTTTGTTCAGCTCGGTCACTCTGTTACCGACGTGTTGTTGCAGCGCGGTAAGTGCGGCTTGCTGAGATCTGAGGATCTGTTCCGGACTGAGCGGTGCGCTCCGCACTCTCGCCATCGGAGCTGCGATCGGACGTTCGTCCAATCCGATCACAGCAGTGATGACACTGCTGAGCGCAGCCGGAACATTCAATGGGCCCTGATGTCCGCGATAAGACCCGCCTTGAAGTGCAAAATGAAAAAGATTGGTGGCGAACGCTTGTGAAAACTGTTCAGCCGAGCCCGTGAGTCCGACGGTGCGGCGCGCGATGTTGACTTGCGTAACCGTAAGCCTGTTTGCATTCGCGAACTCTTGTACCAACGCGACGTCTGCTGGATCGGCGCCAAACGATGATTCGAATTCGTCATAACTCAGGTAGCGTCGACTTCGCGGCGGCTGTGCGCCGATCACGTTGGGCGAGAGTTCGTCAGGGATCTCCGTTCGCCTGCGCAACATCAGGTTTACGGAGAAGACTTCTTTCGGGTGCACGGGCGCCACCGGCGAGGCGTCGGGAGCAGGACCGTGATTACTAAGTGGGAGTGGGTGTAACCCAGGCTGTTCTAGCATTGAGGGGGAGCCTCGTTAGATTTTTATTGCTTTAAACGACCGCGACGACGATGCTGTTTGCAAGCCTTTGTGAGATTCGCAGCATAGGTGACGCAGCGCCATTCTCGTGATTGCTCAGCGTGGACAACATACCTTTATCAAGCATGGATTTAACGCTACCTGTGAAATCTGTTTCAGCCAGTCTGTGCGCGCAGCCACGCGGCGACCATTAGCAGATGGCCGATCCTTCCGAGCTTTGCCGCATCCAGATCCTTGATGTCCATTCCGCAGAACGCGTCGCGCAAACCGGTTAAAAGGTTCTCGACCTCGGACTTCTGAGCTTCGGTAGCTTGCATCGCCGTCTTTTGAATTTGTTCCTGGAACGTGTTGTTGCAATCCTGCAAGGCCTTACGGAGGGACGCCTCTGCTCCGTGTGCGGCGTCAACATATTGTCTCGCCGTTTGGGCCGACTGCACGTCGTAAGGATTGGCGACGCCACGCTGAAGCATCTCTGCATAGGCTCGAGCGGCGTCCTCGACAGGCGTCTCCTTCAAGCTGCCGCGAATAGACTCGACGTAGTCGCGCCAGGCTCCGTAGTACAGCTTCTGTGTTTCAACTTGGGCGTGCCGGCTCGCGTCGGCGTAGTTGAGAAAGAGTTCAGAGAACGTTTCGACGGGTTTCGCCGTCTTGTCGGTTTCCGGCATGTTTGCTTTCCTTTCCTTGCCTCGATGTGAGGTCGCGGTTTTTGGGGACTTAGGCATCGTTAGCTCCTTCGTGGGAGGTGACATCAATCATGGATGATCGGTAAAGTCGTCGTGCCAGTCGCAGCTCAATTCGGGGGAATAGGGGGCGAGGACGCCCGGAACAGTTTACGCAAACAGGCCCGCACGTAATGATGAGTAGCCCGTCTAATCGCGTGTTTTTAAGATGGGCTCAGACTACGCCCGCGTCGACTCAAAAGTCAACAAGTTTTACATTTGAGGTTTGATCTGTGACTTCTATGACATATCAAACCAAAGCGGAGGCGTGGGGGCGCCTCCGCTCGAGATCTGGCTCGGTCTAAACACGTTACTGAAGTGACACGTCGTCAACTCTAAATGATGTTGGCAACGTGATGTCGTTGGTGCCGCGGAATTGGATGCGAACGGTCTGGCCGGCGAAGGAGCTGAGATTGAACGGCCCCCTGAGAACGTACACTCCCGCCGTGCCGCTGTTCTGATTACTGAACGTCGCGAGCGTTGCCAGCAACGTCCCCGTCGTACTTCGTACTTCAATGAAGAGACGATCGAAAACCGATGCTCCCGCCGCTTCGCTCGTCGTGATGTTCAGCCAGAACTGCAAATTCGAACACCCACTCGGAATAGTTACCGTTTGGAACAGAGTCCCGGTTGTACTATTCACTCCGTTAACGATCGCGTAGGCAGTTCCGCTGTGCGGGAACGATCCAGTGCTGCGCGTCACCTGTCCGCTGAACGTCCACGGCGTCGTACCCGTTTCGAACCCGGGGTTGACGATCGCGTTGGTACACGCCCCTCCGGTGCCGGCCTGCGAAACGCTGTGGGTCAGACCAGCAATCGTCAATGAACCATTTCTGGAAGTTGAAACAGTGTTTGCCGCAACGGAGTAGCTCACTGTGCCACTACCGGAACCACTGGCGCCGGACGTGATCGTGATGAACGAGTTGTTGCTGACAGCGGTCCAATTGCAACCCGTCGACGTCGTCACACTCACGCTTCCTGTTCCACCCGCCGCCGCAAAGCTCGCGCTCGTCGGACTGATTGAGAAGGAACAAGTGCCTCCGCAATCCGCGGGTAGGTTAGTCGCCGCAGTGTGAGTCGTGCCATCGTTGCCCACTGCCGACACGCCCATGCCGTGACGTGCAAACACTGTCCAGATTGCACAGCGATTCGCGCCGCCGTTCAGGTTCTGGTCCGCCTGCAGGATGCCGTCGCGCGCGTTCAGGAACGATGGACGAGTCGGCGTGAACTTCATGCCGTTGAGCACAAGACGGTCTGTTGTTGCGGCGCCAAGCTGCGTTCGCAGATCCCAAAGAGTTGCGGCCCAGACTTCGCCGTCATTGTGAACAGACACGCTTCCGAGGTCCGCGTAAGAATCGTGTACGGCTGCGGCGGGAACAGAATAAGCTGCACGCCGAATGCCCGCCGGATTGTTGGTGACATACTCGCCGACAGAGCCGTCGTTGTTGATCGTGATGGCCCAGTAGTCAGACCAACCTTCACCCATCGCGCCTGACTGTATGCCGCTCAACGCGGTACTGCCGTTGCCGATGAGCCGGTTTGAGATGCCGTGTCCGTATTCATGGAACACGACGTCGCCGTCGACGGAACTATCGCGGTCAGGATTAGGCGAGGTGAACAGAAACTGCTGCATGCGCGGGCGCGAACCGTCTGGCGGCGTCGCGAAGTTTGCGTTGTTTGTTCCTGAGCCGTCCTGGGCCTCGGCGCGAACTGAGTCGTTGCCGGTGCCGCCGCGGCCGAAGTTGTTGACCTGGAAGTTGCGCGACGTCTCGGTAAAGCCAAGGTTGTACGAGAAGTCGTGCATGACGTTGTTGAAGTAAAAAAGGTTCGACACGACAGCGGCTTGCTGCGTTCTTGGATCGACTGTGGTGGAGAAAGGAAATGTGAAATCCTGCGTCGCTGACGATGCGTGGCCCACCGAAAGTCCGGTGGTGTTGTTATTGTCCGGTACATTGTCGGCGTTGGTATCGAGATACGCCTCGGCGTTGTTGCCGGTGGTTACGGTCGAAGTTCCCATCCAACCGGCGGTCGTGTTGATGACTGTGTCGCCGACGAACGAAATAAGTTGGCGTGCGCCTTTGTCAGGCGCTTCGGTGTAAACCGTGCCTTGCGCTTCAAACACGTAGAGGTTGTGACGAAGCAGAAGCTCGCCTGTGTACGCGTCGAGTAGAATTTCATACCACTCTTCCGGGCCGACTTCCGCAAAGACGTGCCACGCCAAACGGCTCTCGCCGTTGACTCTCATTACGATCTGTTCCGCGAGTATTTCCTCGAAATTCGGATTCAGCGGATTGGCGAAGCGGGACATCTCCGTCGTTGACGCTCGCGAATAATTCTCGACAAAAGACGGGAAGACGTTTCTGCCCGCATGTTCGAGCGCTTTCGCGATGGCTTTCGCTTCATTCATCGCTCCCTTGCGCCGCTGCGGTGGACCATCGACCAGAAACCCTTCGCGTACGTTGAGTACTTCGCCGTTCTTGTTGACGACGATTTGAACTTGTCCTTCGAATACCTTTAGACCACCGACGGTCTGCGTGTAGTAAAGGAAAGTAGTTCCCTGATCGTTATCTTCATTTTCTAATTTCAGTTCGTCGGCGCCGGCGCCCGAGAGCGCAAACAATGAGCGATGCTGCGCAAGAAAATTACGGGCGACGTTATCGGCGGTATCCGATCGTGGCTCTGACAGAGTGCCGCCGTCGACGAAGAAGTTCTTCATTGCGCCTGCTTCGTTGACTATCGCGCGAAGATTTCCAGCATTTTCAGCTTTCAGAGACGAACGGAACTGCCCAACCGCGGAAGCTCGAGAGCGAGTCGAAGCGTTCTGCAGCGCCTCTTCCTGGCGCGAGACTGAGCTAAGGTCCATTTCATTAAACTCGCCGCGGTCCGTCAGGCGAATGTCAAAGTTTGGCAGTGAGCGGCCGGCAGGTCTGTTTGGTGATCCGATTGACGTTTGCTGTTGTGCAGCGTCTGACTTCCCTAGTGGTAAGACTATGGCAGCCGTAGCAGCCACAGCGAGAACTGTGAAGATCAAAATCCTACGAATCATTTGCGCCTCCTTTGGCTGATTGAGGTAAGGCACACTCGCCCGTTATCTTGTACAAGGTGGAAACTTGGCCCACCTCATGGTTGGTCAGGTGAGAAGCGCCCTCGCGTGTCGGTTAACTACTACTCTGAACTTTCGATCGAGAACTCAACTCGAGAAACAGTTGAGTCCAATGCACGGGCTGAGTGAAATTACGCCGGGAGGGTTGTAGGTCTTGACTGGAGCGGCGCACAGAGTAGCAGATTGAGGTTAGAGAGTAAACGGTGCTGTTAAGCAGCTTTCCTGGATGCCGGCAATCCGCTCGCACTCTCTTCAGTCTCGAGCGAGAGATATGAATCTCCGTGGCGCAAGTAGGTCATCGAAACGTCCTTGCCACGAATAACCCTGACCGAACAGTGCGCCCGTTTTGCAACAGCGGCAGAGGTGCTGCCGAAGAGCAAGCGGCTTAGACCTTGTCGTTCGTTCGTGCCGAGAACAATCAGATCAGCTCCCCAATGTTTGGCCCGCGCAATGATGTGTCGGGCAGCGCTGCCGGCGATGATCTCCGCTGAGATTCTGACAGGTGCCCCACTCAACGCTCGAACGGCACTTCCAATTGCGCGGTGAGCGTGGTTAGTGCTTGCATCGCCAGTCACGCCAAGCTCCTCAAACGAATAGAGCATCGGGTTGACGACAGTGACCACTCTGACCTGAGTGTCTTCAGGCCAACTCATTTCCGTGATCGCCTGGGATGCAGCTCTCGACGCAGCGGAGTTATCGGTAGCCAGCAAGATTCGGAACCCCGCAGAAATCCCATCCGCTTTCTCACGAGCTCGAACGACCTCGACGGAACAAGGCGCACTCTCGACAACTGATTTTGCTACGCTCCCGAGCAACCGGTTTCGAAAGTTCTGACGATTGTGTGCGCGGATAAGGATAAGGTCCGCCGGCCACTTCCGCGCCGCGAAGGAGATTAAGAATTCCGGATTTCCACGCATGATTACGACTTGTGATGGAATCCCAATCTTTCGTAGCCGTTCGACCGCTAAAGCGGAAATCTGCTCGCCTCGTGTGTGCATCTCTCGTTGTACGGCGGAAACTCCGTAACCTTGTTCGCCCCAGGCTTTCAGTGGGACGTCAGCGTCGTCAACGATCGAAACCACACGGGCTTCGGTTCCGGAAGGCCACGAACGAGCACTCATTTCATTGATAATAATGTCCAAAGTGGTAATCGAATCTACCGCAACTAAGACTTTCATTTATTCCCTCATTGTGCTTCCTTCAAAACTATCCACCGCACAATCGATTCTTTTCTTCAGCCGGCGACAACCCAATCACCACCTTTACGGCGTCGTTTACCCAATACCCAACAGGACTCTTGGATCAGATCAAAGTCTGTAATCGAAATAGATCGAAACGTTGTCAAAAAAGCTCGAGTGATTTGTATCCACTGCACTACTCCTTTGGCTTAATCAGTTGTACCAATCGTCACGCCACCCGTTTCTTCGCTGATGCGGAACGCGTTGATTCGGCATCCTGAGCAGCCATGTTCTCGAGTGCCGTCTGGTGAAGTTCCTTGTCTCGAGTTTCCAGGTTGGAAAACGCAACGACAAGCAACAGCGTACACATCGCCAGAGTTGAAAGCACGTAAAGCACCGCGGTCTGCTCCCAATACAGCAGCGCAATGACGATGGCAGCCGCGCCAAAGATCCAGGCGAACTTACGATAACGCCGTTGAAAACTTCTTTTTGATTTACTGTTACGTCTCACTAGACCATCCTCCAAAAGTTGAACCCTCAATTCGCCTCGCTTACACGTTCAAAGTGCTCCTGAAACGAGTCAACGTTCACGGTTATCAGAATAGGATGAATTCAGCCGGCTCGAAACCGTGTTATCACGTGCCGATTGCAGGAGTTTTCACGTTAAAGGTTGCCCGCCGAACCCGAATGTCTGCCCGCAATGACGCAGAACGCCTTCCGAGCAAACGGATTTAATAGTGTGTAGTTTTCGGTTGGAATAACAGCCGCAGTTAACCGCGGGAGAGGTGGTGGTGAACTCACTGTCAGAAATTCGCGTGATTCAATGCATTCTCTTGCTTATGAGAGCGGTGACAAGAGGGCCTTTTGCGAGGCATGATCACTCCGGCAAGCAAGTGATAAACTCGTCGCGGTCGCGAACGCTCGTTTCAAGACTTTAGGTTGTAAACTGAATGGTCGAACCGGAGGAAGAGTGTTCGGCCTACCCGTCTAACCTAAATACGGGTTGCCAATTATGTAAAGAGAGGGGCCGTGCGTTGCAAATCATCAGAAAAATATTTGCCGTCAGTTATTCAGCAATTATTGTTCTGTTCATCTGCTGCGGCCTCGCTTTGATCTTCTTTGCAGCACTGGAGGTTTGGCATGGACTCAACCCTAGCGAGGCGTTGCCGCTGAGGAGCCGTTTCAACTTTATCGTTGAGGGTATCGGGTTATTAACCATCGCGGTCGTTGCTCTGGAACTCGGGCAAACGATCCTGGAAGAGGAAGTGCAGCGGAAGGTTCAGGTGAGCGCGCCGACCCGCGTCCGGCGATTCTTGTCGCGGTTTATGGTAGTTGTCGTCGTGGCGCTTTCAATAGAATGTTTGGTGACTGTCTTCGCGCTCGCTCATGAGGATCCCGCCCGACTGCCGCAGGCCGCTGCCATCGGAATCGCGGCGGGCGTGCTGCTGGCAGCCTGGGGCATATTCATCAAATTGAACAAGAGCGCCGAGGAGTTAGAGCCGGAGGCAATGGCGGAGGCTAAGAGCGAGGATCGCAATATGAAGGAGTAAATGGCTGCGTGATTCGTGTCCAAAGTTGACGCCCAGATTCTGATCCTATGGTCGAGCACACACAGGCTTCAGGGTCTTTGATAGCCGCGCACTCGCGCTTTAAGTTGAGCTGTCCGGGGGTCTTGTTTAAACGTTACCCACCCGTCGCGAGTCGCATGGCGTGGCACAAAAGGGACATCGAATTCCCGGCGCGCTTTCACTTCACCACCGCTCTCCATAACCAACTCAATGCGGCAGGCCATCGGCTGTTT
>DASRIM010000389.1:0-3294 GCA_035649995.1 Pyrinomonadaceae bacterium | reverse complement strand
TAGAACCACCGATAACACGGATCCGTGTATCCGCTAACATGGATCCGTGTTATCCGCGGTTTACCTCACCACGTCGATGGCGATGAGTTGCTGCCCCGAGATCACAAACTCCGCGGGCGGCAACTCCATCTCATAAACCGGAGACAAGACAGTAGGCGTGTAACCGCCCGAGGTGCGATCACTGTTCAAGGTCGCAACCATCGACGGCGGCAGACTCGGCAGTTCGCTCGTTCCGATCACGGCGCCGGCCGTGATGCGAAACAGCTTCACGTACAACCGATCACTCTTCTTAACGGTATTGATAGCTCGCACTAACTGCCCGAGATCTTGCGGCACAAACGACTTCGCCGCCGAACCTTCCTGGAGCGCGCCGCCGTCGCCGACAAACACCAGCAACTGGCCCAGCGCCGCGTCTTCAGGAATCTGCACCGGAATCCGCTGCACAAACTGTTTACCTGATTCCGTCCGGACATAAGCCTGAACTTCGACCTTCTCGCCGCGGCGGACTTCCGTGCGATCGAGCGTGATCCTTTCGAGCGTTCCCGCGTACTTAGTTTCCGAAGACGAGATATCGAGCGTGATGCCGTCGAGCTGCACGTCGTCGAAACCGCTGTTCAACAACGATCCGACAGGCACGGCGATCGAACCCGCAGCCTGAATGTGTGACTGGTTGTTCGAGAAACGGCGATCGATCTGTATCGGCTCCTGGCCTTTTACTTTGATCTCGCCCTTGACGGTGATCGTCGATTCACCCAGCACGCGCTCACTCGACGTGATCGTGTTGAAAATCGTCAGGTTCAGGAGCAGCGGCGTCAGGAACGAGTCCGTGGCAACTTCATACGAATACGTTTCAGTGCGGTCGCGGCTCGTGTGCAGGTTCACCTTCACGGGAATCATCTTCGGCGCCTGCCGCAACATGCCGAAGATTCCCGACGCGCGGTCCTGCGAAATCGAACCGACCATGCTTCCCGGCACGGCGAGCTTGAACGAGTTGTTCACGTTCGGAATGACAGTGACGACGGACGATTCGGCCATCGGCATGTCCGACGCGCCTAAACTCAAAAACGGATGACCAAACGCGTAGATGCGGTCGCCGTCGCGCATCGTAACGGTGCCTGCGGCGGCGAGCGAATAGTCGCCGCGCACGAGCTGAACGCTGATCGAACTGCCCGCCGGAAACGTCTTTTCAGTGACCTCGGCGAGCGCCGTGATCGGCGCCGAACCGCCGGCGCCCGACACCGGCAGCAGTCCATTCGCCATCAACTGCGGCGCAAACATCGACAACGATTCCTGCGTGATGCCGCTGAAGACGAGCGGCGTCGCGATCGGCGCCATCTGTTGTCCCAGCAACGGCATCAACGGCGAACCGGCGGACACAGGCGCCAAAAGTGAAACTGACGAAATCGCCGGCTTCGGCAGGTTCGGCTTCCAGTCAGTGCCCGCGAGCTGCGCAAACGAAACGGCGCGCGGTTCCTTTGGTTTGACGCGCTCGTTCTCCGAACCCTTGTTGAATAGCTCGATCATCTGTTTGATCGGCGTGATACCCGCTATCGGCTCCTTCGAAAATGGAAAACTGAACGCGATTGCTCCAACGATCTTTCCGTCAATGTAGACCGGCGAGCCGGACATGCCGGCAAAGACTCCCGTCTTCTGGACGTTTGGTCCACTCAGCCTCGCGATGATGGCTGACTGGCGCGGCCCGGGAAAACCAGGCAGCACGCCGAGAATCTCGACGCCGAACTCCTCCGTTTCCGAGCCGCTGAAGACGGTTCTCGCGGTCCCTTTCATGCCGGGACGCAAGTCTTCCAGCGGAAACAGTGCGGGGCCATTCGACCTGGAGCTTAGCGGCGGCTGAGCAGCAGCTAAACCGGCCATTGCGAGAACGAACAAGGCGCTGAGAATGGAGGTAAATCTATTCATACGGTTAGGACTATAAGCTTCGCCTCAGAAGACGGTCAAGATAAGATGGAAACCAGTTTGGAAACACCGATCACACAGATTGAAGCTTTTATCCTCGCCGGCGGAGCCTCGAGCAGAATGGGCGCGGACAAGTCGCAACTGCTGCTCGACGACCAAACGTTTGTGGAACGAATCGCAGCCACTCTTCGGATGGTCACAGACTCCGTTTCGTTGGTCGGCGGCTCTGCGGCGAATTTGAATCTGCCGGCGGTCGCCGACGTCTACCCGAAGTGGGGCGCGCTTGGCGGGCTTCACGCCGCTCTGTCTGCGTGCCGGCGCGAATGGGCCATCGTCGTCGCCTGCGACCTGCCGCTCGTCACCGCTCAGCTGTTCCGGCGCCTCGCGTCTTTAGACAACGAATACGACGCTGTAGTTCCAATTCAACCCGACGGGCGGCCGCAACCGCTCGCCGCTCTTTACCGCGCCCAACCGTGTCTCCGCACAGCCACGGAGTTGATCGAAAAAGGCCGGCGGCGTCCTTTGGACCTGCTGGAAAGCGTTCACACGCGCTGGGTCGACTTCGACGAAATTGCGAATCTGGCTCAAGCGGAAAGGTTTTTTGTTAACATCAACACGCCGGAAGACTATTATGGCATCATCCGTGTCCTCCGGGAGCCTGATTAAGCGAACCACGGACCAAAGTTTCTCATGCCACCTCGACGAAGATTTGGTAAAAGGCTGGTCAAGTCTTTCCTGCCAATAGTACTGGTAATCGGGCTGGCACTCGCCGGCTCACTAACATTCATCGTCTACTGCGTTACCCGTCCTTCGCGGCGGCCGTACGTCGTGACGCCGGAATCGTTCGCGCGCATCAGCGGGCGTGCGATCAAGGTGTCTGACGAGACATGGACCACACGCGACGGAAAGCGCGCCCGCGGCTGGCTGCTCAAGGGCGCCGAAGGTTCGCCCGCGGTCGTGTTGCTGCACCGCTACGGCGGCGATCGATCGTGGCTGTTCAATCTCGGCGTCAAGATCAACGAGACGACAAACTTCACTATCCTCTGGCCGGAGTTACGCGGCCACGGCGAGAACCCGCTGGTCAATTGGACCTCGCTCGGCGCGCGCGAAGGCGATGACGTGCTCGCGGCGATCGAGTTTCTGCACACGTTGAAATCGGAAAGTCAGAAGAAACTGGTCGGCGACAATCTCGGGGTTTACGGCGTCGAGCTCGGCGCCTACAGCGCTTTGAAAGCGGCGCCGCGCGAGGCACGGATCAAGGTGCTCGTACTCGATTCGATCATGGCGTCGCCCGACGAGTTGCTGAATAGCGCGCTCTCACACTGCATCGGGATCGACAACGGCGTCGTTCAGTCTCTTTCACTAGCGGCGATGAAG
>DASRIM010000388.1:0-6731 GCA_035649995.1 Pyrinomonadaceae bacterium | reverse complement strand
CTCATGAACGACGCGAACGGCGAACACGTGAAACCCATGCACGCTTTGCAGGCGCTCGATAGCGCGAAGCCCGGACGCGTTCAGGAAGGATCTGTCGGCGGCGGCACCGGAATGGGCTGTAACGGATTCAAGGGTGGAATCGGCACGTCATCGCGTGTGCTGCCGGTGGAAGCAGGAGGCTACACGATCGGCGTACTGGTCCAGTGTAACTACGGCGGCGACTTGCGAATTCTCGGCGTTCCAATTCGACAGGAGATTGGAGACTTGCGGCCGTGTACTACGCTGTCGCAACCGTTGACTCGCGAATGGACTCGCGGAATGCCCGTGTGCTCTTCGGACCGAGGTGCGAACGCGGTTCCTGAGGAGCAAGACTATGTAGGGCGCGGCTCGATCATCGTTATCGTTGCGACAGACGCGCCGCTCCTTCCGCATCAACTGGAGCGGCTCACGCGACGCGTTGGGATGGGGCTTGGACGGTTGGGCAGTTGGGCCGGCAATTCATCCGGCGATCTGTTCCTGGCTTTCTCGACGGCGAACGCCGGAGCGGGTAGCCCCGAAGGAACGCCTTCACTGAAGATGCTGCCTAACGATCGGATCGACCCGCTGTTCAGGGCCACGATCGATGCGACTGAAGAAGCCGTCGTTAACGCTATGCTCGCTGCTGAAACGATGACGGGCGCTGACGGCATTCGGCTGTACGGTTTACCGGGAGATCGCGTTGTCACAGCGTTGAAGAAGTACAATCGGATGAAATGAACCGGAGGGTGAGTTTGTTCATATAGGAGAATCGGTGATGACTACGGACTCAGTCTTTCAGCGCGGGTTGTCGAACATACTGACCGAGATTTTCGATGGTCCACCGGGTCAGGAGGGATATCTGCTCAACGGGGGCGATCCCGGCCTGCTACGTCAACTCGACACGATCGACGCGAGCGCCGCTTCGCAGCGACCGATGCCCGGACACACGACGATTGCGGCACACATGGATCACCTTCTTTTCGGCCTCGGGCTCGTGAACCGGTGGGCAGCAGGTGAGTCGAATCCGTGGGACGGCGCGGACTTCGACGCGAGTTGGCAGCGCACCACAGTTACCGAGGACCAGTGGCGAGCACTCCGCGACGGCCTCCGCGACGAAGCAGTCAAATGGCGGAACGTAGTCTCAGTACGGACAGATTGGGACGACTTTGGCGCCACCGTCGCCGTCTCCATTGCCGCTCACATGGCCTACCATTTAGGCGCCATCCGGCAAATCGCGTTGACCCTGAAACTCCAGTCGGCGCCTCGATCTTGAACCGGGCATGAAACGAATCTCAGTTTCCTACCATATAGAAGTGAGAGGCGTGCCACTACGCTCTGATTTCACAACTTCTCACTTGGGTGTATCTCTGAATGATACCGACGGCAAAGCCCCGCACTCGAAGATTGACGATCGTAGCGCAGGATCCGAGCGTTAGGGTCGACGACAAGATTCTGACGACTCACGTCGATATCCCGGCTGAGGAAATCGCCCCTGGTCCGCGTGGATACCGGGTGCAGGTTATTGATTACGACACCTCGTCCGGAGTGCTCTACCAGCCCATCGACTATCCCGCTTTGCAACGCGGCATGTATGTCGATCCGTTTGCCCGAGACGCCGCCAAGTCTGATAACGACTGGATACTGACGGAGCCTCGCTTTCACCAGCAGAACGTCTACGCGATCGTGATGAAGACGTTGGCGCGGTTCGAGTTTGCACTGGGCCGGCGCATTAGCTGGGGATTTCATGGTCATCAGATCAATATCGCTCCGCATGCGTTCGCCGATGCTAATGCGTTTTACTCCAAAGAAGACCAGGCCCTGGTCTTCGGATACTTCAGGGGAATGAAAGGCCAAATGGTCTTTAGCTGCCTCTCTCATGACGTGGTGGCCCACGAAACGACGCACGCCATCCTCGACGGGTTGCGCAATCGCTACACCGATCCTTCCTCGCCCGAACAGGCTGGTTTCCACGAGGGATTCGCAGACGTTGTAGCGCTACTTTCCGTTTTCTCTCTGAAAGATGTCGTGCGCACTTTGCTCCAGCCGGATTACTGGAAAAAGGACAGGCCCGTCGAAACCGATTTGATCGATTCGGCCAATCTGGAAATCAAAGCGCTGCGAAAATCGGTGTTACTTGGATTGGCTGAACAAATGGGCACTCAGATGTTAGGCGTGCGCGGCGATCGAGCGGACGCACTGCGCCGGTCGGTGACGCTTGAAAACTTCAAACCGGGAGAGGTGGATAAGCTCGAAGAATTCCAGGAACCACATCGCCGCGGGGAAATCCTGGTAGCAGCGATGCTCAACGCCTTTCTCAGTGTGTGGCGCGCTCGCCTGGACAGATTAGAAAGATGGAAACGCGGCGGGAAGCTGGATCTGGAGCTCGTGGTCGAGCAAGGTGCAGACGCTGCCGATCACTTGCTGACGATCGCAATCCGAGCTTTAGATTACGCGCCTCCGACCGATTTGCAGTTCTCCGATTATCTGAGCGCACTGATCACCGCCGACAAAGAGCTCGTCCCTGACGACACCAAATATAAGTATCGACGCATCCTGCTGGACAGCTTTGCTGCCTACGGCGTGGAACCGGCGAATATCAATTCTCCTGACGGCAGTTGGGACGGCTGTGATGCGCAGCTTACATACGATCGCTCCCACTTCGAGTCGATGATGAGAGATCCCGATGAAGTCTTTCGCTTCATCTGGGAAAACCGTGAAGCGTTGAAGCTGCATGAACAGGCTTACACCAAGGTGATTTCAGTGCGGCCGTGTCTGCGCATGGGACCGGATGGATTTGCGCTTCGCGAAACGGTGGCTGAATACGTCCAGATGATGACGTTGCAGGCACAGGAGCTTCAGTATTTCGATCCTCCGATCGGAAAGCCCGAGGGACTGGCCGCGGACCGGGAAGTCACCATTTATGGAGGCGGCGCACTGATCTTCGACGAGTATGGGCGGCTGAAGTATCACATCTACAACCGCGTCGATAACGTCGCACGGCAGACGCCGCGATTGAAGTACCTTTGGAAATACGGTTATTTCGACGACTTGAACCTGGCGCAGAACGCATTTTCGCGACTGCACCTGAACAGAGCCCTCAATTTGAAAAGCCACGCGTCGGAGGTTTTTTGAAATGCCTGGTGCCACGAAAACAGCGCCCGTGAAATTAACGATCCGAGCATATCAGGTCGGCTTCGGAGACTGCTTTCTTCTCACCTTCCAGTATCCGAGAAACGGAAAGAAAGTTGACAATGAGCGCCATGTACTCGTCGACTTCGGCAGTACTGGAATGCCTGACGGAATCGACCACGGCGACCAGATGATGAAGGTCGCGAACGACATCGCACATCGATGCAATCGTAAGTTAAACATCGTCGTCGCAACGCATCGTCACAAAGATCACATCAGCGGTTTCACAACCAAAACGAACGGCGGCGGAACCGGAGAAATCATTGCGGCGCTTCGTCCGGATATCGTGATCCAGCCGTGGACAGAAAATCCCGCACTCAAAGATTCCGCACTCACCAACGGTGCTAAGAAACAACAACGCAACGGCCATGGTTTGCCGTTGACGAACATTCAATATCTCTCGGCTCTCGATGACATGAATGCGGTGGCGAGTACGATTACGACGGAGGTCGATCACCTGCATTCGGGCAAGTTCATGAAGGCCATGGCGGACGACGTAGCAGCCGAGATCGGGTTTCTCAGTGAAGATAACAGTTTGCCGAATCGCCTGGCCGTCGCGAATTTAGCCCGCATGGGCGAAAACCATTACGTCAACTCCGGATATAAGCTGGACGTCAGTCAAATCCTGCCCGGCGTGAAGATACATGTTCTTGGTCCACCGAACCTGGAGCAACATGCAAAGATCCAGAAACAAAGGTCGCGGGATGAAAATGAGTTCTGGATGCTTCAAGGCGCGGCGCGTGCGTTCTGGAAGATGCAGGCAGCTTCGGGCGAGTTGATTAATAACTTTACCAGCGGCGAGAGCCGGCTGTTTCCGGATGCGGACATCTACCAAAACTTTTTCCCGTCACACAACCGCTGGTTCATACGCCAATTGAGATCTCTGAGAGGCCAGCAGCTTCTGGGCCTGGTCCGCATTTTAGATCGAGCAATGAACAACACGAGCGTCATACTGCTATTCGAGTTCGCAGGTAAGAAACTGCTCTTTCCGGGCGATGCTCAAATTGAGAATTGGGAATATGCGCTCAACGATCAAGCCACGTTGGAATTGCTGAAAGACGTGTGTGTTTACAAAGTCGGACATCACGGAAGCCGAAACGCGACTCCGAAGTCTCTCTGGAAGGGATTTGCACGAAAGCGTTCGGACGGGAAACCGGATCGATTAGTGACGATCAATTCGACTATGAGAGGCAAGCACGGGCACTCCGAAAACAACACAGAAGTCCCGCGGACGACGTTGGTGAAAGAGATGCGGAACCTCAGCAACTACAGAACGACCGAGGAAGCGGCGAAGAGGAAAGAACTGTACGTTGATATCGACGTTGAGTGAATGTTTGGTCTCTCCCAAACACCGCTAATTTGACTGCGCTACCTCACTCCTATATCTTTCCGCTTAATCTCCTTGTTACAGTTAACCGGCAATCTCGCGGGACAAATCTGTCGTGCATGAGAGTGCGTTGGAAGAGTAGGTGGACATTGTGAGTGAGGATCTACAAGCCAAACCGACCAAGTCGAATCCGGTAATGCAGCGCATTTTGATTTATGCGGGCGTGTTGCTCGCCGTGTTCCTGCTGGGTTTCGTGCCGATGTGGCTCAAAGCTCGTAACGCCGGCAATCGTCTCGCCGAGAGCGACCGGCACTTAACACTTGCGCGGATGCAGAATGATCTTGGCGGGGCGGTAATTGACGCGCGTCGAGCCGAATACGAGCCCGCTCGCCAGGCGGTGAGCCAGTTCTTCACGACCCTGCAAGCAGAAGTCGCCAAGGGAGACTCTTCGAGCTACAGCCGCACTCAGAGAGAACAGTTGCAGCAGTTGTTTGGAGGCCGCGACGAGCTTATTACTTTGCTCGCCCGGAGTGACCCCGCCTCCGCGGATCGCCTCGCCGATCTGTTCGTGGCCTATCGGAAGATCATGAGTGGATCGTGAGTCCATCTTCGCCCAGCTTCATCAGCGTTTCACTTTAATTGTTCCCGCCTTCACGCACTGGACATCGCTGGTTCTGTTTCTGCGATGTTCCGAGCCGTGCGCAGCATGTGCTGCACTATTGACATTCTTGCAGCACTTGAAGTAAAGAGAACCCTAAATGAAGAATCCAATCAAACGACTGATCGCCGTTATCCGTGTGGCCGTCATACTGTGTGCCGTAGTCTCGCTGGCAAGCGCTCAGACGATCAATATCGATCGTGTTGTAGCCGAGCTCGAGCCCGAGATTCAGCGCACGCTGCTCGCAGGTAATATCCCATCCGCATCCATCGCCCTCGTTTCAAACGATCGAGTGATCTGGAGCGACGCTTACGGCTACTCGAACCTCTGGGCGCGCACTCCCGCAACGACGAACACCGTTTATCTAATCGGTTCGACGTTCAAGACAATGTCTACCGTGGCGCTGCTTCAGCAGATGGAGCAGGGGAAATTCAAACTCGACGATCCGGTCAACACCTATCTAACTGACTTCAAGATTCAAGGCGAAGACCCGCAGCACCCAATCACGTTTCGTCATTTATTCACCCACACTTCCAGTCTGGCGGGAGATTTCGGAGCTTTCCCGGTCTGGGGTGATACCGTGCCGCCTTCGCTCGAAGATTACCTGCGCAAGTCGCTGAAGGTTACAAAGCCGCCGTTGACGAAGGTTGAATACTCGAACACAGCCTATACTTTGATTGGCTACCTCGTGCAGAAAATCTCCGGCGTGCCTTACAAGCAATACATTCAGGAACACATATTCACGCCACTGGAGATGAGCAGCACAGCGTTTGAACCTCGACCTGACATGGATGAACGGTTGGCGATTCCGTATGTCGTCGATCAAAAGACTGGAAGTCAGGTTGGAGCGGTGCGAGTAAAAGCCTCAGTCTGGCCGGCGGGGATTGTTTATGGCACGGTCCTGAATCAGGCGAACTGGCTAATCGTTAATCTGAATGGCGGAGTATTCAAAGGAAAGCGACTAATTAGTGAAGAAACACTCAACCAGATGTTCACGCGTCAATACGATCAGTTCAAGGGCGGCGTCGAAGGGATTTGGGGAAATGAAACAGCCGGGTTTGGACTAACCTGGTGGGCCCAGGTGCGCGATGGCGATCGTTACTTCGCACATAGCGGCAGCGTTGCCGGTTACACGGCGTTCCTGCTGGGTAATCGAGATCGCAAGCTCGGCTTCGCGATTCTGACCAACGGCAATCGCGCGCACCCGCATTTGTTCAAGCTGGCGGACAAAGCGATGGACTTGATGAAGAAGCACAGCAGTCCCACAGGCCTCCAAAGTCCCAGATAAATCGACACCTATTCAGACGTGTTTAAGGAGACTCCCCATTGTGAAGAAACTGATTGCTTTATGCCTGTCTGCTCTCTTTTTGACGTCGTCGTTAGTTGGCCAGGTTCCCAGTCCGCCCGCTCTCACAGAGAAACAAACACCTGAGTCTCAAACTCCGCAGGCAACGCGCGGACACGAGATGACGGCCGCGGACGTCGAGACTTTTCTCGACGGAATTGTTCCGTTACAGCTCGGTCTTTCAGATATCGCAG
>DASRIM010000387.1:0-5616 GCA_035649995.1 Pyrinomonadaceae bacterium | reverse complement strand
ACGATTCCACTGCCGCCGCCGGCAAAGAACGGCAACCCGATCGCGCCTTCGATCAGGTAAGCAGCCACCGCCGCCGCACCCAAACGCGATCCGAGCAACGCGCCGGTCAGCAGGACAGCAAACGTCTGTCCCGTGATCGGCACGTCGCCAATCGGCAGCGTAAACTGTGCGCACGCGGCGATAAACAGACTGAAAACGATCACGAGACCAAACGAGCGTGTCCAATCGAGTGGCGCAAGCGCCGCGCCGATCAAAGTATCCGTATCCGTTCTAATATCCGTGTTCATCTGTGGTTCAGTCTCCTGCGGCAGACTTCACTACTTCGCGCTCGGCGGGTGTCGGTTCCAGCGCCGTCGTTCCGATGCGCATGCCGTGGAACGAACGCCAGAGGAAGTACACCGAAACGAGGAAGAACAGTAAAGCCAGGATGTGTGTCAGCAGCGCATTTCCGTTGTTGCGCGCGGTCAAACTCACTGCCAGTTCCACCGCCAGCAATCCGAAAAGCGTCGTGAACTTGATCACCGGATTCATCGCTACGGACGACGTGTCCTTGAACGGATCGCCGACCGTGTCGCCGACCACCGTCGCATCGTGTAGCGCCGTGCCCTTCATCTTCAGATCGACTTCGACGACTTTCTTCGCGTTGTCCCACGCGCCGCCGGCGTTAGCCATGAAGATCGCCTGGTACAAACCAAACACGGCGATCGAGATCAGGTAGCCGATGAAGAAGAACGGTTCCACAAACGCAAACGCCAGCGTCGAGAAGAACACCGTCAGAAAGATATTGAACATGCCTTTCTGCGCGTACTGCGTGCAGATCTGAACGACCTTCTTACTGTCTTCCACTGACGCTTTCTCGACGCCTTCGAGCCGGATGTTCGCCTTGATGAACTCGACCGCGCGATAGGCGCCAGTCGTAACCGCCTGCGTTGAAGCGCCGGTAAACCAGTAGATAACCGCGCCGCCGGTGATCAGTCCGAGCACAAACGGTGCGTGCAAAAGCGACAGGCTTTCGGTGTTGGTGCGCAGGCCTTCGGTTAAGGCCATGATGATCGAGAAGATCATCGTCGTCGCTCCGACCACGGCCGTTCCGATCAGCACCGGTTTCGCAGTTGCTTTGAACGTGTTGCCCGCGCCGTCGTTCTCTTCGAGCAGGTGTTTCGCGCGCGCGAAGTTTACGTTGACGTTGAACTCTTTTTTGACATCCTCTTCGATGTTCGGCACTTGCTCGATCAGCGACAACTCATAAACGGATTGCGCGTTGTCAGTCACAGGCCCGTACGAGTCGACGGCGATCGTGACCGGTCCCATGCCGAGGAAGCCGAAAGCCACCAGGCCAAAACCAAACACCGGTGCCGCCACCGGATCTACCATCAACGCACCGAGCCCGAGTCCCTCCGAGAAACCGAGATTGGTGAAGAAGTAAGCGATGGCCATGAGGCCGACGATGCTGATGCCCAGCCAGTAAGCGGAGAAATTTCCCGCGACGAGACCGGAAAGAATGTTCAACGACGGACCGCCTTCGCGCGACGACATCACGACTTCGCTCACGTGACGCGACTCAGTCGACGTAAACACCTTCACGAGCTCGGGAATGATCGCGCCGGCGAGCGTGCCGCACGAGATGATGATCGCCAGTTTCCACCAGAGCGTGGTGTTTCCGGACAACTCCGGAATCGTTAGCCACGAAACGATAAACGTGATCACGACCGAAACGATCGACGTGATCCAGACGAGCGACGTCAGCGGCGCTTCGAAGTTCATCTTGTCGGCTGTTCTGTAGCGGGCCTTCGCGATAGCGTCGTTGACGAAGTAGGAGAGCCCGCTGGCGATGATCATCATGATGCGCATGATGAAGATCCAGACGAGCAACTGCACCTGCACGCGCGGATTCGGCACGCCGAGCAGGATGAACGTGATCAACGCGACGCCAGTCACGCCGTAGGTTTCGAAACCGTCGGCGCTGGGTCCGACCGAGTCGCCGGCGTTGTCGCCCGTGCAGTCCGCAATGACGCCCGGATTGCGCGCGTCGTCTTCCTTGATCTTGAAGACGATCTTCATCAGGTCGGAACCGATGTCGGCAATCTTCGTGAAGATGCCGCCGGCGATTCGCAGCGCGGCCGCGCCCAAAGACTCACCAATTGCAAAACCGATGAAACACGGTCCGGCGTAGCTGCCCGGGATGAATAAGAGGATGCACAGCATGATCAGCAACTCGACGCTGATCAGCATCATGCCGATGCTCATGCCGGCCTTCAGCGGAATTGCATACAGCGGAAATGGCTTGCCCTCGAGACTCGCGAAAGCCGTCCGCGAATTGGCGAACGTGTTCACGCGGATCCCGAACCACGCGACGCCGTAACTGCCGGCGATGCCGACCAAACTAAATAGCAGAATGATGACGACTCTCAATGGCTCGAAACCGGACAGCACACCGAAGTAGAGCACGATGACGACCGCGATAAAGGCCTCGAGAATGAGAATGAACTTGCCCTGCGTGATCAGGTATGTTTTGCAGGTCTCGTAGATCAGTTCCGAGATCTCGCGCATCGCGCGGTGTACCGGCAACCGCTGTAAATTCATGTAGATAGCGAGACCGAAGCCGAGTCCGAGGATGCAGATAACGATGCCAAACAGCAGCAGGTTGTGACCGTTGATTCCGTTGAGGAAGGTCACTTCTGACAAGTCAGGCAATTGGAGATTTGCTTCGCCGCCAGGTGCATGCTGGGCGTAGGTTGGCGCGGCCAGGATTAAAGAGGTAACGGTAGCCGCAGTAATAAATGCTGCTTGCCGCAGTCTTCGAGATAGGTCCACTGTGGAGATTCCTTTCGAGCGTTTAGATAAGCGCGTAGTAAGCCGCGTATTATCCACAGATTACATTGATTTTTCAAAGAGGGGCTCGGGGGTTTGTGTAATCTGGGGGCGCTTTCCCGTTCCGACCCACCGGCGAATGGAATCGAACATGATGACTGCGGCAGCCGCCATGATGATGGCGGTGAGGCTCGTGTTTATGAGGCCCTGCGTTGCTGTTTCGGGGTTTTGGGCCAGCGGCCAGAAGATGTCCGTAATCGATTTGAAGCCCGCGACGAGTGTGGTCGTACTGACGAACGCCAGCGGAATGATCGTGACCCACGCGTACTTCGCGCGGCCTGAGTTGATGATGATCGTCGTCGCGACGCAGAGAGCTACGGCGGCCAGTAGTTGATTGGCAATACCGAACATCGGCCAGATCGTCCTGATTGAGCCTGACCAGATAAACGCCGCCCACGCGGCAACGACCAAAGCTGAAGTCACGACAGATCCGGGCAGCCAGTTCGGCTCCTCGAGTTTTCGATAGAACCTTCCGCCAAACTCGCCGACAAGGAAACGAGCGACACGTGTGCCTGTATCAATCGTCGTCAGGATGAAGAGCGCTTCGAACATGATCGCGAAGTGATACCAGTACTTCATCAGTCCGCCCAGGCCGGGGATTCCGTTGAAGATCTTCGCGATGCCGAGTGCGAGCGTGACAGCGCCGCCGGTGCGTCCGCGCAGGTTCTTCTCGCCTGATTCCTGTTCGAGCTGATCGATCTCGCGTGGTTGCAGGTTGAAATCACTTCCGCTGTGTGTTTCGACCAGTTGAACGTAGGCAGCTTTTTGCGCGTCAGTCGCTTGCGCGGTGTTGATGGCGAAGTAGTCGCCGGGGAAAAGTGAAGCCGCGGCGATCAGGGCGACGATGCCGACGACGCCTTCCATCAACATGCTGCCGTAACCGATCATCCGCGTGTCGGTTTCTTTCGCGATCATCTTCGGCGTCGTGCCGGAAGAGATCAGCGCGTGGAAACCCGAGATCGCGCCGCATGCGATCGTGATGAAGACAAATGGATAGAGCTTGCCGGGAATCACCGGCCCGCCGCCCGCGGTGAACGGCGTGAACGCCGGCATGTTGAGGTTAGGCGCGACGACGATCACGCCGATGATCAGGAAAGCGATCGTTCCGACTTTCAAATACGACGACAGATAATCACGCGGACACAACAGCATCCACACCGGCAGCACGGACGCGATGAAACCGTACGCCGCCATGATCACGATCAACGTGTTTCGCGAAAGCGTGAACGGACCGGCTAGGGACGACTCGGCGATCCGCCCGCCGAGATAAACAGCAAAGAGAAGTCCGACGATGCCGATGATGCTGGCTTCGGCAATCTTCCCTTTACGAAAGCGGTACATGTAAAGACCCATGAACAACGCCAGCGGGATCGTGAAGCCGACGGTGAACGTTCCCCACGGCGACTCCGCCAGCGCGCTGACGACGACCAATCCGAGACCCGCAAGCGCGATGACGACGATGAACAGAATCGCAATGCCCGCTACGAGCCCGGACAGTGGACTGATCTCGGTGCGCGCCATCTCCGCCAGCGATTTGCCTTTGCGACGGACGCTTCCCGCCATGATCATGAAGTCGTGAACCGCGCCGCCGAGACACACGCCGATAACCAGCCACAACAATCCCGGCAGGAAACCAAACTGCGCCGCCAGCACGGGGCCAATCAACGGGCCCGCGCCGGAAATCGCGGCGAAGTGATGTCCAAACAGCACCCACTTGTTGGTCGGGTAGTAGTTGTGCCCGTCGTACATCGTTTCCGACGGCACGGGACGCGAATCGTCGAGCGCGAGCACTTTCGCGGCGATGAAGGCCGAGTAGTAGCGATACGCGATCGCGATTACGCAAAGTGAACCGATGATGATGGGAAGTGCGTTCATCCGTTTCGATCCGCTTCAGTCGAATTCTGCCTGGCTTTCGCCATCAAGCTGCCGAGGATGCCGAGCACCAGTCCGATAAGGATAAACGAAACGCCAAACAACGCGCGGCTGTGGTTTTCGTCCGCCGAATTCGCGGCAGCCTGGAAAACGGGCGCAAACCCGATGTGGTGCGGCACCGTGAACAGCCCTATCGCGAGCGCAAAGAAACCAAGTGCGGCGATCTTGAGCGGCAGCGGCGTCCTTTCCGGACGACCCAGCTTGATGCCGATCGCGCTGCGTGTGTAGCCGTAAGCCAGGTAAACCGATAAACCAAGCACGAGCCATCCGATGAACCGCCACCACGTGTCAGCCGCGAGATAGTACATCAGAAAGATACAGGAGGCGGCTCCGAGCAGCGGCATCAGGTAGTCGCCGAACGGCACGCGAAACGGCCGCGTACGCGCGGGATCTTTGCGACGCAGAATCGGAATACCGATGCAAACCAGGAGAAACGCGAACAACGTTCCGACGTTCGTCAGGTTCAACATCGATTCGATATTCGCGAAAGCCGCGATGCCGCCGACGAACACGCCCGTGAGGATCGTCGTTACGTGCGGCGTTTTGAATTTCGGATGGACGGTGGCGAAGACCGACGGCAACAATCCGTCACGCGCCATCGACATGAAGATGCGCGGTTGGCCCAACTGAAACACCAGCAACACAGCAGTGTGGGCGACCACTGATCCGGCTGCGACGATCGTTTGCGGCCATGTTATTCCCGGCGGCGCGACGTGATCGAGTGCCATCGTCAACGCTTCCGCCTGTCCCGAAGACGACACCTGTTGCAGCGTCGGGAAAGGAATCAGTCCCGTGAAGACCGCGGCTACAACC
>DASRIM010000386.1:0-25683 GCA_035649995.1 Pyrinomonadaceae bacterium | reverse complement strand
CGCGATCGGCTTCGAAAAAGGCCTCGCCTCCGTGGTCCACCTGGAACGGATGAAGAACAACGCCTACCGGCTGCGCCGCGCGGCGACCTTTAACGTCTCCGAATCACTGCTCCGGCCGAGCTTCGATCAACCGAATGTCGTGGATCGTGGTCAACTCGCGTCTGTTCTGAACGAGCTTGCGGCCAGCGCCGGCCTGTTGCGCCAGAAGCGCTGGTCGTTGAGTTTGCCGGAAGCGACAACGCGTACGCTCGTGCTGACAGTCGAAGGCCAGACGCAATCCGGCAGCGAACTTCAGGAAATCCTGACATGGAAGATCGAGCGCGGGTTCGGCGCGTCGCTCGACGAGCTTTCAGTCTCCAGAGAACGACTGCAAAAAGACCCGCAGGGACGCGACCGTTATCTCGTCATCGCCGTCAGGAAAGATGTGCTCGCCGACTACGAAGCGACGCTCGAAACGTTAGGCTGGCGCACCGGTCTGATTCTGCCGCGGCACCTGGGCGAGGCCCAGTGGCTGACACGCAACGGCGCCGCCGGCGATTCGCTCTTGTTGAGCGGGTTCACCGAAGGTTTTACGGGCGTGATCTTCCGCGGCAAGTCCCCGTTGATCATCCGCACCGTGATATGCACCGAAGATGAATTCGAAGACGAGTTCTACCGTTTCCTCCTTTTTTACCGCGATCGCAGCACTCCGGAAGGCCCGGAGGGCGTTGCCCGACTCTCGCGACTGATGATTATGGGCGAGGGCATCACCAAAGAGCGCGCCGGTGAGATCGTCAACGAAACGATCGGGGGCGATCTGCGTCCCCTGGACGCCCACGACCTCGGTTTACAGCTTCCCAGCCGTGATTTCAGTTTCGACGCGATTGCGGCGCCGGCCGGCCTCGCGACGCTGTCGTTTTAGCCGCAACCCGTTGAAACAATCCGTCTTACTCGGACGTAACACCCCAGTATCATGAACGTTGCCGCCTTCACCGACCGCGATCTGGTTGCGACAGCCGTCAGTGGCGCCGAGGGGAGTTTCGAAGAGCTCGTCCGCCGGTATCAGCGCCCGATCTCGGCTTACGTCTACCGCATGGTCGGAAATTACGAGTCCGCGCTCGATTTGACGCAGGAGATCTTCATCAAGGTCTACAACTCGCTCGACCGTTACCGCAGCGAGTTCAAATTCTCGACCTGGATCTACAAGATTGCCCACAACGCCGCGGTCGATCACCTTCGCCGCACGGCGACTCGCGAACAGTCGCTGGTCGTCGGCCCGGAAGGCGACCAGTTTGAGTTGCCGATCGAGTCCGGCCGATTGAGCCCCGAGCAAGAGAGTGAACGCCGCGAACGCCGCGTGGAGATCGAGACAGTGGTTCGCGCGCTGCCCGCCAACTATCGGGAGCTCATCATTCTGCGCCACTCGCAGGATCTCAGTTACGAAGAGATTGTCGAAGTCACCGGACTGCCGTTGGGCACCGTGAAGAACCGCCTGTTTCGCGCCCGCGAAATGATGCGGCTGCAATTTGTCGAGAAGGGAATCACCGGAATTTAAATGTCGACAGCGGATCAAAAAGGAATCTGCGAGAGAGATCTATTCGCGGCGTACGTCGATGGCGAGCTCGACGCCGGGTTGACCATCCTTTTTGAGAAGCATCTCGAGAGCTGCGCTTCGTGCCGCGGGGAACTGCGAGCGCACCGCATGTTCGTTTGTGAACTGGATGCGGCGTTGACTGACAACGTCGAGATCGCCGTGCCGGCAGATTTTTCGAAGACAGTCGCCGCCCGTGCGGCCAGCGATATGCGCGGCGTTCGGACACGTTCTGAACACCGGAAAGCTTTGAGCATTTGCCTGGTGCTGGCGCTCGCCGGTTTTGCGTTGATCGGCGCCACGGCGCGAGATGCGCTGTTCGCTTTTGGCGACCGCTTTGTCGGTGCTTCGCTCAAAGTCGGCGGATTTTTATCGGGCGTCGTTTATGACGCGGGCGCTGCCGTCGCAGTCATCTTTGGAGGTTTGAGCAGAAAGCTGATCGTCGAAACCGGCTCGTTGGTCCCGGTGCTGGTCCTGCTGGGCGTCGCCGTTCTGATACTCTCGCGCTTGATCTCCAACTACCATCGCACGCGGGCAACCGAATAAGGGGGCTGCCTGTCGGCAATGGTAATAACTCGCGCACAAGCCAACTTCCAAACTCTCCAACTTCCTCAATCTCTCAGGAAATCGCTCCCAACACGTCTCGTTGCATTGGTGATTTGGCTGCTGGTTCTCGCCGGCGCTGTCTACGCGCAAGGTTCGGCGCCGATAGAAGAGAAGGAGGTGCTCGTTAACGGAACGACCGATAGCACCGTCTTCGGAATAGGGAATTCCGTCCGGATCCGCGGCACGGTCAAACAAGGCGCGATGTCGTTTGGCGGCGACGTGATTGTCGAAGGAGTGGTGGAAGGCGACGTAGCGGCGATCGGCGGCGACGTGATTCAACGCGCGGGGTCGCGGATCGGCGGTGACGTTATCGTGCTCGGTGGCACGTATCGAACTGAAGATACGCCGCCAAATCGAAAGCCCGAAGCGATGACGATCATGTACGCCGGGTACCAGCAGGAGCTGCGTGAAATGATGCGCAACCCGAGTGGCATATTCGCGCCGCGTTGGACGCCTAGTTACTTCGGGACGAGGTTTCTCGTCGTGCTCTTCTGGTTCATCGTTTCGCTGGCGCTAACGGCGGCGATGCCGGGCACGATCAGCCGCGGCGTCGCTCGGTTGCAGTTGAATACTCTGCGAGTGGCGACCATCGGGGTGACCGGAGTCGTCGTGCTGTTCCTCGGCGTGTTGTTGACGCTGTGGATCATGCCCGAGCCGATTCGAGTTTTGGTGGGCCTGATGGCCCTGTTGCTGTGGATAGTCGCGAGTTTGTTCGGCCGGGTAATTCTCTACGCGGCGACCGGCCGTTGGCTGCAACGCAAGTACGTCCCTGTCGGAAAGAGCTCAGAGGCAGTGGCGCTGCTGCTCGGAACCAGCTTCTGGGTCCTGCTGACGTCGCTGCCGTACGTGTGGCCCTTCATGGCCGGGTTCATTTTGATCCTTAGCTTTGGCCTCGCCTTGACTGCGCGTTACCGGGTTGGTTGGAAATCCGTGTAATCTGTGTTTTGAACAAAATCTACATAAACTCGTATTCCGTGGTGTTTACGGGTCGGAAAGGACTTGTAATGAGGGCGTTAGTTTTCACGGTCATAACACTGATTACGCTGTCGTTTGCAGGGTTTGGTTCCCACGCGCAGGGGACTGACCCGAACATCACCGCCAAGCACGCGATTGGCGAGGTAAAAACCGTCGATGCCTCGACGAAGCAGTTGACGATCAAAACCGACGCGGGCTCGATGGTGACCGTTTCCGTTACTGACAAAACGACGTACAAAAAACTCGCGCCCGGCGAGCAGTCGTTGACTAACGCCACGGACGTCACACTGGCTGAGATAGCCGAAGGCGATCGAATAATGGCGCGCGGTACCGTCGCCGAGGATCGCAAGTCCGTCCCCGCCGCGATGGTCATCGTCATGACGAAGGGCGACCTCGCGAAGAAGCAGGAAGCAGAACGGCTCGAGTGGCGCAGACGTGGAATCATGGGCGTGATCACGGCCCTGAAGCCCGACACGAAAGAGATCACGATCACCAACCGCACGATGGCAGGTACGCAATCGATCGTGATTCCCATCAGCGACAAGACGGAGATGCGACGCTACGCGCCCGACTCCATCAAATTCGGCGACGCGAAACCGAGCAACTTCGGCGAGTTGAAAGTCGGCGATCAGTTACGCGCGCTCGGCGACCGAACCGAGGACCCGCTGCGTTTCAATCCGCAGAAAGTCGTGACGGGAAGTTTCCGCACGGTCGGTGGCGTTGTGACGGCAGTGGACGCGGCAACGGGCGAGATCAAGATCAACGAGCTCGAGAAGAAGACGCCGTTCATTATCGTCATCAAGCAAGACGCCGTCCTGAGAAGGTTTCCTTCGGACATGAGCGCGATGATGGGAGGCTTCAATCGCGGCGGGGGCGGCGGTCCGGGTGGCCCTCCGGGTGCCGCGCCGGCGGGTGGTCAGGGCGCACAGGCACAGCCCGCGAGGCCGCAAGGAGCCGGCGGTCCTGGAAGTGGGGGTCCTGGAGGCAGTGGACCGGGTGGACCTGGAGGCGGTCCGGGCGGTCCTGGCGGTCCTGGCAGGGGCGGCTTCAACATCAACGACATGCTCGAGCGGCTCCCAACTATTTCCCTCGCCGATGTTAAGGTCGGCGATACCATCATCGTTTCCAGTACGCAGGGTGTCGACCCGCAGCGCCTGACTGCAATTTCGCTCGTTGCCGGCGCCGACACTTTGCTCGCTATGCTGGCGCCGCGGCCCCAACCCGGGCAAACAGCGCCCAATCCAGCCGCGGGCTTAGGCAGCAGCGGCATTTCGTTCGGCATCGGCTTGCCATAAACATCAGGCTTTCGCTCTCGACTTGATGGTGAAGGCCTGGTTATTTCAACCAAGGCGTCAGCCTTAATCCCCAAAAGGTTTTTGCCATGAAGTCTACCCGATGTGTCCTCCCGAAGGCTTTAAGCTGTGTTCTCCTGGTCCTTTTTGTTTCCGCTCTGGCCATTGCGCAGCAACCACGCGGAACGCTGCGCGGCGCCATCACTGACGAACTGGGCGCTGTGATCGTCGGCGCGAACGTCGTCCTGACGGACGCGAGCGGCGTCCAGAAGAAGACGACAACGAACGCCGACGGCGTCTACACCTACGCGGGATTGGCGCCCGGCAAGTACTCGCTTCAGGTCAACGCGCCCGGCTTCGCGCCCTCCGAAGAGAAGCAGATAGACGTGACCGGCGGCCGGCAGACTGCGGATTTAACCTTGAGGGTGACGATCGAGGAAAAAGTCACCGTCCAGGAAACTCCAATCAGCACGGAAGCGACGAACAACGCCAACCAGACCGTAATCACAGGCAAAGACCTCGACGCTTTACCAGACGATCCGGATGAGCTAGCCGCGGCGTTGCAGGCGTTGGCTGGTCCATCAATCGGACCAAACGGCGGTCAGATCTTCATCGACGGCTTCACCGGCGGCAGCCTGCCGTCGAAAGATTCGATTCGCGAGATTCGTATCAACCAGAACCCGTTCGCCGCCGAAAACGATCAACCCTCGGCGCGCATCGACGTCCTGACGCGGCCTGGAACCGATAAATTCCGCGGCGGTTCGTCCATCAATTTCACCGACGAGAGCCTGAACTCGCGCAACCCGTTCGCGATCAGCTCGAGCAAGCGGACGCCGTTTCAGATTCGTCAGTACGACTTCAACTTCAGCGGGCCTGTCGTCGCTCGAAAAGCATCGTTCTTCGTCAACTTCGGCCGCATCGAGACTGACGATAACGAGCTCATCCGCGCGACCGTGCTCGACGAGGACCTCAACAAGGTCGACATCGGCAACGCGTTTCTCACTCCGAAGCGGAACATGTTCTTCAGCCCGCGTTTCGATTACGCCATCAACAACAATCACACGCTGGTCGCGCGTTACAACTTCAACCGGTTCAGCTTCGACAACCAGGGCGTCGGCGGGTTTTCACTGCCTGAACGCGCCTTCAATAGCGTCTCGACGAACCACACCGTTCAGTTGACGGAAACCGCGATCCTGAACCCGACGACCATCAACGAAACGCGCTTCCAGTATTCGTTGGGACGCTTCGAACAGATCGGCGACAGTTCGATACCGGGGCTGCAAGTCAGCGGCGCTTTCAACTCGGGCAGCTCGCAAGTGGGAAACTCGTTCAACGAACGCAGGAGTTGGGAACTGAACAACTTCACCGCGAGGCAAATGGGAACGCATGCGATCAAGTTTGGCGGCCGCGTGCGTCACGTCAGTGTCAGCGATAACAATGAGAATAACTTCGGCGGCACCTGGTACTTTACCGGCGGTTTCGGTTTGACCAGCATCGAGCGTTATCAACTGACGCTGCGGATGCAGGAGCAGGGATTCACTCCCGAACAGATTCGTGCTGCCGGCGGCGGCGCGGCGGCGTTCAGCATCAACTCCGGAAACCCGTTCGCTACCGTCAGTCAAACCGACTTCGGCGCGTTTGTGCAGGACGACTGGCGCGTACGGCCCAACATCACGCTTAGTTACGGACTGCGCTACGAAATACAAACCAACACGGCCAGCAGGTACGACTTCGCGCCCCGCGTGGCACTCGCATGGTCGCCGGGCGCCGCGAACAGCGCGCGTCCGCCGAAGATGGTGATTCGTGTCGGCACCGGGTTCTTCTACAACCGTTTCAGTGAAGGCTCGACGCTGACCGTCAATCGAAACAACGGCGTGAGTCTGCTACAGACCACAGTCACCGAAGAAGCGAGGCGACTCACGGCGCCGAGCATCGCCGAACAGAACTTGCCGAACGTAGCGGCCGCGTACGCGATCCTGAACCAGTGGAGCCCGACTACGGTTCCGAACGTCTCCGGCATTCCCGTGACTCAACAGATCGTCTGGGAAAAGGATCCGAACATCCAGAATCCGACAGTGTGGGTCATCGGATCGCAGGTTGAGCGCCAACTGCCGCGCAACATCACGATGTTCGTTGGTTTCTACAACATCCGCATCGTCCACGTGATTCGCGCGCGCGACGTCAATGCTCCGTTTCCCGCAAGCGTCACGCCGGTTACGCCGCTCGGCATCCGTCCCGATCCGGCGCGCGGCGAGGTTTATCGCTTCGAAGCCAGCGGCCAGTTCAATCAACGGCAGTTCTTCGTCGGCTTCAACACACGGCTGAGCCGCATGTTCCAACTCAACGGCAACTATTCGTTGAGCAAGACGACGAATGATACCGACGGCCAGGGCGGGCAACTCTTCCCGATAAACTCCTACGACACGAGCGGCGAATTTGGACGCGGCTCGTTCGACATTCGCCACCGGTTCACGATCTTCGGAACGGTGAACCTGCCGTGGTGGAAAGTCGTGCTGAATCCATTCGTCGTCGCGAACAGCGGTCCGCCGTTCAACATCACGACGGGCCAGGACTTGAACCTCGATCGACAGGTGAACGAACGCCCGAGTCTGCTTGGCCCGGACGCGAACTGCGCGCTCAGAACCGTTCGCTGCACGCCGTTGGGAAACTTCAATCTCGTGCCACTCACGGGTGAGGCGATCATTCCACGAAACTTCGGAAACTCGCCGGGATCGTTCGTCGTGAACTTGCGCGTCAGCCGAACATTTCTTTTCGGCACCATCAATCGCGGTAACGCCGCGGCTCAGGCAAGACCTGCTGCGAGTGGGCCAGGTGGTCCGGTGGTCGCTGCGGCTGGTCCCGGTGGCGACAGGAGGACCGTGGCGACTGGTGCGCCGCAAGCTGGTCCACCCGCGGGCGCGCCGGCTGAAAAGCGATTCAACCTGAACGTCTCGATCAATTTTCAAAACCTGCTCAATCACGTGAATCTCTCGACGCCGGTTGGTAATCTCTCGTCGCCGAATTTTGGAGAATCGCTGGGCCTTGGCGGCGCGTTTGGCGGATTCGGCGGTGGCGGCAGCAGCGGTGCGGGCAATCGACGAATCTACGCGCAGCTGCGCTTGAACTTCTAAACGAGAAAGGGTTTAGCAATGAGAAGTCTTTTGTTAGTGCTGATGATCGTCAGCGCGGTTTGTGGCGCAATGGTTCAGGCACAGGAGCAGAAGAAGGAGCAGCCTGCCGCGGCCACGAACGGCGCTGCTGCTGCGTCGCCGGCGGTGGTAATCACCGCGGAAAGCACGCCCGTTGAGTTGGCGAAGGCGGCGTTTCTGGCGCAGGGTGGCGAGAAACTTCGCAGCCTGCAAAACGTCGTCATGCGCGGCTCGGTCCAACTCTATCCGCCCAACAGCGTGCAATCGATTCCGGGTTCGTTCACGCTCGTAACGGCGGGACACAAGTTGCGCATGGATATCGATGCGCGTCCGGCGATCGTGTTCAAACAGATCTACGACGGACAGGACTCGTATAGCTCGATGCCGAACGTGCAGATGCCGCCGCTCACGAAGTATGGTTTGAACGCTCTATCCAGGTACGACCAGCAGGGCTATCAGCTCAGCGCATTGCCGAACAAGAAGAAGCAGCGTGCGTTTCGCCTCGTCGATCCGGAAGGGTACACAACCGACTTCTACATCGATCCGGCGAACGGACGAGTGATGAGCTTCATGCTCTACTATCAGGGGCTCACGTTGGGCACGGAACACAGCAAGTTCAAAGAGATCGAGGGCGTGCTGGTGCCGTCGAGTTTTGCGCAGAAGTTCGAAATGCCGATGGGCGCGTTCTTCGCGGAGTTTAGCGCGAAAGACATCAAGATCAATCAGCCGCTGGCTGACGACGCGTTCGCCATTCCGCGTTAGCGTCAGGTGTTAATTCACAATCGTCAGATATTCTGTCCAGGGGCCGATAGCCTCGCGATACTGTTTTGCCATCACTCTGACGATCTGACGAATGTGACCCAGATCGTGGACCACCCACGCGGACAGCAACTGGGACAACGTGACTACGCCGAGTGCCGGATGCGTTCCTCGCTTCTGCAATAGCTCCGGCGTCAGCTTCATCTCATCCAATTGACGCAGACTCTCGCCGCGTAATTGTTCGAACTGCGCGAGCAATTCCAGTAACGATTTCCCCTTCGACTTCTGAAACATCGCGACCCGATCGAACTTGTCGAACGGCCGCGTTTCGCCCTGTTCGAGGATGATCCGGGCGCGAGGAATCCAGTCCGTCTCCTCGCCTTCGATCAAATGCCCGATGACGTCGTAAGGGCTCCAGGTCTCGGGTCCTTCATTCGAAAGCACCCAGTCATTCGGCAGATCGGTCAGCAGCGCATTCAGCGTCGCGGGCGTCCGCCTCAGTATTTCTTTGGCCTGATCGAGATGAAATTCCATGGCGCAATCGTACCACGGAAATTGCCGGTCGTTCCGCAAGCGGGCGACGCATGTAAAGGGATTTCAAAAAATCCTTTTTCTACTGACGTTCCGCAAGCGGGCACGGCGAGGACGACGAACTAAACGCTCGTGATCTCTTGTTCCTTGGTCTTCAGCAGTTCGTCGATTTTTGAGATGTAGTTGTTGGTGACTTTTTGGATTTCATCGAGCGAGTCGCGCTCGGCGTCTTCGGAGATCTGTTTGTCTTTCAACATCTTCTTCAAACGCTCGTTCCCATCACGGCGAATGTTGCGAACAGCGGTGCGGTGATCTTCGGCGACGTCGTGAAGTTGTTTGGCAAGTTGCTTGCGGCGCTCCTCGGTCAACGGCGGGATAGGAATCCGCACGAGCTTGCCGTCGTTTGAAGGATTGAGTCCCAGGTCGGCGGCGCGAATCGCTTTTTCGATCGGTCCAACCTGCGTTTGGTCCCATGGCTGGACGGTGAGCAATTGCGGCTCAGGCGCGTGGACCGAAGCCATCTGGTTCAGCGGCGTCATCGTGCCGTAGTAATCGACCATGACGTTGTCCAGGACACTCACTGCGGCGCGCCCGGTGCGGACGCTGGCAATCTTGCGCCTGAAGTCGTCGATGACGGTATCCATTCGCGTGCGAGTTTCTTTGATTACGTCCTTTTCGCTCATCTGCTGAACTCCGCTGATAAATTCGTTAGCCGACTTTTGTTCCTACACCGGCCTCACCCAGAACCACACGCCTGATGTTGCCGGGCTCTCGCATGTTGAAAACTATGATCGGTAAACTGTTGTCCATGCACAACGAGATGGCTGATGCGTCCATCACTTTGAGCTCTTTTTCGAGCACCTGGCGATACGTGATCTCGTTGAAAAGTTCCGCTGTTGCGTCAAGCACCGGGTCCGCGGAATAGACGCCGTCGACTTTCGTCGCTTTCAGAATGATGTCGGCTTTGATTTCGAGCGCGCGCAACGCCGCGGCCGAGTCAGTCGTGAAGTACGGATTGCCGGTGCCGGCCGCGAAGATGACGACGCGTCCCTTTTCAAGGTGCCTGACGGCCCGGCGCCGGATGAACGACTCCGCCAACTGCGGGATATCGATAGCCGACAACACGCGCGTATCGACCTGGATCTTTTCGAGCGCGTCTTGCAGCACGACGGCGTTCATTACGGTCGCCAGCATGCCGATGTAGTCCGCTGACGAGCGGTCCATGTTGCCGGCGCTCTTCGACACGCCACGGAAAATGTTACCGCCGCCGACTACGACCGCGACTTGCACGCCCAACTGGTGAACGGCTTTAAGTTCTTCGGCGACGCTGCGAGCGACGTCGACGTCGATGCCGTAGTTCTGCTCGCCCATCAACGCCTCGCCCGAGATCTTCAGCAGAACCCTGCGATAAGCCAAGGCTGTTTCTTTCGACGCTGTAGTCATCAAAGTTACCCAACAAGCGAAGCAACTTCACCACTGAAATCATCCGTTCGGCGGTCGAGACCTTCGCCCATTTTATAACGCGTGAATCTCCGCACCGCGATTCTTTCGCCAGTCTTGGCGACTTTCTCGGTTACCAGTTCGCCGACCGTCTTGGCCGGATCTTTCACAAACGGTTGATCGACCAGCACGGCTTCTTCATAGAACTTGTTCAGCCGGCCCTCGACGATCTTTTCGATTACCTGATCGGGCTTGTTCGCGTTCTTCGGATCGTTCTTCGCCTGGGCCGTGGCGATCTCGCGCTCCTTGTCGAGCACGCTTGCCGGCACTTCTTCGCGCGACACGTAGCGCGGCTCAGCGGCCGCGATGTGCATCGCGATATCTTTCACCAATTGCTGAAACTCTTCGCCACGCGCGACGAAGTCAGTTTCACAATTCAGTTCGACGAGCACGCCGACCTTTCCACCCATGTGGATGTACGACCCGACGCTGCCTTCAGCCGCGATACGTCCTTCGCGCTTTTTCGCTGAGGCAAGGCCGCGCCGGCGCAGGATATCGATGGCCTGCTCCTCGTTTCCGCCCGCTTCGACGAGCGCGTTCTTGCACTCCATCATTCCCGCTCCGGTCTTCTCACGGAGCTGCTTAACTGCCGCTGCTGTAATTTCCGCCATGATTACCGATCTCTCCGAGTATCAAATTTAGTTCTTTCAATGAAAAACGCAGCCGAGCGGATGGTCCGCTTGAAGGCTGCGCTTCCCGATGAGTAAGAATATCGCTTAGCTCGCCGCCACGACCGACTCTGGGTTCTCAGCCGGCGCTTCAGTTGCCGCATCTGCGCCCGGCGATGTCGTGGATTCGGATTGCGCCTCCCCGCTATTTACGCTGCCCTTATCAACCGCGGTATCGACCCTCGCACCCACATCTCCACCATCTGATGCGAAGCCCGCGGCAGCGGTTTCTCCCAGTCCACCGGCGCTTTCGCCCTCACCTTCTTCGCCGAGCTCGGCACTAACAACGCCGCCTTCGGTCGCTATCTGGTTACCTTCGACGATCGCATCGGCAATGCGCGAGGCAAACAAACGAACTGCACGCAACGCGTCGTCGTTACCGGGAATGACGTAGTCGATGCCTTCGGGCGAACAATTGGTATCGACGACGGCGACGATCGGGATTCCGAGTCGATTCGCTTCGGCGACTGCGATCTCTTCCTTCTTGACGTCGATGATGAAGATGGCATCGGGGAGACGAGACATTCCTTTGATGCCCGACAGGTTCTTGTTCAAGCTCTCGCGTTCGCGGTCCAGCTTGATGCGTTCTTTCTTGGTCAGTTTTTCGTAACGGCCGTCGGTCTGCATGCTCTCGAGATCCTTGAGCCGCTTGATCGATTTCTGGACCGTTTGGAAGTTGGTGAGCAAACCGCCGAGCCATCGCTGGTTGACGTAGTACTGGCCGCACTTTTCCGACTCTTCGCGAATCGCGTCCTGTGCCTGGCGCTTGGTGCCTACGAAGAGCACCGTCTTGCCTTTGTCTTCCGCAATGAGGTTGGTGACGAAGCCGATCGCTTCGCGAAACATGCGCTGCGTTTTTTGCAGGTCGATGATGTAAATGCCGTTGCGCTCGCCGAAGATGTACTCCTTCATCTTCGGGTTCCAGCGCCTTACCTGGTGGCCGAAGTGAACACCGGCCTCCAGCAGCTCTTTCATGGTTACCGAAACCAAACTAAGTCTCCTTCTGGTTAATTGGTTTAATGTACTCGCCGCAACCAGACTTTCTTAGCAACCAATCGTGTTGCGACAATGGTTTCAAGAATTTCGAAATTCGAAATTCGAAATTTTTTCTGTTACCGCTTCGAGAACTGGAAGCGTTTTCGGGCGCCCTTTTGTCCGTACTTCTTGCGTTCCTTGATTCGGGGATCGCGGGTGATCAGACCGGCGTGTTTGAGCGCCTGCCGCAGGTCGCCATTATACTCGAGCAGCGCGCGAGTGATGCCGTGACGAATCGCTCCCGCCTGGCCCGCCGGGCCGCCGCCAGTGACGTTGATGACGAGGTCGAACTTGTTGGTCGTTTCCGTCAACTGCAACGGTTGGCGAATGATCATGCGCAGCGTTTCGTTGGGGAAATACCGGTCGAAGGGTTTGTGATTGACCTTGACCTCGCCGCCGCCCGGCCGCAAGTAGACGCGCGCCGTTGCCGACTTTCGCCGTCCCGTTCCGTAATACTGAATTTCAGCCACAGTAATCTTTCCTCTTTATCTTTCGGGGGCCGTTTACTTTGAATCTGATTTGTGAGTTAGGTCGAGTGGTTGAGGGCGCTGGGCTGAGTGCGGGTGCTCGGCGTCGGCGTAAATCTTGAGCTTCTTCGCCATCGCCTTGCCGAGTTTGTTTTTCGGCAACATTCCCTTGATGGCCAGCTCAAGGACCCGCTCGGGCTTTTTGGCAATCATTTCTCGGGCGGTGGTCTGTCTCATACCGCCCGGATAAAGCGTGTGATGGCGATACAGTTTCTGATCGACCTTATTACCCTTCAACACTGCTTTTCTGGCATTGATCACGACCACGTGATCGCCGGTGTCGAGAAACGGAGTCCACTCCGGATTGCGCTTGCCTGTCAGGATCGAAGCAACCTCGGACGCGAGATGGCCAACCGTCTGGCCGCTCGCATCAACCACGAACCATTTTCGTTTTCCAGCGAGGTCTTTACCGCTGGGAAAGTATGTCGACATAGTTAACTATCTCTGTTTTCAGCGAATAAAACGCGAACGGCTAGAATACCGTCCGGTCCAAAAAGTTGTCAAGCAAGCAAACAAAATCGGTAGTGTCCTAATCTGAGATTCAGACTTTATTTTTGCTATTTGAGGTTGTCGAGAGATGAGCCGACTGAAACCGGGATCCAGTGTAATTTGCCGTCGTGCCCGCGCACGGTAACAAAGCGGTATTCCTTTGTTACCTTCCACGGCCAGAACGACGGCAGATGAACCGGGCGACGATCACCTAATAAGTACCTCTGAGGTTATCAGCATGGCGTATCTCAAACGAGTGTTCCTCAATCCGATCTCCGAGGGTGCGCCGTCTTTCATTCAGGCGGTTGCAGACGACAGTGATGAAGGCACCTATAAACTCGGGAATTACCTGTTGATTATAGCCGACTGTGAGCGCCGCGTGATGCTCAATTTTCACGTTGCTAATCCGAGATCTCGGAAAATGGCCCGCGCCAAGATTGATCGGTTGGCCCAAGTGGTTAACGATTTCCGCGATGCTCTAATTAAGGAAATTGAACTGATAGAGAAGGCGAAATGAGACCACGCGACAAGCCGAGACACCTCGCTGAAAAGCTGCTTGCCATCCGTGAGCACCTTGGCCTTAGTCAAACACAATGCGTTAAGCGTCTCGGGCTGCAAATGGCCTACAGCCGCATTTCTGAGTTTGAGTTGGGCAGACGCTTTCCTCCCGTCTATGTGCTTCTCGCTTACGCTCGCGCTGCTGGAGTACACGTAGACGATCTAATCGATGACGACATTAACCTGAGACTTTGATCTTTACCCCGCGCCGTGGTTGGGTGAAGAAACTGAGAGGCCGGGACGCCCAGATCCCGGCCTTTTGGTTTGTCCGCGAAAAGCACCGCCGTATAATTATGAACAACCCAAGCATCTCAGCGCATGAGCGCCCGAATGGTTGTGAAGAAGAAAACAGAAGCCATCTTAAAAGCTATCGGCGTCTATCTCGCATTCAACGCTATTGCACTTATCGGCGCCTACATTGCGTGGTTGGGTTTCACGTCCCCTGTTGGGCGGTGGTTGGAGCTTAACAAACCAACCAAACCTTACGTGCCGGGAACTCTCTTCGTACTGCAAATCTTCCCGCTCATGATCGCCTATTATTATTACCGAGATAAGGTAAAGCGTGGCTAAGGACAAGGCCTATGCCAAACTCACCATTCCAGATCTCAGATTAGGACACTACCAACAAAATCCGTGTTGCCCCTGGAACAGGGAAAACACGGATTTTGTGGAACGTTTGTAATCCGCGGTTATGGCTTGTCCGACTTAGGCGGAGGCTGCGAGCCGTCGTTGCGTTTCAGTTTCGGCGGCGCCGTCGTTTCGGCCGGCTTCTGCTCGCCGTCAGGCGTGGTCGTCGTCGTGCCGTCGTCAGGTGTTGGTTGACGCCGTTTCAGTGTCGGACGTCCGGGAGCACCGTCTTCACCACCGGCCTGGAGCGCGCCACTCGTCGCTGCTCGCGCGTTGGAAAGTCGCAACAGCCGGTTCTTCACTCGCTGAAATTCCGAGCTGCTGATCACGTACTCTTCGTGATCCGGGAACCTCGCGGCCAAAGCGAGCGCTGAGGCGCGGCGGTCCGGCGGCGCCGGGTGCGTTGCAAAAGCGCGTGAGATGAAACCGGGTTTCTTCTTGTTCTTGGCTTCGAGCTTCTCAAACATCGTCGCCATCGCGCCCGGATCGTAACCCGCGGCATACATGTACTGGACGCCGAGTTTGTCAGCCTCTTCTTCCGCGCCGCGGCTGAACTTCATGAAGACGCCCAGCAATCCGATGCCGGCAGTGTTCTGATAGATCAGTCCGGGAATGCCGCCGAGAAAGATCGACGCGCCGAGTGCGGCATATTCGAGCAGGTTCATTTTCGCCTGATTCTCGACAGCGTGCCGCGCAGCGACGTGCGCAATCTCGTGCGCCATGACGCCGGCGAGCTCGGCTTCGTTGTCGGCGGCGAGCAGGAGTCCCTTGTTTACGTAGAAGAATCCGCCGGGTAGCGCAAAGGCGTTTACCTCATCGGAGTCGATGACCTTGATCGTAAACGGAACCTTCGCATCGGAGTGCAGAACGATGTTCTGGCCGACGCGGTTGACGTACTCCGTAATGATTGGATCTTCAATAAACTTGGCCTGGCGGTCGACTTCGGCCGCGGCCTCGCGTCCCATCCGCACTTCCTTCTCGGTGCCACCGCTGATTTTGCCGACAAAACCGCCATTGATGTTCCGTTTGCCGATCATCGCCGGGTCTTCGTTTGTCGATAGCGGCTTCTTATTGGTAGCCGTAGACGTAGCAGGCGCCGTCGACGCCGTTTGTTTTGTATCTGTGGTTTTGGCATCAGGCGCCGCTGGTTTCGGCGCTGTGGTTTGCCCGACCGCAGCCATTGAGCCTGACAGCAGCGAGGCCATCAGAATAAGAGCACTCGTGGCGCGGGAGAAGTTATTCATCTCGGAACCTCCAATAAATCGATAGAACCTGAGGCTAGGGTCTGGGGTCGTTTTCGTTAATTCAGGCGCGCAGCTATGATGCTCGGGCTCGGCGGACAGGTTGCGCGCCCGCAAACAACAATGTCTCTAACGCTTTTGGCTGATCAACTATACGCGCATCCGGCCGACCAGTAAACTAAAACGGAACCACGCATTCGACAGATCGCGGCCAAAATGAAGCACAAAACGGAAGTTTCAATCGTCGGCCCCGGACGACTTGGGACCGCGCTGGCTATTGCCCTCGCTGCCAAAGGTTATCCCCTCGGTTCGTTAGCTGCTCGCCGCCGCGAGAGTGCACGCCGCGCCGCCGCTCTTTTAGATGTTCCCATTCGCGTGTCGGCTGTAAAAGAATTAGCGGACCGTCCGGCGCCGGGACTCTTACTGATCACCACTCCTGACGATCAAATCGCGCGCGTCGCCGAAGCTCTCGCAAACCTCGAGTGGGAAACTGACGGAATCCCAACCGCGCTGCACACGAGTGGCGCCTTGTCAGCGGAACAGCTAACGCCCCTCGCCGAAAAGGGCTGGAGCACCGGTTCAGTCCATCCGCTCGTTTCCGTCAGCGAACCGAAGGCCGGTGCGCGTTTGCTTAAAGACGCATTTTGGTGCGTCGAAGGCGATAAACGTGCGGTTCGCATGGCGCGAGCACTCGTGCGGGACCTCGACGGGAAGAGTTTTTCGATCGAGTCGAAGAACAAGCCGCTGTATCACGCCGCGGCCGTAATGGTTTCCGGAAACGTGACCGCACTGTTCGACGTGGCGTCACACATGCTGGTCCAGTGCGGACTTACCGCCCGCCACGCACGACAGGTCCTGCTGCCGTTGCTTTCCAGCGCCGTCGACAATCTGCAAACGATGAATCCGGCCCAGGCACTTACCGGAACGTTCGCGCGCGGCGACGTGGAAACGGTGAAACGCCATCTCGCGGCACTCGATGGTAACGCGGCCACGCTCGAGATCTATCGAGTGCTCGGTCTTTGGTCACTCGAGATGGCTGCTAGCAGGCTCGACCCTCAAGTAGTTAAAAGAATCAGGCGCACGTTAAGATAAGACGAAATGCACCAACCAACACCGACCGCGAGTTACAGCTTGACACTGCGCGTCCGGCTATCATCGCGCGCCGGCTCGCTCGGCGAGTTGACAATGGCGATCGGACGCGCAGGCGGCGACATCGGCGCGATCGATATCGTCAACGTCGGCAACAACTTCATCGTCCGCGACATCACCGTCAGTTCAGCTTCGAGCACGCATGGCGAACAGATCGTGCAGGCAGTGAAGGACGTTGACGGCGTCGAACTGCTGCAAGTCTCCGATCCCACGTTTCTCATGCACCTCGGCGGGAAGATTGAAGTCACCTCGAAAGTGCCGCTGAAGACCCGCGCCGATCTGTCGATGGCCTACACTCCCGGCGTCGCGCGCATTTGCGATGCGATCGCCCGCGATCCCGAGAAGGCGTACACGCTCACGATCAAGAAGAACACCGTCGCCGTAGTAACCGACGGCACGGCCGTCCTCGGTCTCGGCGACATTGGACCAGCGGCGGCGATGCCTGTCATGGAAGGGAAGGCGATGCTATTCAAGGAATTCGGAGGTGTCGACGCGTTCCCGATCTGTCTCAACACGAAAGATCCGGACGAGATCGTGCGAACCGTCAAATCGATCTCGACGACGTTTGGCGGGATCAACCTCGAAGACATCTCCGCGCCTCGTTGTTTTCAGATCGAAGAGCGGCTCAAGGAAGAGCTTGATATTCCGGTGTTTCACGACGATCAGCACGGCACGGCTGTCGTCGTTCTCGCCGCCCTGATCAACGCGCTCAAGATCGTCCGCAAACAGATGGGCCAGATCAAGGTGGTAGTGAACGGCGTCGGCGCGGCCGGCGTGGCCTGTTCGAAGATCATCATGGCCGCCGGTGTGCAGAATATCATCGGCTGCGATCAGACCGGAGCGATCTATCGAGGACGCACCGAGAACATGAACTGGGTGAAAGACTGGTACGCGCAAAACACGAACCCAAATCTCGAAAACGGTTCGGTCCACGACGTGATCAAAGGCGCGGACGTGTTTCTCGGATTGTCTGTGCCGGGCGTGATCGACGAGAACGACGTTCAGAACATGGCGGAACGGCCAATCGTCTTCGCGATGGCGAACCCGACACCGGAGATCATGCCCGAAGACGCGGCGCCGTACGTCGCAGTCATGGCAACGGGGCGTTCCGACTATCCGAACCAGATCAACAACGTGCTTTGTTTTCCGGGAATCTTTCGCGGCGCGCTGGCGTGCCGGGCGCGGCGGATCAACGAAGAGATGAAACTGGCGGCGGCCAACGCAATCGCCGGCATCATCAGCGACGCCGAGCTGCACCCCGAATACATCGTGCCGTCCGTCTTCGACAAGCGAGTCTCGGAAGCGGTCGCGCGCGAGGTGGAATCGGCGGCGTATCAGACCGGCGTCGCGCGTCGCGATCGCGCCAGCGACGTCGAGGCGCGTGAGGCTTAAGGTTTCGTCTTCTTAGTTGCCGGTTTAGCCGGCGCTACTTCGAGACACGGCTCGATCACGGCGAGCGTGGTCAAAGCGCGCAGCGACTTGTCGGCGAACGTGGTGGCGTTAGTGAGTGAGCCGTCGAAATCGAGTTTGCCCATTTCGCGAAACGCGTTCTCGGGATTGAATCCCGGCGTTTGAAACGACGCGAAACTGCCGAACGTCTTCCCCTCGATTTTCATCGTCACAAACTGCTGCGAAAAATCAGGCGACTCCAGTGCGTTGATGGTCTTGACCGCGTTGCCGAGCTCTTCGACGCCGCGATTCACGTCGATCTTTGCGTAGAGATAGGCGAGCGCGAGCAATGTCCGTGCGGAGACGATCGTCTTCGGCGCTTTAGCCACAGCAGCGGCAAGCTCGTTGAGCATCTCGCGAGCGCGCGTTTGATCCTCGGTCTCCTTCAACGACTCTTCCGCGATTCGCGAAAAGAGGTAAGCGCGTTGGTCAAGCTCGTTCACTTTCGCGGCGAGCGCTCTCGCCTCGTCGATCTTTTTGTCGGTAAGCAACGCCTGTGTCCTGAAGAAGTAGAACCAGTTGAGCAGCGAATTCCGGACACCCGAGTCGGAGATCTTATCCACGACACTGACCACTCGTTCCACCGTTTCGTTTTTGGAGTTGCCGGTAATCGCCGTGGTCAAATCGCGATCGCGCACGCCGACGTCGGCGACTTTCTCCGCCGCTTCAACCAGTTCGTCAAATGTCCTCTTCGGCTTATTCTCGTTGACGATCATGCCGCTGGCGCGGTTTTGCGTCGCCGGATTCAGCAGCGTGTAAAGTTTGTCTTTTGCCTGCGCGGTCTCGTCAGCAAGAGTGGGAAGATTGGTTTGTATTTGCTTTTCGAGCCGCGTCAGGGCCAACCACATCTGCGCCGGATCTGAGAAGCGGGCGGCAGTTGATTGCACGTCCGCGACTTCCAACGCGCCCTGCGCCCGCGCCAGCAATCGCCGAACAAACTGGCGCTGTAACCTCGTGTTGGGAACGAAGCCATCCGGGATTCGATAGAACGTATAAGCCGGCATCTCGCCCGCTTCTCGGTTGTTACCGAACGGATATGCCGACAGGTAGAGAAACTGGTCCATCGGCGCACCGCCGTACATAAGCAGCGCCTCTTCGTACAGCAAATCGGCCTCCAACTGATGGGTCTTAGCGAGGCTGTAGATAAATATCGGAAGACTGAGCGTCGCGGGATAGTTGAAACTCTCGCGCGCGAAGTCTGCGGCAATGGTCGCATCCGTCGGGATCAATGCGACGGCGACTGACAATATTTTTTCAGCAGCCTTCGTGCGTGCCTGTTTGTCGACGGCGGATTTGTCGACGACAGCCTGGGCATCGTCTTTCAACATCTGATTGGAAAGCTTGCGGGCCGCCGCAGGGTCACGCCTGGCCAGTGCGCCGATGACTTTATAGCGCTGGTCGGGAACAGCAATCACCGCCGCAAACTGACTGCTCGAAGTGCGCCGAACCTGATCGCCCTGCTCTTTGTAATTCTGAACAGCCAGGTCAAACGCTTCCATGAACGCGGCCAACGCCTTGTCCTGTTCGTAGGGCCACAATAGATCCGCCGCTCGCAGCAACACCGCGATGCGCGGAACTGCCAGGTCGAAAGTCCGCGTGAAGAGTATCTGTTGCTTTGTGTTATCGACCGCGATGTCTCTGGTGCAGAGTGCTGACTTTGTGACCGGAGGTTTTTTTGGCGTTTGAGCTGACGTTTGCGAAGCGATGCAGAGCACGAAGGAAGCAAGCAAGGCGACACGGATCATCAGGATTCCTCCCGGAGCTTTTTTGCGATGAGTGGAATGACGCGGCGCGGAACGTCAATCGCGGCCTTGATGTGACGCGCGTGCGTAAAGTGTCCGGCGACATAGACTCCGCGTACGCTCGTTTCGAAAGTTTCAGGATCGTAAATCGGCACTTCCGTAAGTTTCCCCGGCTCAGTTTTGACTCCCAGCGCTTTCAAGAGACTGAGATCCGCGTCGCTGCCAGTGAGCACGAACACGACGTCGTTCGGCAGCGTCATCGACTCGCCGGTTTCCGTGGTTAAAGTCACGTCACGTTCGTGAATCTCGTCGATGTGCTTGTAGAGAACGACCCTGAGCCGTCCTGCCTCGATCTCGGCTTCGAGCGGTGAGCGCACCCAGTGTTTCATCGCTCCAGCTTTTGGATCCCGGTTCTCCCAGTCTTCGCGCCAGATGGCCATCGTGGTCCGCGCGCCTTCTTCTGACAAAAACAACGCAGCCTCGGCGGCGCTATTGCCGCCGCCGACGACGAGCGCGTCTTTGCGTACGTAAGGATAAGGATCGATGAAACGATGATGGACCTTCGGCAAGTCTTCGCCGGGCACGTTCAGCCGGCGCGGGTTCTCCATCGCGCCGATCGCGAACAGCACGCGCCGCGCGCGATACTCACCGCAATCCGTTCGAATGATGAACCCACTCTCCACGTCGCCGGTGACTGAAACAACTCGCTCGCCGGTGTTGATGCGCAAGTCGTTGTCGAGGACGAAGTGTATGTAATGCGACAGCAGTTCTTCGCGAGTCGGTTTCTCGCGCACGGGCTTGAGAGCGCCTTCGTGCATCTCGACTTCGTTCGGAGTCGAGAACATCGTCCGGCCCACCGGATACTGCCGAATCGTGTTCGCTATCGTTCCTTTCTCGATGACGAGATAGTTCAACCCGGCGCGCGAGGCAGCCTCCGCGGCGGAGAGTCCCGCTGGTCCAGCCCCGATAATGATCAGATCAAACGAATTCATTTCAAAAAACCACTTCACCCTTGGCCACCAATACCGACGACCCGCCAACTTTCACTTCTTCAACCGCGCCACGCTCGCCTTTGACGTCGAGATTGATTCGGCTCGGGCGGTGAATGAAGTCCCCTTGTTCGATGACGAATTTGTATCGCCCATTCTCCGGTTCCAACGACAACGCCGCGTGATGCACCAGGTACGCGCCGAGTGCGCCGCACGCACTGCCGGTAGCCGGATCTTCGGCGATGTTATCAGCGGGAGCAAAGAAACGCGCGTGAGCGCGAGCGGCGCCGATCTCGAGTGTTTCGCGCGTGAACGCATGACAACCGGCCGCGCCGCGACGCGTGTAAAGCTCCGCCAGTAACCCGGCGTTTACACGGCACGAACGCAAGTCGGCAAGCGAACGCACCGGCACTGCCATGCACGACAATCCGGTAGTGATGACCTGAATCGGCAGACTCTCGTCGAGATCTTCACGCGCGAGTCCGAGCGCGCGAGCGATCTCCGCCTGCTCGTGCCCGTCGTCGACGTCATCGAGTACTTCGAACTTGCCTTGCGTCATCACGACCTGCACCGGCTGTCCGTCTTTGAACTCGATATCGACGGGCAGCACGCCGATTCCAACCTCGTGATGGATGCGTTGCCAGCCAGTGCCGCCTTGGGCCACAGGCACGACGCCTTCGCGAGCGAGCGCGTTCCACGTTCCGACGATCGGATGACCAGCGAACGGAATCTCGCGGGTTGGCGTGAAGATGCGCAGCCGTCTCAACGCGTCGCTCGCCTCCGATTCGAGCACGAAGACAGTCTCCGAGAGATTCATCTCGCGTGCGATCTTGAGCATCACTTCATCACTCAAGCCCGCCGCTTCAGGAAACACGGCGAGCGGATTTCCCGCGAACGCCTGATCCGTAAACACGTCCATTTGCATAAAGCGATATGTTTGCATATGGCCGCAGAGCCTATCACACGGCTCGTAAAATCGTTGAACAAAACGAGCAAATCTACTATCGTAAGCGCGCTTCAAAATCCGCAGCCCTCGCTTGTTCGGACCACCTGTTTTGCGTTGCCCTGTTGACTCTCTTGCAACGTCACGCGAAGGCCTTCTCAAATCAAAGGAGATTCTATGGACCTGGGCATTTTGAACACGGTAATCGCGCTCGTGATTGTCTTGCTCGTGTTGAGTCTTTTGGTTCAGTCTGTCCAAACATTCGTGAAGAAACTTTTGAAAATGAAATCGCGGCAGATCGCGGATTCGTTGGTGGACCTTTACGAACAGGCGATCGGCGGCGTCACCCCAACGCCAGCCGCGCAAGCCGCCGCTGGAACGACCACTGCATCCGGCGCAAACGGTCAGCCGCGTTTGTCGGCGGCGGAACAGTTCAGGGATCGCGTTCTCGAGCAGTTCAAGAACATCGGACGGAAGACAGCGTTCGGCAGGCCCGTGCTCGACTCGCTCTCGAAACAGGACCTGTTCAAGGTCATGGGCAAGCTCGAGCTCGAAGAGTTCTTCCCGGAGTACGTGGCGAAGTTTCAGTTGCTGTGCGATCACGTGGTGGCCCTGCGAAAAGTGATCGAAGACTTATCGAACAACGAGAAGCTGCGCGGCGCCGCCAGCAGCAAACTCGCCGAGATCCGCGCCATTCTCGCGCCCATCTTCACCAACGTCGAGGCAGTCCTTCAGGGCACGCAAATCAAACCGAAAGTACTGTTCGCCGATCTCTTGCGACTCGGAAGGCTGAACGTTAGAGACGTGCTCAACCTGGTCGACGAGGCACAGGTCGCGATCACGCAGGAAAAAGAAGCCGCGGTCCAGGCAAACGAAGCGGCCGAAGTGCAGGCACTCGAAACGCTCTCCGCCGGACTGGCTGGCGTAGCGAAACTGATCGGCGAGTTTACTCAGAAATTCGACGACGCCGTATCGCCTCTGCGCCAGAAGCTGGAACAGGTCGAGATCTGGTTCGACACCGTCACGCAGAGTTTCGACGAGCGCTACACGCGCCACATGCGTACCGTCTCGCTCTGCATCAGCGTCATCGTCGTGATCGTGCTGAACGCAAACTTCTTCCGCGTCTACAAGAACCTTTCGACAAACGAAGTGCAGCGTAATCTGATCGTCGACAGCGGACCGGAAATCCTGAAGCACTCGCGCGAATCGAGAGACACAGCGACGCAAACGGCAGCCGCGAATCCATCACCCACGCCGGTGAACATCAAAGATGAGATCGAGCGAACACGCCAGGAGATCGATCTACTCTCCAACGCTTACCAGGGTTTCGGTTTCACGTTGCTGAGCGGACAACAAATACGTTCGTTTCTCTGGAGCACCGGCATTTGGACCGGGTTCTGGCCACAAGAGGACCAGCCTCGGCGCGCGTGGTGGGGCTTGACCCTGGCCCGCAACGAGAAGGGAATCCCCGTCAACAAAAACAACGATCCCGTGCTGCCGGATTGCCAGGAAGTTGATAAAAATGGTAAGCCGCTGCTGGACAGTCAACAACGGTCCATGAGCTGCACGCCCGCCTGGCGCCTGCAAACACGCGGCGAATGGTGGGAGAGTTTGAAAGGCAACCTCGTCACGCTCGTGGGCTGGACCATAATGGTGATGTTGTTGAGCGTCGGCGCGCCGTTCTGGCAAGACGCCCTCGAATCGCTTTTTGGCATCAAAAACCTGTTGCGCCAGCGAAGTGCGACACAGAATATCGAGACCCAAAGCGGCGCCGGACAACCAAAGGAGTGATCTCTTTTGCCGGATCTCGCCGCAAGTACATTTGGATAGACCGAACTCATTCAGAACAAGGAGCAAGAAATGGCCACGACTTCTACTGCACCGATTCCCAAACCGAAATCAACCATCATCAAGCTCAAAGTCAACTTTGAACTGAACACTCCCAACGGGCTGCGCCGCGTTATCTTTGGTCTCGAAAAGGACTCTACCTCCGGCAACGTGGTCGAATGGAATATCAACTTCCAGTTGTTCGAGCGCGCGAAGAGAACCGATCCGTACACCGATCCGCTCGTTTCGCTCCAGGTCGAAGTCGATAAGGCGCTGTTTCCGAAGGCCGAGAAGGCGGCCCAGGGTCTCACACCGGGCCAGAGCGCCCACGCACTCGGACCAGCAGCCGACGACGCCAAGGCGGCGGCCGACGGCGAGATCGACGAGGAAGACGCCCAGGACACGATCCAGAACACACTGAAGAAGAGGTAGTTCCCGGTTCCGGGTTATTCACTGAATCCGTGTTAAGGGTGGCGTATATTTCAATCGTGCTTCTCGTGGCGCAGATCTGTTTTGCGCAAAGCAGGGAAGCAATCGAGCGCACGCAGCTTGGCGTGCTCCAGAACTACTACGCCACCCAGGATCCGAGTTACGCAAACGTCGTCGCTCGCCTGCCTGAACTCGAAACAACACTCAATCAACTGAAGGACCGAATCACGGCGGCGCAGGCGGCGCGGCCGGGACAATTCGCAACCGAGTTTTCGAACTGTCGCGAGGCCGTTGATACGGCACTGCGAAGAACAGTCAGCGCCCGGGCGGAAACTGAGGTCCCGCAGTACGGCAACGTGCGCGCGCTCGTTTCCATACCGGGCGAGGACGACGAGAACCGCCTCGCAAAGGTCCTTCAATGCGCGGATCAACTGAACGCGGTGATCGGGCGCGATCCGGCGATCGCCGGCGCCACTTCGCGCCTGCAAGTCATCACGCAAAACATTCAGGACCAGTTCGATCAGATCGATCTCGCGGCTGCGGAGAAGAAAGCGAAAGCAGCGCTGCGGCGAGTCGTTCCCGAGAAGGCGCAGTCGTCCCAGACGTCTCCTGTACCGGGTTCGTGTGACAACATGGACCTGGAGCAGGCGGGATTTACCGTCAGAAGCGTCAACATCGAGGATCCGTTCAAGTTTCTGCCGTGGGTCAAGGCGAGACAAAATCGCGCGCTCGCTCAAATCACCACGTTGATCCAGGGCAAGCCCTTCACTTACAAGGACGCCGGCGCGAAAGGTCTCGAGATCATCGAGCGTGAAAACTTTCTACCTGACACGACGGACCAGCGTGTCAAGATCCGCGTCGAGATCGTCAGCGTGCAAAATTGCGCCGGCGGCCAGTTGGACCTCGTCTACCGCATCTACTCTACTCAGATCATGCCGGTCATGAGCGGACGTCCCTCAGCGCGCGTGACCGAACGAGAAACTCCGCAGACGTCCGCTGGTCAAACGACGGTCGTAGCACCCGAAGCGAGTCAGTTTCACTTCAAACCGATTGCCGGTTACGACTTGACGAACCTGCTGACGGGCGGCGCGAGCTTCGAAGTCGCGTCGGGAAAGTTCTGGAAACTTCCGTTCAAATCGCTGCTGATCGAAGGCGAGGGCAACGCGCGAAGGCACTTTTTTATGACCGGCTTCGAAGGCTCGCATGATTCGGAGTTCCAGGGCCGCGGATGGCTGGCCCACGCAGACTGGATTTTCAACTACACGAATTACAAGCTGCCCATCGGCGCTGGAGAGATCCAGGGCGGACACGTGAACGGTCAGTTTGCGGGCGTGTCGAAACCATTCGGCAACGGAAACTTCACGTTTCATTTCGGCGGCGCGATCGACGGCGGAAATCGCCAGAGCGACGTAACCGGCGTCGTGCTATCGCCGGAGACAGTGCCCAATGCGGGGTTCGGCACGGTGAAACTGTACGGCGGTTTGGACTCGCGCCTGTCTCGACACATCGTGTCGCTATCTTATGGGCTGGAGTTGGGCTCGGTTGGACCAGCAACGCGCGTCGATTGGCGAAAACACATCTTCGACGCGCGGCATCAGTTCTGGCAGTCGATTGGCAATCATCGGCTG
>DASRIM010000385.1:0-18940 GCA_035649995.1 Pyrinomonadaceae bacterium | reverse complement strand
TTCTTGACGCTCTCGCGCCCGAAGATCGCGTTTCGGTGATCCAGTTCAACGCGAAAGTGAAGTCGTTGAGCGGTTTCACTAACGACCGCATGAAGACTGCTTACGCGATCGAGATCGCGGAAGGCGCAGGCGAAACTCATTTTTATCAAGCGTTGAGATACGCGTTGAAGGAACTCGAAAAAGAAGGACAGCGGCGGAAAGCGATCGTGGTGTTGACGGATGGCCTCGACACATCTCTTCGCAACTCCGATCGCTCCACGCTTTCGAAAGCGCAAAGCAATGAAGAGGCGCTGGCGACGATCGATCCACATTCGAGTCCGGAATTGAAGAATGTTCTCGCCTCCGCGGATCGACAAGGCGTCACGATCTTTCCGCTCGCCTTACCATCCGGCGATCCGAAGAGACTGCCGCTTCAGACACCGAACATCGTCGGCATTTACGCCGCCGCGCGCGCTCGTTTGCAATCACTGGCTGACCGGACGGGCGGGCGTCTGAACGACATAAACAAGCTGCAATACATGGCGCAACTTTACCGTGAGGTTGCGGCGAACCTGCGCACGCTTTACACGGTCGCGTATCAACCGCAAGGCGAGCGAGTGCGCGGCAAGTGGCACGAAGTGAAGGTGGAAGTCGGCCGGTCCGACCTGACGGCGCGCACGAAACCGGGATATTTCGCGCGTTAGAATCGGCGTTTTACGCGTTAGAATCGGCGTCTTACTGAGGCACCGAAAGCGCCGTTTTACATATTCGCCCGTAAGCCTTAGTATTACGGGCTTCGCACCCGTAGCTCAGCTGGATAGAGTACCTGACTACGAATCAGGGGGTCGCACGTTCGAGTCGTGCCGGGTGCACCATTGGAATCAATAAGTTACGGGCAGTCTTAATGGCTGCCCGTTTCGTTTTGGTCGTGGGTAGGACCAGGTTGCGATTATTTACTACGCAGGAGTGAACATTGCCACCACCCAGGCGATGCACTACCATTTGCAGCATGAAACACTCTCCTCTCGCAAGTGCAATTCTTCTGCTGCTTTGCTTTTCTGCCCAAGCGCAAACTGCATCGCCTGAAAACGATCAAGTCAAAAACGGTGAGTACTTGAACTTATTCTTTGGCGTTGCCTTCACGTACCCCAAAGATTGGGTCGTTCACGACGAAGCAATTAACAAACGTATAAACGACGGCGCCAGGGAGGAAGCTGCGAAGACTGGCAATTTAGCCCAGCAGAAAAACACTCACGTACTCTTTACCAGCACTCGTTACCCACGGGGAACGCCCGGCCTCGCGGTAAATCCCGTTGTCCTGGTGGTTGCTGAAAAAGTGCCCGGCAACGCTAACGGAAGGATTATCTGTTCAGTCTTCGGCCACTAAGGCAGAAGAGAGGTATCCAGCCAGTGCTGCCGGAACCTTTGGAATTCAGTGTCGCCGGGTTACAGTTTTTCCGTGACAACTATACTGGTGAAGTTAATGGTGTCCCCCTGAAGCAGGCGATTTTCGTCACGGTTAAGAAAGGCTACGCGCTGATATTTTCCTTCACGGGTGAGGATCAGAAAAGCGTTGACGAAATGGCAGAAACCATGAAAACGATATCGCGTGTAGGGACAGGTGGTGGAATAGGAACTGGCTCCTCACAGGAACGCAAGCCAGACTAATTAACGACATCCGTCATGTCTGAAAAGAGTCGAGCCGTCGATTTCTCGAGCCGGCGCTTCATTGGCGTCGCCGGGATTCTGCTGTTGACCATCGCCGTCGTCGTTTTGCTCGTGCGAGCGTCGTTCGAAGGGACCTCGGTACGTTCCAACGCGCTGTCGCCTCAGCCGATGAACGCCTTCTCAGGCGGCACGTTCGAAGCATCCGGCGTGGTTCAGGTGCCGGGCACTGAAGCGGTGCTCTTCGTAGACGATGGACGCACCAACGAGATTTTCTGGATGCGATTGGGAGAAGATCGGAAACAGTCAGGCGCGATCAAAACGATTGACATCGGAACGAGCATTATCGATCTCGAAGGCATTACCACCGACGGCGCATATTTTTATGTTGTCGGCTCGCAGTCGAAACCTAAAGGCGGCGATCTCGTCGGCCTGGCGCGCTTCAAGTTCGACGCTGCCAATCAGCGAGTGACGAGTACTGAAACCGCCGCTGGACTCAAGAAGTTTTTAGCGGATAATGTGATCGAGCTCCGCGGCATGGAGAACACGAAATACCGCGACGGAGGAATCAACGTCGAAGGTATCGCGTGGGATCCGCGAAACGGGAGATTGCTGCTGGGTTTGCGTTCACCTGTTGTAGATGGTCAGGCGCTGGTCGTGCCGTTGAAAATGCGCGATCCGAAAGCAGCCTTGTCGATCGGAAACCTCGAAGTCGAGGGAAACAAGGCGATCAGGCTGCCGCTTAACGGCGCGGGTATTCGGAGCATCGAGTACGACGAATCGCGTCAGGCGTTTTACGTCATCACAGGCGCAGGACCAAATTCTGAGAAGATGGATTTCAAGTTCTGGGAATGGAGCGGGAACGATGCCGCGCCCAGCCTGCGCGAGTTCAATACGTATGACCGCCGCCTGAAACCGGAAGGCATTGCTCGTGTTTCGACGCGCGCTAAAGATTTCATCTTCATCGTTTTCGACACGAGCGGTTATACCGCAACAGACTAGCATCCGCTGGTCCGGCCGAGTTCAAAAATAACTACCGCAGAGGACGTTTATGCAGAGCCTCTATCTCACGGTTTCGAAAGTGGTCGTTGCGCTGATACTTCTTTCGGCGGCGGCATCCGCTCAAGATGCGACTGGCTACGCCGAGTTGCCACGATTTCATCAGGTCAGTGAAAAGTTGTATCGCGGTGCTCAACCGGAGCCTGGCGGGATCGCGCGGCTTCAGGAGTTGGGTATCAACACCGTTATCAATCTGCGCGGTGCGAATGCGCGCACGAGAGCGGAAGAGGCGGAAGCTCGGTCACACGGATTGAATTATTTCAACGTCGCACTTCCGGCGTGGGGCCGTCCCACCGATCCGCGTGTCGCCCGCATTTTGGAGGCGATTGCCGCGCCGGAGAATGGGAAGGTTTTCATCCACTGCAAAGAAGGAGTGGATCGTACGGGGATGATCGTGGCGATCTATCGAATGACGCACGATGGATGGAGTTCGCAACAGGCGCTTGGCGAGGCGGAACGCTCGGGGATGCGGCGCACGCAGTTCTGGATGCGCGATTACGCTGAAGACTACGGCGAGCGCGTTGAAAAATTCGGATCGGGAGCGGCGCTGAAGTCGCCGGCTGTCGATGAAAATTTTGGTGACCGTATTGGCGCCGGTATGCGTGTAATGGAACGAGGAACGTTCCGCTTTCGCAAGGCTGCCGGCCGTCTTTTCCGCAGATTTTCCTCTTCGCGCTAATAAGAATTAACGGCTTTGCAAGTACCGGCGCGGTCGAACGTTCGCTCACCTGTGAAGGTTGTTTTCTCAAACCATGTTAGTGATTTTTCAGAGGACGGGCCGGCGGCAGTATCGCGTCGAGGTTCGACGTCCGCCGTTCGTAGCCGTTGAAATGAATCCAGCCCCTGGTTACGACGATCTGATGCCTCACGACATGATGCACCTCGTCGTTGAATCTCAACTCCGTATCGAACGCGGAATCTTCGGTCAAATCGCCGCCGGCGGCGGTACGTTTCGCGTGATCCCTGACGCGTCAAAAACCACCCGCGATGCTGCTCGTCAGCGTCGCCGGCTGAACGATCGTGGTAAAAAGATGATGCGCGACGGCCGAGACGACTGCTTACAATCTGAAGCGGCCGTTTACATGTGCTGGCAGCAATGGCGTGCTCGTTCCGAGTCAACAGACGTTTCCAAAACATCGTCGCCGGCCGGCCTTTCCCAGGAAAAACTCGAACAAATCTTCCACCATCTCGACGAATTGAGTTTATACTGGTCCCGCTTGAATGTGGGTGAATCGATTACAGTCCAATGGCCGGATCTGTCGGTTTCACCTGTTGAAAATCACTGACTCACGCTCGCGCCGGTTCCTCGAGCCTCAAGACGCTGTTGGCGCTCGTGTACTCTGTTTGAAACGAAATTTCCGCTTTACGCATTACCCGTGGAGCCCCGATCTGCTTAACCACTAAAGGAGATAGATATGCCTAAAGCATCCAAAGCCGATGAACCTATTGTTTGCTTGCCAAAGCGATTGCCTCGCGACCTCTGGGTCAAAGCTGCGCGCACGGCGGCGGCGATTAACCCACTCAACCATCCTCCCGTTAACCGTCTGATGATGATCAATAAAAGCTTCAAGCCGTCGCCGCAGAGCATCGCCGTGCTCACGACGAAGTATTGGGGCAGTCCAGGCATCAAGCTGACGGTCGGGTTCATGGACAACCCCTCGAGCTCGGTGAGGAAGCGAATCCTCGAGAACATGAACGCCTGGAACAAAACGGCGAACGTCCAGTTTGTCGCCACCTCCACCGATCCGCAGGTGCGCATCGCGAGAACGCCGAACGACGGCCACTGGTCCTACCTCGGCACGGACATCCTGACGATTCCCCGAAACGAACCGACCATGAATCTCGATTCCTTCACGATGAATACGCCGGACTCGGAATACATCCGCGTCGTGAGGCATGAAACGGGACACACGCTTGGATGTCCGCACGAACACATGCGGCGCACGCTGGTCAAACTCATCGACCCGCAAAAGGCCATCAAGTTCTTCGGCCGGACGCAAGGTTGGACCCCGGACATGGTGCGCCGTCAGGTGCTGACGCCGCTCGAAGAAGGTTCGCTGCTCGGCACGACCGAGAGCGACCCCAAGTCGATTATGTGCTACCAGATTCCCGGCCTGATAACGAGGAACGGGAAACCCATTCTCGGCGGCGCCGACATCGACGATCTTGACTACGAATTCATGGGGAGGATCTATCCGAAACCGTCGTCCGGCGGCGCGAAGAAATCCGCCACCTCCAGGAAGCGGGCCAAAAAATCGAAAGCAGCGAAGAAACGCTGACCGCGACGAGTCAGTCGTTTGAACGCTCGCACCTACTGTTGGTGAAAACCATGACAGCAACTACAACTCCGCGAACACGCACGCTCACGATCATCGCCCAGGATCCAAGCGTGCGTGTGAAAGGGAAAATACTTCGCGCGCAAGTCGAAGTGCCGGCAGAGGAACTCGCGCCTGGTCCATGGGGCTATCGAGTTCACGTTGTCGATTACGACTCGTCGACGCTGAACCTGTATCGGCCGATGAAGTATCCGCCGATCGGATCCAGCGAGAACGGCGACGGCGATCCCTTCTTCAAAGCGTCTGACGCGAAACTGCTTTCCGATCCGAATTTTCATGCGCAGAACGTTTACGCGATCGTCATGAGAATCCTGGCGCGGTTCGAGTTTGCGCTTGGGCGGCGGGTGAGCTGGGGGTTTTACGGCCACCAAATCAAAGTTGCGCCGCACGCGTTTGCCGACGCGAATGCGTTCTACTCTGAAAACGATCAAGCGCTGATGTTCGGATATTTTCCCGGAATGTCGGGGCGCATGGTCTTCTGTTGCCTTTCGCACGACATCGTCGCGCATGAAACAGCCCACGCCTTACTCGACGGATTAAGAACGCGTTACACGGATCCGTCGTCGCCCGAGCAAGCTGCCTTTCACGAAGGGTTCGCTGACGTCGTCGCGCTGCTTTCGGTGTTTGCGCTGCCGAAAATCGTCGAGACGATCATCGACCTCAACGCTCCGGGTAAAAACTCCAGCCGGATCGCGCGGAAGTACACGACGGTCGAAGCGTTGCGCAAGTCGATGCTGCTGGGCCTCGCGAAGGAGATGGGCCAGGAGTTGCCGGCGATCCGCGGCGACGTGCTGCGTCGCTCAGTCGAGCTCGAACCTTCTCGGACGTACATCAAGGATCCGGAGTTTATCGAACCGCACCGTCGCGGCGAGATCTTTGTCGCGGCCGTGATGAATTCGTTCGTGGAAGTCTGGGCGCGCCGCCTGAAGGCACTGGGAACGACGCGGTACCTGGACCGCGAGCGCGTCGTCGAGGAAGGCGCGATGATTGCCGACTATCTCCTCACGATGGTCATCCGCGCGCTCGATTATGCGCCGCCGGTCAACCTGGAGTTCTGCGATTTTCTGAGTGCGGTTCTGACTTCCGACCGCGAAATCAATCCCAACGATTCGCGGTACCACTTCCGCGACATTCTTCGGGAAACGTTCGTCAGCTATGGAATCGATCCGGCGTCAGAGGGAACTGAAGAAGATCCCGGAATCTGGGCGCCGCCCGAAGCAGGTTTGAACTACGACCTGGTCCACTTCGAGTCGATGCAGCGCGATCGCGACGAGGTGTTCCGGTTCATCTGGCAAAATCGCAAGGTGCTGAATCTCTACGAGGATTCTTATACGCGCGTGCTTTCGCTGCGCCCGTGTTTGCGAATCGGCCCCGACGGCTTTGCACTCAGGGAGACGGTCGTGGAGTACATGCAGATCGTCAACGTTTTCGCCGACGAGTTGGACCGGCTAAAGATCACGGCTCCCGAAGGCATGCCTGCCAAACAGAAGCTCATGCTGTATGGCGGCGGCACATTGATCTTCGACGAGTATGGCCGCGTGAAGTACCACATCACGAACAGGGTCGACCATCCTGAGCGGCAGACGCAACGGCTCAAATACCTTTGGGAGTACGGTTACTACAACGATCCCAGGAGCTTTAAGAACTTCGCCAATCTGCATCGGAAGAAACGCGCGGCGCCGTTTGCCGATTCAATTCGACAGGAGTGGTAAACGAGATCATGGCAACCATCAAACCCAAAAAGTTGACGTTACGGTCTTACCAGGTTGGGTTCGGCGACTGCTTCTTACTGACGTTTCACTACAACGGACGGACAGGCGATCGACACGTGCTGATCGACTTCGGCAGCACCGGTAAGAAAAAATCGCACGGCGAGAATTTGATGGTCCGTGTGGCGCAGGACATCAAGAAGCGAACCGGTGGAAAGCTGCATGCGATCGTCGCCACTCACCGGCACAAAGATCACATCAGCGGCTTCACGACCAACGCGAAACAAACCGGACCGGGCGACATCATCGCTTCGTGCAATCCGGACGTCATCATTCAACCCTGGACTGAGCATCCGAAAGCAAGAGTCAACGCGAAAGAGGCGCCCGGCACGATAACGAAGACGCAGTCGTTTGTTTCTTCGCTCAGGAGCATGCACGAGATCGCCGAGTCAGTGCTGCTCGAGGCGGAGCGCAGAAAGCACATACTGGGTAAAAGGCTGCACGACCAACTGACGTTCCTCGGCGAAGACAATCTGTCGAACCTGTCGGCGGTCGAGAACCTCATGCGCATGGGCAAACGACACCACTACCTGAACTATGGCTCTCGTTCAGGGCTGGAGAGCGTACTGCCGGGCGTCAAGATCCGCGTGCTGGGGCCGCCGAATCTGAAGCAGTCGGAGGAGATCAAGTCGCAGCGCAACAAGGATGAGGACGAGTTTTGGCAGCTTCAGGCGATGTCGAACAAGTTCGTCATTCAGAAGGACCCGATGCTGTTCAATGGCGCGCGAACTTACTCGCATGCGAATGCGCCGGGTGCGACGCGATGGTTCGTTCAGCGTGTGCGTGCGCTTCGTGGGGAGCAGTTGCTGAGCATCGTCCGGTCGCTCGATAAGGTAATGAACAACACGAGTCTCATTCTGCTTTTCGAAGTGGGTGGAAAGAAGCTGCTGTTTCCTGGTGACGCGCAGATTGAGAACTGGTCGTATGCGCTCAGCAAGCGGTCAGTGCAAAGGCTGCTTGCGGGAGTGGATTTGTACAAGGTGGGCCATCATGGGAGCCGCAATGCGACGCCGCGAAGCCTTTGGGATAACTTCAGCAAGCGATCGGATAAGGTAACGAAGAACCGGCTCGAAACGTTCTGCTCGACGATGCGGAACAAGCATGGGACGTCGAGGAGCAAGACAGAGGTGCCGCGAAAGACTTTGGTTGCTGCGTTGAAAGGCTGGAGCAACTATCACACTACCGAAACGCTCGGCAAAAAGCTCAGCTTCGATTTCACGATGACGTTCCGTTAGCGGTTTTGGTTACGTGTCTCCCGCTTGCGGGAGGTTAGTAGAAAAAGGATTCTAATTTCCTCAAAATTTGACATCCTCAATTTTTGCGATTAAGGTATCGCGCACTCCTGCCCAGTTAGTTCGTTAAACCCGGCGAAAGATCACTTTGGGTCAAACTATTCCCCCGTTGTCCCTCTCGCGCAGAGGTTTGTCTTACTACGAATCCTTACCATCGTCCTGATGGTCCATTAAAGGAGATTTCAGAATGAAACAGAGTCTCACAAATCGCTCTTTAGCGATTGCGATTGTAATGTTGACGCTGCTGATCGCAGGCGCCTTCCCTGTATTTACGCAGCGCAATTCCCCTCCTACAAATAAGGAAGTGCCCGTGAGAGAAATACTTAAACTACAAGGCAGGGTCGTAAGCGAAGCAAACTCGCCGCGTGCCGCCGGCGACTTAAAACTAACCGGCTACCGCGTCGAAGAAGTGCGCCTGCCGCAGGGTTTGACGGTGAACGTTCAGGGCCGTCAGACGGTGGTCAACAGAGCATGGCGCGTGACCGTGCAAGGTGGCCCATTCCCTGTCCGCGCACTACCCGCCGTCATCTGGATCGACGATCAAATCGTCGGCAACGGCATCGAGAACGAAACACTGTCGCAAGTCACCGCGATCACGTTCGACGGTTCGCTGATACGTGAAGGCGGCGTAGTCTCAATTTCCTACGGCGAAGACAAGAACGCCCGCGTCAGGTTCTCACAGCAGCTCCAACTAAAGCGTGAAGGAGAAAACCAATGACAGCCAGCACTAAAAACTTCATCCGTGCGTTTTTCCTAACGCTTTTGCTGCTCGTTAGCACCGGCGCCGCGTTTGCACAAGACCCCGGAGCTCCTGGATCACTCACCGTGACGCGCGAAGAGTACAACTTCGGCGACACCGCTTTTCAGCCAACCGACTTCCCCGGACCGGTGGAACTGCGCGCCTCCATCCACTATCCCGCGAATTTACCGGGCGGCCCGTATCCCGTCATTGTTCTGCTACACGGCCGCCACGCAACCTGTTTCAAGGGCGCGAGCCAGTTGTTGCAGTGGCCGTGTACTTTCAACGGCAGCCAGCCGATTCCGAGTTTTCAGGGATACGACTACGTTGCTGAGGTCCTTGCGAGCCACGGTTACGTCGTCGTCTCAGTGAGCGCGAACGGCGTCAACGCAGTGGACAACAGCGTGTTCGATCTCGGCGCCCTCGCACGTGCGGAGCTGATGCAAAAGCACCTCGACATTCTGAACGGCTTCAACACGACGGGCGGCGCGCCTTTCGGCACGAAGTTCGTCGGCAAATTCGACATGACGAAGATCGGAACGATGGGCCATTCGCGCGGCGGCGAAGGCGTTGTCCGTCATTATGTACTGAACGATGAATTAGGCGCGCCTTACGGAATCAAAGCAGTGTTTCCGCTCGCGCCCGTCGACTTCAATCGCTTCACCGTAAACAACGCCGCGCTCGACGTGCTGCTGCCTTACTGCGACGGCGACGTCGCCGATCTTCAGGGCGTGCATTTTTACGACGACGCTCGCTACAACGTACCCGGCGATCTCGCGCCCAAACACACGATTCTCGTCATGGGCGCGAACCACAATTTCTACAACACGATCTGGTCTCCCGGTTCGAGCTCGTTCCCCGGCGCTACGAACGACTGGATGGCGTTTGTTCCCGGCGGCCATTCGGATTCGCAGTGCGGATCAACTCCCGGAAATAAACGACTGACTGAAGCTCAACAACGCGGCACCGGACTCGCCTACATGAGCGCGTTCTTCCGCGCTTACGTCGGCGGTGAAAGCCAGTTCATTCCGATACTCACCGGCGATGCGCCGCCGCCTCCTTCCGCGGCGACGAACGACTTGTTTGTTTCCTATCACGCTCCGGACGATCGGCGCCTGGACGTCAACAGGTTGCTGAACAACACGAACCTGACGCTGAACAACCTCGGCGGCGCGGTGACACAGCTTGGTCTAACGCCGTATGACTTGTGCGGCGGTGAAGCTCCGCAACCGGCGGTTTGCATTGCCGGCGCAAACAACGCACAACAGCCGCATACGACGCCGAGCGCGCGGTCACCCAAGCGTGGTCTAAGTCAACTTCGTACCGGCTGGAACAACCTGACCGGCAACTATCGAAATGACATACCAGCGACCGCCGGCAACGTTTCGGGATTTCAGGCAGTTCAGTTTCGCGTGAGTGTGAACTTCGCCGACGCACGCAATCTCGAGGGCCTGGCCCAGGACTTTCGCGTGAGGCTGACCGATGCATCGGGCGGCAACGCGTCAGTGCGTGTGAGCGATTTTTCTGGCGCACTCTTTTTCCCGCCGGGTGAGGTTTTAGCAGTTCCGAAAGTGGTACTGAATACCGTGCGCATTCCGCTTAGTGCGTTCGGCGGAGTAAACCTCAACGCGGTCCGCTCGGTCCAATTCACTTTCGACGAGAGACAGCAAGGCGCCCTTTTGATCACCGACCTCGCCTTCGCGTCATCTCCGCAGTAGTTCGAAAAAGTAGTCGCAGACGAGGGGCGGCGCGTGCGGTGCCGCCCTTCATCTTTTCTGATATTCTTCGGCGATGAAACTACTCATTACAACTTTGATCCTGTGCGCGAGCCTGTCCGTCCCGACTCCAACGATTGCCGACGTCGCATGGATCGCCGGAGGTTGGCAGACAGTACCGAGTGGGCCAGCCGGGCGCCGTCAGGTTGAGGAACATTGGACCAAACCGGCCGGCGGCTCGATGATGGGCATGAGCCGCACTGTCGCGGGCGATAAGACAGTCGAATTCGAGTATCTGCGCATCGAGCAGCGCGCCGACGGCGTTTACTACGTCGCACATCCGAAAGCCCGTTGTCCCGGCACCGACTTCAAACTCACGCGCGCGTCCGCCACGGAAGCTGTCTTCGAAAACCCGCAGCACGACTTCCCGAAGCGCGTCATTTATCGCAAGAGCGCGGACGATTCACTGACGGCAAGCATCGACGCCGGTGAAGGCACGAAGTCGATGTCGTTCGCGTATCAGCGTATGAAGTGAACGATCCTCGAGATCAGATCTTCCAGTTTTTCATCACGAATCCTGACGTGCACGTCAGCTAATTCGTAAATCGGACGCCGCTGTTCGAACAGCGCCAACGCCTGGTCCCTGGTCCGTCCAAGCGGACGAATTTCCTCGGAGGCTTCGATTCTGGCCCAGCAAAGATCGAACGGCGCGTCGAGCCATATACTCAAACAATCGTAACGATCGATCAGCGCGCGGTTCGCTTCCTGAATCCATGCGCCGCCGCCGAGTGAGATCACTTTTGCTGCACCGCTTTGGAGTACGTCGTCGAGTGTCCGGGTTTCAACGGCGCGAAATGCCGGCTCGCCGTCTTCGACGATCAGTTTCGCAGGCGAACGTCCTTCGCGTTGCGTGATCCGTTCGTCCAGATCGACCATCGCGACGTTCAGCCGGCGCGCAAGCTCGCGCGCGATTTTCGACTTGCCGCAACCCATGAACCCGGTGATGACGATTGTTTTCACGACTATCTTTCAGCCAACGAATCGAGCAACTCGTAGAACTCCGGAAACGAGATCGCGACGCACTCCGAACCCTGAATCTCCGTTTCACCTCTCGCAAGCAATGCAGCGACGGAAAAAGCCATCGCGATGCGATGATCGCCGTACGAATTAACTGGCGCGCCGCGAAGTTCGGTTGGACCATCAACCGCGATGCCGTCGTCAAACTCTTCGACCTCCGCTCCCATCGCGCGCAAGTTTCGAGCAGTCGCTTGCAAACGGTCGCTCTCTTTCAGTCGTAACTCCTCGGCGTCGCGGATCTGTATCCCACCGGAGATCTGCGTGCCCGCGACGGCCAGCAGCGGCAGCTCGTCGATCAAGGACGGAATCATCGCTCCGGATAACGTGCGGGCTTCATCGCGAGGCGCGGATCGCAGCCCGCCGGTCACGTTGATCGTGCCGACCGGTTCATTGCGCTCGCTGCGCACGTCGCTGGTTGAGATCGCCGCGCCCCACGATTGCAGCACGGATAGAAACGCGGCGCGAGTCGGATTCAGACCGACGCCTTCGATCGTCAGTTCAGAACCAGGCAGCAGCATCGCGGCGGCGACGAAGTAAGCGGCGGACGAGACATCGCCCGGGATCGTTATCGCGCCGCCGGTGAGACGCGCCGGGCCGTCGATAGTGATCGAGAGATCGTGGCTCGTCGTTACCGGCACGCCGAAGCCGTTGAAAAGACGTTCCGTGTGATCGCGAGAAGGAGACTTTTCGATCACTGTTGTGCGGCCTTCCCCGGCAAGCGCGGCGAAGAGAATGGCCGACTTGACCTGCGCGCTGGCGACGGGGAGTTTATAGGTAATCGGAGCGAGTTTGTCAGAGCCGCGAATGTTCAGGGGCGGTTTGCCGTCAGTGGATTGAATACTGGCGCCCATCAATTCGAGCGGCTCGATGATTCGCCGCATCGGCCGGGCACTTAGCGATTCGTCGCCGATGAGCTCGGCCGTGAGATCGTGTCCGGCGAGTACGCCGGCGAGGATCCGCATGGTCGAGCCGCTGTTCCCGCAGTCCAAAGGCTCGGTCGACGCAGTCAGTTTTCCACCGCCGGAGAACGCGATTCTGTCTTGATTGAATTGAATCGAAACGCCCAGTTTCCGAAGGCAATCAATGGTTGAGGCACAATCGCGGGCGGTGGAAAAGTTGTGGATTTCCGAGGCGCCCGACGAAAGGGCCGCGATCATGGCCGCCCGATGAGAGATCGATTTATCGCCCGGCAACGTGAGTTGGCCTTTAAGTCGCCGAGCAGGCGTTAGTTTCATTTTCGGTTCCCGGTATCCATATTTCTTCTGCGTTTTCTGCTCGCAGAAGCACGCTAGGCGTAAATAGCACAAACTTGCAACTACTCCGCAACTCCCGTGTCAACGCTACGGGAAGAATGTGAGTGCGTTCTGTGGTAGAGTACCCGCCATCCCCTGTTTGTCGGTCTCTCCGGAGAGACTAGAGGCCCCTTATCTACCCCCCGGGTCGCAAGTCAGTCCACATGTGGAATTCAGTTTCGACAATGTTGTACCCGACTGTCCTGATTGCAGAAGATTCGCGGGACACCCGTATTATGCTCAAGCGGGCGTTCGAACTGAAAGGGTATAGCGTTATCGAGGCTGAAGACGGGAGCGAAGCCGTCGAACTCGCCAAAAAGCATCATCCCAATCTGCTCGTAGTCGATTTGAACATGCCGGTGATTGATGGGTTGGAGACGATCAAGCAGGTGCGCGACCATGAGGCGCCCGGCGAGCATGTTCCGATCATGGCGATTACGGCGTTTGACGTCTACGGGATGAAGGAAGCCGCGCTCGAGCTCGGATGCAACACGTACCTCAGCAAGCCGCTTGATATGGAAGAGCTCGATCGGGAGTTGAAGGGGTTAGGGTTCCTCATTTAATCCGTGTTTCCTCTTTCTTGACAGTTACATACCCCGCGTGTTACACCCTCAAACTTCTAATCAGTGACAGCAGAGACGACCGAGCTAAGTTTACCCAGCCGCATCGACACGGTTGCCAAAGCGGCTGCCGCGGTAGCTGAGTTCTTAAGCCGTTCAGGCATTTCTGACGACGCCGCGTTTGGGATCGATATGGCCGTGCGCGAGGCCGTGACCAACGCCGTGATCCATGGCAATCGCCAGGATGAGAACAAAACCGTCGATGTTACTTTGAAAAGCTCGCCCGACGCTGTCGAGATCAGCGTGCATGACCAGGGCCCAGGATTCAACCCGGAAGACGTCCCAGATCCAACCGCAGCAGAGAACATCTTAAAAGCTTCGGGTCGTGGCATCTTTTTCATGCGGACTTTCATGGACGAAGTAGACTGGTTGATTCGACCCGAAGGTGGTACAACGGTGCGCATGGTCAAGCGACGTTAATACGCAATTGCATAAAGGAGATCCCTGAAATGGCTGAGTTGAATATCAACGAGCGTCAAGCCGGCGACGTTACCGTCCTTGACATGTCCGGCAAAATCACAATCGGCGAAGGAAGTGTGGCGCTGCGCACTGCCGTACGGCGCCTACTCGAAGAAGGCAAAAAGCGAATTCTCTTGAACCTGGCCCAGGTCAGCTACATCGATTCGAGCGGCATCGGCGAGCTCGTCTCCAGCTACACCGCGATCGGCAAAGACGGCGGACAACTGAAACTGCTCAATCTCACGCAAAAACTTCAGGACCTGCTGACGATCACGAAACTCCTCACCGTTTTTGACGTTTACGAAAACGAGGCAGACGCACTCAACAGCTTCAAGTGACCGGCGACCTGATTCCGGAACTGTTTTTTTGAACTGCTAATCCCTGATTGGAGAACTACCATGGCTGAGCTCTCTGTGAGAGAACGACAAGCCGGCGACGTCACAATCCTCGACATGAGCGGCGAGGTGCGCATCGGCGAAGGCAGCATTGCGCTGCGCGACGCGATCCGGAACCTGGCGTCCGCAGGCAAGAAGAAGATCTTGCTGAATCTCGCCGGCGTCAGTTACATCGACTCGAGCGGCATCGGAGAGTTGATCGCGAACTATACGACCGTCAGCCGTCAGGGCGGCCAGCTCAAACTGTTGAATCTCACCGACCGCATTCAAAATCTGCTGGTGATCACGAAGTTGCTTACTGTTTTTGACGCCTTCGAGGAGGAAGGCGAGGCTCTCAAGAGTTTTCAGTAGCTGTGTTTGAATGTTTCGCGCTGCATTTCGCCGTCTGCTTGCGATCGACGATCCACCCGAGCGGACGGCGCTTGCTTTTACAATCGGGATCTTCATCGCGTTCTCCCCGTTTCTCGGCTTACACACGATCATGGCGACCGTCATCGCGTTCGCCTTTCGCTTCAATAAAGTTGCCATCTATACCGGGACGTTCATCAACAACCCGTTTTTGACGTTGGTCCCGATCATTATCGCGTCGTATGCGGTGGGCGCATTCGTCCTCGGCCGGCCGCTCCATATTCCGGACGAAGGCATCGAACTGCTCAAGGATCCGCATCTCTTCTCCCGCGACTACTATCGCCGCCTGTTCGTCCAGAGCTGGAACAACATCGTCTGGCCCTTCTCGGTCGGCGGCATGATCCTGTCGGTTGTTTGTTCGCTAGTTGCTTATCCGCTAACATTGTGGGCCTTGAGAAAGCACAGATTAAGACGGAATAGATCAGTGTTATGAAGCTGTACTTACTTGTTGTTTTAGCAATACTTCTGGCCGTCGCCGGTGTTTCCGCGCAGCCGGTCCAGCAACGACCGGGAGCGACGTTTGAAGTCTCCGAATACGGCGTCGACTTTCAAGCGGACCAGCGGCTGATCGTCGTTATGGCGGCGCTCGACGCGGCCGGGTTCGACCCGCAGCCCGGACGCGAACCGTCAGGCTTTCGTGCCAAGCTTCGCAAAGATCTCGCTGCGCTCGATCCGGATCTTCGCACTCGTCTCAAGAGCTTTTACGAGCGCGCCCGTTTGGCAGCGCCGGCAACTCCCGCGGAACAGGCCGCGCGTTACGTTTCATTGGCGCTCGCGTTAGGTCCGGCGCCGTCTTTCGAAGCGCCGCCGCGTTCCGAAGATCTGCCGCTCGGGCTTTTGGAAGTGCTCGACTTTGCGCCGCTGGTGCAGGAGTTCTACCGCCGTTCGGGGATCGACGAACAGATGGTGAATTACGTTCGCGCGTATCAGGCGGAAGGCGACAGGCTGCGCGCGCCCGCGACTGAGATGGTCCGCGGCCTGCTGACGTACCTGCACACGCGCCCGATCACGTCGTCTGCCGAGCGCGTTGAAATCAAGAGCCCCTCCACTAAAAAAGACGACAAGGGCGGCAAGCGGTATAGCCTGCGTGAGAAAGATCGGCGCTTCCTGATCCTGCCGGACTTGCTTGCGCCTCGCGGAGCGATCAACTTACGCATCATCGGCGACGACTATTACGCCATCGTTCCCGAAGGGACCGATCCGACGTCTTCTGAGCTGCGCCGCGCGTATCTGCAATACGTCATCGACGGCCTCGTCCTGCGTTTCAATAAAGACATCGCGCAGCGACGCGAACAGGTCAAGCAGTTGCTCAACGAACGGCAAAAAGCAGGCGCGACGGTCAGTCCTGACGTGTTCCTGAGTGTGAGCCGTTCGCTTGTGACTGCGGCCGACGCGCGTTTCGACGAGATGCGCAGGCTTGATGCGCTGTCGCGATCGGCGCGAGCGCAGTTGACGGCAGCGAAGACGGAAGCGGACCGCGCGGCGATCGGCAAGACGTCGCAGGCGGAAACGAAGCTCATTCAGGACGAGACTGTCGCGCGTTTGGCGGAAGAGTACGAGAAGGGCGCCGTGCTTTCGTTCTATTTTGCGGATCAGTTGAAGGGCATCGAGAGCGCGGGTTTTGACCTGGCTAACTTTTTCCCGGACATGATCGCTTCGTTCGATCCGGTGCGTGAGGCTCGCCGGCCGGCGGAGTACGCGGAGACGGTCCAACGGGCGAAGGCTGCGCGCGAGGCGCGACTGGCTGCGCGAAAGGCGCAATCTGAGGCCGACGCTTCTGCCGAAGCAAACAGCGGCCGGGATGCGGCGTTGGTGAAAGATCTGGCGGCGGTGGAAGACACCTTGCGCCGGAAGGACTACAACGATGCGGAAACGCGGTTGAAGGAGTTGCTCGCGAGTTATCCGGGCGAGCCGCGCATCTTTTTCGCTTTGGGACGGACTGCGAGTCTTGCCGCAATGGATGCGACAGACGAGAACGTACAGGCAGAACGCTTGAACCGCGCGTTGGGCCAATACCGGCTCGCGATCGCCGCAGCCTCACCTGAGACTGACAAAGCGATCCTTTCGCGAGCGCACGAGTCGATGGGACGTATTAACGCGTTTCTGGATAATCCGGCGGAGGCGGTGAAGTCGTTTGACGAGGCGATTAAGTTGGGCGACGTACGCGGCGGCGCCTATCGCGAAGCGCTGGAAGGCAAGAAGAAACTAACCCAACCCTCTAATCCGTAATCCTGTTCAACCGCAAGCGGGAGACTCACGGTAAAGGAAATTTGAAAAATCCCTTGTTCGAAAAAATCCGTGGTCTTACTCCAACGCCTTAGCGGCGTTGATACGACCGCCGGTCTCGGTCTTACCTTTCAACGCTACGATCGGATCCGTTGACGCGAGCAGCTTCTTCCGAAGCTCGTCAACACTCATGCGCGGATGCTCCGACAGGACCAACGCCGCGACTCCCGAAACAACCGGCGTCGCCATCGACGTTCCCGACTTCTCCTCGTAAGCATTGCCCAACCACGTGCTCAATATATCAACCCCCGGCGCGGCAATCGCGACACTCTTCACGCCGAAGTTCGAAAACGCCGCCAACTGATCATTCCGATCCAGCGCCGCAACACTCACGACGTTCGGCACGTTGTAACTCGACGGAAAGTGCGGCCTGCGATCGTTATTGGTGCTCGCATTGCCCGCCGCGGCGACGAACAGGATATCGTTCTCGTAAGCCTTGCGAATGATCGCCTCGAGCGCGCGTGACCGCTGCGTCGAACCCCAGCTCGCGCTGATGACGCGCACGTTAACGCCGGCCTTTTTGCGCTCGATCACGTAATTGATAGCTTCGATAGCGTCCTTCGTCGTGCCATAACCGCCGGCGTTCATAAACTTGAGCGGCATGATGCGAACTTTCCAGTTCACACCGGCGATGCCGATGTTGTTCTCGCCTTCCGCGCCGATGATGCCCGCGCAGTGTGTGCCGTGTCCGTTCTCGTCCATCGGATCGGATTCGTTCAAAATCGCGTTGAAGCCGTATTCGTCGTCGACCGGTCCGAGGTCTTCATCTTCATACGCATCCATGCTCTTCGGCCGCGTCCACATGTTCGGCTTGAGGTCGTCATGGTTGTAATCGACGCCGCTGTCGAGCACGGCAACGACAACTTCCTCAGAGCCGGTCGTGATGGCCCAGGCATTCGTGGCGTTGATATCAGCGCCTTCCTTGCCGCCTCGCTGACCTGAATTCGCGAGCGCCCACTGTTCGCCGAATAGTGGATCCTTCGGAAACCGCAGCGGTTGGTACGTGGTCACGGCAGTCCGCACTTCAATCGTCTGGGAAAGGCTGATCTCGTAATTCTCTTCGGCGTATTCGACTTCCGGCATCGAGCTGTACTGCGCGACGGTGGCGGCAGCGTCAGCGTTGTCGAGATCGTCGATCGCTTCCCAGCCTGGCGCGTTCTCGATGCGGTCTTCGACGCGATCGTTCATTCGCGACATCAGCTCGTCGATCGTCTCACGGCTCACGCCGCTCTTGAATTTGACAAGCACTTCGGGCCGTCCGAAGCCGCGTGTCTCGGCAAGAGCGATCTCTTCAGTCGTCGATGCGCCGCGTTTCTTCTGTTCGGCTGGGACGATCGATATGTGGGACTTCCACTGCTTCCGCCATTTGGCTAGCTGGCCGGCGAAGGCGGCGACAAGAATGAGGACGATTGCGAGCGCGAGATGGATGACGAAGTTGTTGCGGTTCATGGTGGTACCTCAAATCCGATAGTTCTTACCTTTGTATTTAAAAAGGCGAACCTGGTTCTTGTCGGCGCGATATTCGTGGGATTGGCCGCCGGCGGAGAGGCGGATACGCCAGCCGCGCGTAATCATCTGTCCGCTCATCTCGCCCGATTCGCCGGCGCCGAGCGCCATGTCCGGAAAATCGGCGTCTTCTACAGACTCTTTGATGTCCGCGGGATCGACCTTCAGTCGCTGCGCCAGATCGTTGCGAGCTTTTTCGACGGCTTCTTCTTTGTTCATAAGCGCTTTTGCGGATTCAAACGAGCCTTTGCTCAGCTTTGTTCCCGGGGGTTGGTGACATTTTACTTCAGATCGCCGTACCGATGCTGCAATAACGCGGCGGTGGCGATGGCGGCGGTTTCCG
>DASRIM010000384.1:0-3356 GCA_035649995.1 Pyrinomonadaceae bacterium | reverse complement strand
GTCGTTCCGCGCTCGCGTCTGCCTGAAGTGCTCGGGGCGGCTTACGAGATCGCCGCGCGTTATCAACTGCGAATCGCGAACGTGTTTCACGCAGGCGACGGCAACTTGCACCCGCTCATCTGTTTCGATTCACGTTTCGCCGACCAGGTGATGAGAGTGCGCGAGGCCGGGCGCGAGCTGATGGAAGTTTGCGTCGCAGCGGGCGGAACGATCACGGGCGAGCATGGCGTCGGGTTGGACAAGCGCGACCTATTGCCGCTGGTGTTTTCTGATGCTGACATGAATGCGATGTTGCGCGTTCGGGCGGCGTTCGATCCGTTGGGACTGTGCAATCCGGGCAAGGTTATTCCGATGCTGCGCGGGTGTGGTGAAGCTAAGGCAATCGCGCAACCGTTCAACGAACCGATTACAACGACCGCACAACACGTTACTGATAAACCACCGCGCTCGTCGCTAGCCGAGATAGTCGGTGAAGAGTACGTTGCTGGCAACACGGTCTCGCCGGGCTCTATCGACGAAGTCTCGGAAGTGATAAAACTCGCCGCGCTTCAAGGGTGGAGTGTTATGCCGACAGGCGGGTCTGAAGGAGACGCCGATCTCGTTGTCAGTACTGCGCGACTCAATCAGATCATCGAACACGAGCCCGCGGATCTGATCGCCGTCGCTCAGGCCGGCGTGAAGTTGACGGACTTCAATTCGAAACTCAGCGAGAATGGTCAATGGCTGCCGCTTGATCCACCTGACGACGGCCGCGCGACGCTCGGAGGCGTTGTCGCAAACGGTCTTGGCGGCGCGCAGCAGTTTGGTTACGGCCGGCCGCGTGGAATGGTGATCGGAATGAAAGTCGTGCTCGCGGACGGCAGCGTGATCAGGACGGGCGGGCGCGTCGTGAAGAACGTGGCTGGTTACGATCTGTCGAAGTTGTTCACCGGCAGTCGCGGCAGTTTGGGAATCATCACCGAGCTCAATTTCAAACTGAGACCGCGGCCCGAACGCGAGGCGACAGTTGTAATCCCCGGCGTCGCCCTCGATCTTCTGAAAAGGGCGCGTGATATCGTCGCCGCGCGGTTGTTTCCAGTCGCGGTGGAGATCCTGTCGCCCGCTTTCGCGAAACTGATTGGATTGAGCGCTAATGAGCCGGTGTTATTGGTGAGATTTGCGGGCAATGAAGCAGGTGTTAAATATCAAATCGAACAGGTCCGTGGTGAAGTTATCGCCGATGATGAATGGATCTGGCGATCGATCGCCGCCGCTTCGTTGGGGCACACTGCCAGCGTGCTTCCCACCAGCCTGCCCGCTTTAATTCCCGCTTTAATTAAGGACATCGACGTCGCCGGCGCGCTCTGGCAGATCGGAGCAGCGGACGGACGGATAAGAATGTTGGATAATAAGCTACCAACGGCTCGCGATGACTCCGCGGATTTTCTCGCGACGCGAGTTAAGCAACAACTGGATCCTATGAACCTGTTCACGACAAGGACCACATCATGAAGCCACTTCGTCTCTTTTTGGTCGTCGCGCTACTGATTAGTCAAACCGTACTGGTTGTAGCGCGCGAACCGGTGCGCGCCAGACACGGTATGGTCGCGTCAACCAATGAAGTTGCCTCGCGCGTCGGCGTCGAGATCATGAAGCGTGGCGGCAACGCCGTCGACGCTGCGATCGCGGTCGCGTTTGCGCTCGCAGTCACGCATCCCGCGGCAGGCAATCTCGGCGGCGGCGGGTTCATGATGATTCGTCTGAAGGACGGCCGCTCGACGGCGATCGACTACCGCGAAATGGCTCCCGCCGCTGCGCACCGCGACGTCTATCTCGACAAGAACGGCAAACTGATCGAAGGCGAAGGCGGATCGCTCGTCGGCTATCGCGCCGCTGGTGTGCCGGGAACAGTGCGAGGGATGGAGCTGGCGTTGCAAAAGTACGGCTCCGGCAAACTTACATGGCGGCAACTAGTCGAGCCCGCGCGGCGGCTGGCGGCAAACGGTTTTGCTGTCACGCACTCGCTCGCGCGTTCGCTGCGGTTGAGCAAAGACTACCTTTCCAAATACCCCGAGACAAAACGGATCTATCTCAAGGGCGGCAACCTTTACGAAGAAGGCGAACTGTTTCGCCAACCGGAGCTTGCCGCGACGTTTGCCCGGTTGCAACGCTTCGGCCCGAGCGAGTTTTACGAAGGTGAAACGGCGCGGATGATCGTCGCCGACATGAAACGCAATAACGGTTTGATGACGCTCGAAGACTTGCGTGGTTACGTCGCCAAGGAGCGCACGCCGTTGCGCGGAAACTATCGAGGTCACGAGATCATCTCGATGCCGCCGCCGTCTTCCGGAGGCGCAGTGCTGATCGAGATGCTGAACGTTCTCGAAGGCTACGAGCTCAACAAGTTTGAAGCCAGCTCTTCCGAGCGGTACCACCTGATGGCCGAGGCGATGCGCCGCGCGTTTGCGGACCGAGCGGAGTACATGGGCGACGCCGACTTCGTCAAAGTCCCCGTCGCTGGATTGATCGACAAGTCGTATGCAAAAACGCTGCGTGCGACGATCAACACGGATCGCGCATCGTCCAGCGCCGAAGTGCGCGCCGGGCGTCCGGCGGGTTACGAGTCGGACGATACGACGCACTTCACGGTCGTCGACGCGGAAGGCAACGCCGTCGCCAACACTTACACCTTGAACGACTCGTACGGCTCGTCGGCAACAGTGAAAGGCGCGGGCATCATTCTCAACAACGAAATGGACGACTTCGCAGCCAAGCCCGGAACGCCGAACTTGTACGGCCTGATTCAGGGCGAACGTAACGCCGTCGCCCCGCGCAAGCGACCGCTCTCGGCAATGACGCCCACCATCGTTCTGCGCAAAGACGGCAGCCTGTGGTTCACCGTCGGCAGCCCCGGCGGACCGACAATCATCAACACCGTTCTCTGCATCATCACGAACGTGATCGACTACGAGATGAACATCCAACAAGCGATCGACGCGCCGCGAATTCACCATCAGTGGCTACCGGACGAGCTCATCGGCGAGCCCTATGGTCTATCGGGCGACACCCAACGCGCCCTGACATCGCGCGGCCACGCCCTCGCCAAACAACGTTACCTGGGCGACGCCGAAGGCATCATGATCGAAGAAAAAACCGCCATCCGCCTCGGCGCCACCGACCCCCGCCGCAGTGATGGACTGGCGATTGGGTATTAACACATTCCCGCGGCGCCGTATTAAGTTCGTGGGTCAACAAACATACCAATACTGATCACGTGCCAACGAGAAATGCGGGACAGAAACCGGCGACGCCACCCTGGGGTCAACTATTTGCCCTAAGGAAGCATCAGGTGGGACTTTGAGTCGTCGAGGTCGAAA
>DASRIM010000383.1:0-3946 GCA_035649995.1 Pyrinomonadaceae bacterium | reverse complement strand
ACGTCGTCCAGGTACTCTTCGACGACTTGCAGCGACGACAGACCATTCACTCGTGCGCGCATCTCTCGCGACAATACACGCGGCTTGAACGACTCGTCGTAAACCACGGCGCCGCCCCAGAACAGCGGTTCGTCCGCGCCCAGCCGGCGAATCAACTCGATCGCCGCGCGCTTTCGTCCAGTCGCCTCGAGCACCGGCCGCGAAACGTTCGAAAAAGCACGCCGCAATCCGCGCGGTACTTTTTCAGCGTGCCGCCAAAAGTTTTCGTAGATGCGCAGATGGCGCACGTAGTTTTCATAGCCGCTGAAGATCTCGTCGGAGCCTTCGCCGACCTGCACGACGATCGTTCCGGAATCGCGCGCGAGTTTCGAAACGTAGTAAAGCGGCACGCAGACGGGATCGGCGATGGGTTCGTCCTGGTGAAAGACGAGGCTCGGCAGAAAATCATGCATCTCTTTTTCGGAGATGATCACCTCGTGATGGTTCGTCCCAAACTGTCGCGAGATGCGGCGCGCGGAGTCGAGCTCGTTGAGATATTCGGCGTCGCTGAAGCCGACGGTGAACGTGTCGACCGGCCGCGTCATGAGCTCAGACATGAGCGCGACGTTGGCGGATGAATCGACGCCGCCGGACAGAAACACGCCAAACGGCACGTCCGACATCATGCGTTTGCGGATCGAATCGCGCAGCAGACGAAGAATTTCAGCACGGTGTTCGGCTTCGCCGGCGACGGGCATGTCGGTCGGCGCGATCGCATCCCAGTAGCGGTGCATCTCTATCGTGCCGTCGCGTTTCAGGATCTGAAAGTGGCCCGCCGGAAGTTTCTGAATGCCGCGAAAGAGCGTGCGCGGCGCGGGTGTCGTCAGGAAAGTCAGGTAATCGTAAAACGACTCCTCGTCTACTTCGGGTGTGACCGCCGGATGTTGCAGGATCGCCTTGATCTCGGAAGCGAAGATGAAAAGACCGTTGTGGTGATAGAAGTAGAGTGGCTTGACGCCGATGCGGTCCCGCACGAGCACGAGTTGTTGGCGGCGTGCGTCCCACAACGCGATGGCGTAATCGCCTTCGATATCGTGAACGAAGTCGACGCCGCGTTCTTCGTAGAGGTGCAGGAGCGTTTCCGAGTCTGTGCGCGAGGCGTAGCGATGGCCGCGTTTTTCGAGATCGGCGCGCAACTCGGCGTGGTTGTAAATCTCGCCGTTGAAGACGAGCCACGTCTGTTCGTCGCAGCCGTGCATCGGCTGATGCCCCGCCGCCGAGAGGTCAATAATCGAAAGCCGTCGGAAGCCAAAGCCTCCGCGTCGATCGTCGAAGACGAGTTCGCCGGCGTCGTCGGGGCCGCGGTGAGTCATCTCGTCGCGCATGCGCGCGAGCAGCGACGGCTCGACCGATCCTTCAGCCGCGCCGTATTCCCAAACTCCGCAGATTCCGCACATCTACAAACTCAGTTTCCAACTCAGCTTGCCCGGCCGGCCCGAAAACCGCCAGCAGGCAGAAAATGATTCGCTCATTTCGCCGTAATTCGTCGACGTAAACTGTTGTTCCAGTTCAGTCGAACCGGAAAGGGTCAACGAGCTAACCGTTAAAGTCAAATCCGTTTTCGGATCACGCAGTTTGACGGCTGATTCACACGAGTTGATTTCTAAACCGGGCGCAAAGTGAAACCGGATTTCGTACTGATGATCCGCGTTTCCAATAAACTCGTCTTCAATTAACCAATAGCGTTCGGTCTGGTTAAAGCTAACCGAGCGCCGGTGAGTAACCGGATCTTTCAGTCGTCGGTAGCCGTAGTGCTCGGCGACGATCTTGTCTTTCTCCCATGACAGTACGCGCGGCTTTGCTTCGTCGCCGATCACGAAGGGCATGTCGCGATGGATCGTGTTCTGTTCGACGCCGTCGATTTTTACGGTCGAATGGTAGGCGGTCGAACGGAAGTCGTGGCGCTTTTGCAGGTCTGCGGTGTAGACGTACGTGCCGGGATCGACGATGAAGGCGGAACGGCCGGCGCAGACTTCGATGCTCAGAGCGTCGTTGTGGCCGTGCGAGCCGCGGCCGTTGATGCCTGCGCCGCTCGCGTTGAAACAGAGGTACAGATCTTCGTGACGCATGATGTAAATGCCGGCATGCGGAAACGCCTTTGATTCGGTCTCCGGCTCGCGCAACGATGGATCGTTGAATACTTCGGCGCCAATTTCCAGCAAATAACCGTGGTCGTTCGCGCGTCTTTGTTGAAGCGGAAGGAATTGTCCGCCGTCCGTGTCGCCAATCAACGGAGCGAGCCCGTCGGGCCGCAGGTAACCGCGAATGTACAGGAGCATCGCACGGAGCGTGGACCAGTATCGCTCGTCGATCGCGATTCCATTGTCGCGGCACAAGACGAAGGAGTAGAGAAACAGCTCGGTAACAAAGCGGTGGTAACCAGTCGACGATTCGAAATCGGCGCCGTCGGGCAGGACCTGCTTGTCCATTTCGCGCAGCATTTCTTTTAGTCCGAACTCACGCCAACTTTCAGCGTCGCGAAGCTCAGGCGCCATGACGCCGATCCACAGCAGTCCCGCGACGTCGGAAAGATAATGATTGCTGGTTGCGATGTAAGAGAATTCGAGGTTGCTGCGAATGAAACGGCCGTGCTGCTGAAACAACCGCAGGAGAAATTGCGTGTCCAACTGTGGCGACTCGCGAAAGAAGTGGAATGCCGCGAGCAAATTGATCGCCCGGAGTGCGACTTCCATCGCGCAGGTCCAGTTTGGACCACGGCCATACGGGTTTTGTTCAGTCCAGCTTCGTAGCTGTGCGAGAAACGCATCGGTGAAGCGCTCGTCTTTCGAAGCGGCGTACGCCTGGCCGAGCGTGATCAGATGAGCGAGACGGTTGAGTTCCCAAACGACGCGAATGTCCGAACCATCCGGGCGCATGAAACTGATGTCGCGGTGATAATCGAGCGGCCAGAGATAGCCTGATCGTGGATCGCGACGCCATTCGATTAGCTCGTTGGACGGCAAGAGGGCGGGAGTTGGTTTTAGAAAGAATTTGGGTTGAGGAGGGATTTCTGAACACAGATTTAACGGATCTTGTTGATCGAGGGAGGCGCGTTCTTTTCGGGTCTGTAACGCGACGCGCGTGCGGCGCAGCGCTTCGAGCGCGGCGGTCGTAAGTTTTACTTCTCCTCGAACCGCCTTTTTGATTTTCCGCAGCGTGCTCATCTACGGCGAGACTTCTTCGAGTACGTCGAGGATGCGTTCAGCGGTGTGGCCGTCCCACAGCGGCGGTTGCCGCGCGATCTTTTTCCCGGCGCCATTCAGCGCGGCGGCCGCGGCGTTGACGATCTTTTCCGGATCGGTGCCGACGACGACGTTCGTCCCCAACTCGACCGTGATTGGCCGCTCCGTATTCTCGCGCAACGTCAGACACGGAATCCCGAGCGCGGTCGTTTCTTCCTGAATCCCGCCGGAGTCAGTCAAAACCAGCCGGGAACCGCTGTAAAGACTCAGAAAATCGAGATAGCCAAGCGGATCGATCACGCGCAGGTTCTTCATCGCTCGGACGCGTTCGCTCAAACCGAGCTCGGCGATGGTCTTCCGCGTGCGCGGATGCACGGGAAAGACGACCGGCATTGCTTGCGTAATCGATTCGAGCGCCTGAAGGATGCGCGCGAACGTTTCCGGAAAATCGACATTCGAGGGACGGTGCAGCGTCATGACCGCGTAGTCGGTATCGCCGACGCCGAGGTCCGCTCGCACCGATGACCGCCGCGCGCGTTCGAGGTTCTGATGCAACGAGTCGATCATGACATTGCCGACAAACCGTATTCGCTCCTCCGGAATTCCTTCCGCGCGCAGGTTCGCATCGGCGTCGCTCGACGGCGTGAACAACAGGTCCGCGATCTGATCGGTCAGGAGTCGATTGATCTCCTCCGGCATCGTGCGATCGCGGCTGCGCAGACCGG
>DASRIM010000382.1:0-7849 GCA_035649995.1 Pyrinomonadaceae bacterium | reverse complement strand
GCGGTTGCGACGGACGATCAGTTACGCGATTACCGCATCGTGCACTTCGCAACGCATGGGTTGATAAATAATCAGCATCCGGATCTTTCGGGCATCGTCCTTTCGCTTGTGGATGAGAAGGGACGTCCGCAGAACGGGTTCTTGAGGTTGTACGACATTTACAACCTGAAGCTTGACGCCGATCTCGTGGTACTGAGCGCGTGCCAGACGGCGCTCGGTAAAGACATCAAAGGCGAAGGTCTCGTCGGATTGACGCGCGGGTTCATGTACGCCGGTGCACCGCGCGTCGTCGCCAGCTTCTGGCGCATCGACGATCGTGCGACCGCCGATTTCATGAAGCGGTTTTATTCGGCGATGTTGAAGGACGGTCTGAAGCCGGCGGCTGCGCTACGCGCGGCGCAGGTTTCGATGTCGCAGGACAAGCGTTGGCAATCGCCGCACTACTGGGCCGCGTTCACGATCCAGGGCGAGTGGAGGTAGATCACGCTTCAACTTCGTCGAACGTTTGGATGATGCGGAAGGCGTCGGCGCCGGGTTGTGGTTGATTGCCCGGGCGGATTGAGAGGAGCGTTTTCATGCCCGCGCTGTTTGCGGCTGCGAGCTCGGCGACGACGTCTGAGATGAAGAGCATTTCGTTTGGTTGGAGCCCGACCGCGTTGGCGATCCGGAGGTAACTTTCGCGATCGCCTTTCGCGCCCACGTTTGTGTCGAAGTAACCGTCGATGAACGTCGTAAGGTCGCCCGCGTCGGTGTGCGCGAAGAGAAGTTGTTGCGCCAGTGCGCTGCCGGAAGAAAAGATACTGATCCGCAGGCCCGCTTCACGCCAACGCTCGAACGCCGGACGCACGTCGCTGAACACCTGCGCCTTCAGACTGCCTTCGCGATAACCTTCACGCCAGATCTTTCCTTGCAGCGACTTCAAACCCGTCGATTTCCGATCGCGATCGATCAGCCAGTTGACGTAAGCGACGATCGATTCTGTTGTGTCGTTTATTGGCGGCGGTCGTTCGCCGTCGTTTACGTCGCGCTCGTGCTCCGCACGAAGTTGCGCAACGTCGGCGGCCGCTTCATTCGGATGTTGGGCCAGGTAGTTGCGGGCGTGTGCTCGCGCATACGAGAACAGCACATCGTGCACGAAAGCAATCGGTGTGGTGGTGCCTTCGATGTCGAGCAGGATGCCTTTGGTCGAAGTGCTGTCTGTCACGGCTGTTGCTGTGGAACGTGACTGACGCCGAAACACACGGGCAGGAAACCTTCGTCGACCTGGCTTTCCGTGTAGTGCGGCGTCCAGCCGGCAGTATCCTGAAACAGCCTGATAGCGCGGATGCGGCGATCGCCGCAGAGGTTGAACCAGTGAAGAGTTCCGCGCGGCACGCGGATCAGATCGCCGGCTTCGACTTCGATTGCCAGCACTGGTCCGGCTTTGGCGTGAATGTGAAACAGGCCGTGGCCGGCGATGATGAATCGGACCTCGTCTTCGTCGTGCCAGTGTTCGCGACTGAACTTGGCCAGCATCCCGTCGAGGCCTGGTGTCAACGGATTGACGTCGATGACGTCGGCGGTCACGTAGCCGCCGCGTGTTTTCAGTTCGTCGATCTCTTTGGCGTAAGCGTTGAGGATCTCGTCGGCGGGTGCGTCGTCGGCGACTGGATGTGCGGGCTGCCAGCGTTCGTAGTCGATGCCGTATTCCGCGAGACCCGGACCGATCTCTGCGAGGGTTTGCAGAGTATCGCCTTCGTTTCGGCTTGGGTGGAATATCGTAACTAAAGCCATACGATCAACTCCTGCGGCTTTTCAGCGTTGCCGTTTGTCCCAGTGTTTCCAGCAGGAACTCGATAATCTCGATGTGCCGTTTTGCTTGTGCGAGGTCTTTGCCCCATGAATAGAGGCCGTGACGTTTGATCAGAAAACCGTGTGCTTGCGGGTGGCGTTCGAGAACGCTGCTGACTGTGTCCGCCAGCACGGGCATGTCTTGTGAGTTTTCGATGATCGGCACCCACTCGGAATGTTGATGAGTGCGGACGCCTTCGAGTCCTTTCAACATTTCGTAGCCTTCGATCTGTATGCCGCGTTCGCCGGCGTGAACTTCGGAGAGGATCGTGTTCCATAGCGAATGCGTGTGAAGCACCGCGCCCGCGCCGCGCTCCTTTACGATGCGAATGTGGAGTAACGTTTCGTCGGAAGGTTTATAGACGGTATGGTTCTTGTCAGACGATCTGATGAAACCCGGACTGTCGCCCGCCGCATGTTCGCTTAACACGCGCGTGTTCTCGTCGATCATCAGGATCTGTTTGGGAATGAGTTGGCCCTTGTCGACGCCGCTTGCGGTAATCGCCAGCTCCAACGGATCGCGCCGCACGACGGCGCTCAAGTTTCCACTGGTCCCCAACAACCAGCCGCGCGCATAAAACCCCCTGGCAATCACTGCCAGGTCAGTGACGATTTCTTCAACGCTCTCCGTCATGGCAAAAGATTGCTCCCAAACCCACTCTTTATGCAAGTGTTGGTGCTCGATCGAAGTGAATGTCAGATCCTGACATTCGCTCACGCGATGTTGTTGGTCTAACTACGCAAGAACTACGACTTGCGGCGGGAGGGTTTGTGGCGGAGGCCCTGGTAGATGACGTTGCCGGGGAGTTTTGAGGGGAGATCGAGATCGTCGCTGACGATGTCTTCGAGATGGACGCCGGCGACGTGCGCGTAGGCGAGCAATGTCATCAGTGTAGGCTCACGTTCGTCGTTCTCGTATTGCGAGATGCGCCCGTAGTGCATCGTCTCCTGTAGACCGAGCTTCGCCAGCATCTGGCTTTGCGAGAGACCGAGCCGCTGCCGAATCTCGAGCAGCTTGCTTCCCAATCGTCGCGGTCTCGGACGCGGATTTCCCATCAGGAGTCACCTCCTGAAGTCCGCGCAGGTTCACGATCGAGACCACTCGAAAAGCCAGCCACCGATCGTAAATCATATAGAGAAAATTTTCGCTTGCTTAAACTCCCCGTTGGGAGTAGGATGCGTTCGCTTACGATTTCCGCCGCGAGTATGACTCTTACGTTCTCGCCGGCGATGCTCATCACTCGTTACTGTGGGAGCTGGAGCTGCGCATAGCCCGTGGTCTGATTTATCAAAGACGAGTGCATCGTAAAGCGTTATTGCAAAATCGTAAATAGAAAAAACTCGACGCGAGTGGCCTGGTGGGGGGCCAGGTGGGTCCGCGGAAGCTAAACCGAGGCGCTTCTGCGGACTCGGGGGAACTCGACTGTGCGATGAACATTGACGACCTCATCGAACGCGATCAGGACCGAACCGGCGGTGTGCCTGTCTTTACCGGAACGCGTATACCGATCGAGTTTCTCTTTGAATTCTTAGGCGATAACCAAACAATGGAGACTTTCCTGGACCACTATCCGGCCGTCAGCCGCGATCAGGCCCGGCGTGTGCTGGGCGCGTCCAGAGATCTCCTGCTGATCTTACGAATTTGATCAAGTAGTGGCCTTGGGTGAGGGGGCCACACTGAGTCCGCGGAAGCAGGCGGGCGCCCAGAGCGCTTCCGCGGACTCGCGGAACCAGGAGCTCAGTGCTGGTTCTTATTGCTTTGTCGTGTGTAAGCACAAAGCACAGTACAAAATATCCACCGTCATTCGTATCTTTCCTAACAAAACTGATAGTTTGCCTTCGAAACGCGGCAAGGTAGTGGTCGGAATCGTCTCCGCCGGAAACATCCCGCCTGACCGTTTCGCTAAACTAATTTAGTTGACTTGCCGCCGCGCCAACGGTAAAAGATAACCCTCGCAATCGGTCACTAACCAGCTGGAACATCCCCGCCGCCGCTAAAGGATCCGCTGACAGTTAGCGACATCAGTGAAATAACTTTGTTCAAAGGAGATGTAACTCGTGAGAATTAGAACGTGGCTAATTGTCCTAACTGTCCTCGCATTCGTAATTAGTGGGTCTCTTCTAGTACCAGCGCTTGCCGACAACGGCCCTAATCATAGAGTCCGTAATCAGCACTTCGGCGTATCGGGCGGCAACGTCAACGACCGCACCAGCAGGTTCTGCTGCAGCGGTACACTCGGAGCACTCGTTACCAACGGTTCAACCGCCTACATTCTCAGCAACAATCACGTTCTTGGACGCAGCGGCCAGGCGGCCGGCGGCGAAGACGTTTCTCAGCCGGGTATGATTGATGCCAACTGCGCCGTCACGACAGTAGTCGGCGATTTCACGACCTCGGCGCCTTTGGCGGCAGGCTCGAACGTCGATGCAGCCATCGCGCAACTCAGACCGGGCACCATGGACGCAAGCGGATTTATCGAAGACATCGGCGTCCCGAGTGCAGCCGTCGCAGCGCCGCTCGTTGGCATGTCAGTGGCAAAGAGCGGACGCACCACCGGCTTTACCACCGGCACCATCTCTTCGATCAATACGAGCGTTAGCGTTCAGTATCAGGCAAGCTGTGGCAGCGGCAAGAAGTTCACGGTCACCTTTACCGGCCAGATCGTGATCGGCCCGGGTTCCTTCAGTGCGGGCGGCGATTCAGGATCGCTGATCGTTACCAACAACTCCGCTCATAATCCCGTCGGCTTGCTGTTCGCGGGCAGCAGCAGCGCAACGATCGCCAACCCGGCCGGGCTGGTGTTGACGAGACTGAGCGCGGCTCTCGGCAGCACGCTCACGTTTGTTGGCTCAGGGCCTGCCAGCTCGACGACGTCGTCCTCGGGCGAGATTGCACCTTTCATTCGCGGACCAAGAGGACCGATGCACCAACTGCCTGAAAGAGCTGCTGATCGCGCGTCGGCAGTGCTGGAACTCTACCGCGCGAGCTTGATGGGTACACCGGGCGTGATTGGCGCCGGCGTCGGCGCGACCGCTGAAGACGAAGTCGAACCGGCGATCGTCGTCTACGTCGATCGCACGGCTCCGGGACGGCCGCAGTTTGCGCCGTCGTTGGATGGCGTCGCGGTCAGAGTCGTCGTGACCGATCCGTTCGTTGCTTTCTAACAAAAAAGCAGAACGACTTTAAAGGGATCCGTGTTTCTCTGTAATGAGAGACACGGATCTCGCTGTTTTTTCATGTAGTTCGGCATAGAATGGGCCTCATGCAGCTTCCTGTGAATCCACCCGTTTTGCCGATGCTTGCCAAGCGAGTCAGCGAGTTACCCGCGTCAGGTGAATGGATTTTTGAGCCCAAGTGGGACGGCTTTCGCGCGTTGATCTTTCGCGACGGCAAGGAGATCCTGATTCAGAGCCGCGACGGTAAGCCGCTGGACCGCTACTTTCCCGAACTGCACGCGCCTTTGCAGGCGCAACTGCCGAACCGTTGCGTGCTCGACGGCGAGATCGTCATAGCGCAGGGCCACGCGCTCGACTTCGATTCGCTTCAACTGCGTCTGCATCCGGCGGCGTCGCGAGTAAAACTCCTTTCGGAACAGATTCCGGCGTCTGTCGTGTTTTTCGATCTGCTTGCCAATGGCGCGCGCGATTTGAGGAAGTTGCCGTTTTCGGAACGCCGGCGGATGTTGGAGTCAATGTTGGCGAAGGCGAATGCGCCGATCCATTTGACGCCGGCGACGACCGATTTTGCGACTGCGTCCGACTGGTTTCGCCGCTTTGAAGGTGCTGGATTGGACGGCGTCGTCGCCAAGCCCGTTTCGGGGACTTACGAGCCGAACAAGCGCGTCATGCTCAAGGTGAAACACGAGCGCGATTGTGACTGCGTCGTTGCCGGGTTTCGTTGGCACAAGAAAGGTGACGGGACGGCGGTTGGGTCGCTGCTGTTGGGATTGTTTGACGATCGTGGCGCGTTGCAGCATGTGGGTGTGTGTGCGAGTTTTACAGATCAGAAGCGGCTGGAGCTGGTGAAGTTTCTCGCGCCGTATCGCAAGAACGCTCTCGCCGATCATCCGTGGAAGGATTGGGCGATTGACGAGTCGGCATCACAAGCGGCTAGCCGCAAACCTGGCGCGCAAAGTCGTTGGAGTCAGGGTAAGGATCTTTCGTGGGAGCCGTTGCGTCCCGAGTTAGTGGTGGAGGTGGCCTACGATCACATGCAGGGGGATCGTTTTCGCCACACGGCCCAATTCCGCCGCTGGCGCCCCGACAAACAACCTTCGGACTGCACCTTCGCCCAACTCGAAGTCGTGCCCCCGCACGAGCTCGAGACCATCTTCTCCTCCGGGCGGTGATATAGAGCTGAGAATAACGGACATAGATAGAGTAATACGGCTATTTCGCGCGGTTATGAACGAAAACGTGAATGGTTTTGACAACCCAAGGTTTCGAAAGCAAGTAGCGGGTTCGCCGTCGGATGCGGAGGGGTGAAAGTTTTTGAAGGTAGCGCGTGGTCGTCGGATGCCGAGCGGTGAAAGTTCTTGAAGGTAGCGGCTTCGCCGTCCGATGTGCGGCGAGGCTTTGCCTCGCCGTTCGCCGCATTTAATTGTTAGGGGCTGTGCCCCTCGTTCGGGCTTTGCCCTATTGAGATTTTAAAGACCAATTCGCACCTTTACTTCAGAATAAAAAGTAAGTAGTTTCGGTGCTCAGTTTAATACCTCACAAAGGAGAGCGGCCTCATGGCTCACCGGTTTCTAATCTCACATGATTCACCAGCACTCTACATCACAATCGTAACCAAGAACCGACTCCCTGTTTTTCAAACCGACTACCTGCGAGAGATCGTGTGCGGTGCGATCGACGAAGCTCGCGCATCCGCCGGATTCCTCCTGTTCGCATATGTGATTATGTTGGACCATATGCACTTGCTCGCGAGTCGATCGTCAACCACTTCGGATCTCCTTCGCGTCGTGAAAGGCATTACCGCGCGGCGGATAATCGATTACCTGAAATTGAACAACCATGTGCGTTCGCTCGCCAAACTCCGTCATCAACAGCGGGAGCGAAATTACAACTATTCTTTGTGGCAGACGGAGAAAAATGTTTTGCCGGTATTTAGTGAGCCTATGTTTTTGCAAAAAGTTGGCTATATTCATCGTAATCCGGTACGAGCGCGACTAGTCGAAACTCCAACCGAATACCGGTGGTCGAGTGCAAGAATTTGGCAACAACAGCCACTCGAGAATGAACCGCTGATGGTTGATCGAGATGTAATTCATTGGCGACGGTTGTAGGCCATAGGCCGAACGAGGGGCATAGCCCCTGTTTTTGAGGCGAAGCGACGGCGGGGCAAAGCCCCGCCGCACATCAGCCGGCTGAGCCGGTACGGCGTAGTGGATACACGTCGGGAGGGAAGTCCTCTGACGAGGTGAAAATTGGAAGTGACGAGATGGACATCGGAGCTGACGCCGAGGTTGGAATAGACGAGGCCGCGAGTTAGAACTGACGAGGCGAGGGGTGGAACTGAGAAGACGGAGGCCGGGCTGACGAGACTGGGTTGGAACTGACGAGAAGAAGGTTGAGCTGACGAGATGGGCGTCGGAGCTGACGCCGAGCTGGAATAGACGAGGTTGCCAGTTAGAACTAACGAGGCGAGGGTCGGAACTGAGAAGACGGAGGCCGGGCTGACGAGACTGAGGTTGGAACTGACGAGACGGAGGTTGGGCTAACGAGCGGAGGTTGGGGTGATGAGGGGAGCTCGGGCTAACGAGACGGAGGTTGGGGTGACGAGTTGAGGGTTGGAACGCACCAGACGGAGATCCAACCGATAAACTCAGGATTCGGATTTACGCGGGGCACATTCGGCGCCTCAGCGCTTCTGCAGTCGGCTTTGCCGACTGATGTGAGGCGGGGCTTGCCCCGCCGTAGCGTCTCCACAAAAATCTGAGGGGCTAGGCCCGCGGCTTGCAATGCGAGCGCCATTCGCGGGTGGGGTCGTCGTCGGGATCGGGGGTTTCCTGAGGCG
>DASRIM010000381.1:0-4415 GCA_035649995.1 Pyrinomonadaceae bacterium | reverse complement strand
GGGCTGACAACATTACGGGAGAAGTACTCAACGTTAACGGCGGATCTGTTTTGTGCGGATAAGCCGCAGGAGAAATCTCGAGTATGACTTTAACTGTAGAACATGAACGCGAGCAGGTGGTCTCGAAAAGGGAATTGGCGCTGGTTCAGGTAGGACTTGAAGTTTTGCTTCAGGACGTTCCCGAAGTCGTGCGCGGGCGGCGCGTCGGATTGATCTGCAATCAGTCGTCGGTGAGCCACACCTTCGAGCACGCGGCCGATCTGCTCCACCAGCATCCCGAGTTTCAACTGACTGCGCTCTTCGGGCCGCAGCACGGAATTCGCGGCGACGTCCAGGACAACATGATCGAGACGGCGCACGGCATGGACCGCAGCACGGGACTGCCGGTCCACTCGCTTTACAGCGAGACGCGAGAGCCGACCGAAAAGATGCTGGAAGACGTCGACGTGCTGGTGTTCGACATGCAGGACGTCGGCTGCCGCATCTACACGTTTGTTTACACACTGGCGAACTGCATGAGAGTGGCAGGGAAGCTGGGCAAGACCGTCGTCGTTTGTGATCGTCCCAATCCGATCAATGGCGTGAACGTTTCGGGAAACATTCTCGATCCGGAGTACGCTTCGTTTGTCGGCCTGTTTCCGCTGCCGACTCGTCACGGAATGACCGTGGGCGAGTTGGCCCAAATGTTTCAGAAGCGATTTGACGTGAAATGTGCGTTGGAAATCGTTCCGATGCAGGGATGGAAGCGACAGTACTGGCTCGACGACACGAACGCGCCGTGGGTGATGCCTTCGCCAAACATGCCGACGCTCGATACGGCGACAGTCTTTCCGGGCACGGTCCACTTCGAAGGCACGCAGCTTAGCGAAGGACGAGGAACGACTAAGCCGTTCGAACTCGTCGGCGCGCCGTACATCGATCCGGATGCCTACGCAAAACAACTAACGGCCCTCGCGCTGCCCGGCGTCATTTTCCGTAGCTGTGTGTTTCAACCGACGTTTCAGAAACATGCGAAGGTGAGTTGCGGCGGTGTGCAGATCCATGTCGTCGATCGCGATTGTTTCGATCCGGTCGTTGCTGGAATCGCGATGGTTAAAGTCGCGTATGACATGTACCCGGATGAATTTCGTTGGAAGGAACCGCCGTACGAATACGTATTCGACAAGAACCCATTCGACGTCATCAGCGGCACGAACAAGATTCGCGAAGCGATCGAGGGCGGCGCCGATCTCGGCTCGATCACCGAAGGATGGGAAACGGCGGCGAGCGAGTTTGAAAAATTGCGCGAGCCATACTTGCTGTACCGTTAAGGTGAAGTGTTAAAGGTCGTCACGCCGACGGTTCAAGTTGATGCTCAGCTTCCGGTTGGACGAGCAGCGTCGATTAAGGTAAAACTTCAAGCAAAAGAGTTGCGCAAGATGGAGGAAGAGTTTGGTCAAGTCTGAACGAATCGAGGCCCAGCGCGTCGAGCCTACACCCAGGGGCGCGTGGTGGATTGGCCTCGCCGCATGGTTCTTTCCCGGCAGCGGGCACCTGGCGTTACACAAATGGGGTCGCGCGGCGTTGATGGGCGGCGCGGTTTGGGTTTGTTTCTTTGTCGGCCTGGCAATGGGCGGTCATCTGTTTTACGTCACAATGGAAGGCGCGACGTCGTTTCTGCAATGGTCGGTGCTGATCCAGATACCGCCGATGGCCGCGAACGTCGGCAGCGGCATTCTGTACATCGCTTGTTGGTTAATGGACATCGGGTTTCGCGACGATCCGCAGCAAGCCGCTCGCGCCACTTACGAATACGGCACCACGTTCCTGCTCATCGCCGGATTGCTGAATTATCTGACGATGCTTGACGCCTTTGACATCGCAGCGGGGAGGAAATCTTGAGACATCTCCTCGTGATGGCGCTGTTTGCCGCGCTCGCCGCGATCGTGTTCGGAGCAATTTCGAAGGACACTCCGAGAGAGCGCTGGATTTATGGAGTTAAGGTGTTTGCGGAGTTCATGGTCATCGGTCTGGTGCTGGGCTGGCTCCTTCGCTTCATTCCATGATCCTTTCAAGATGGCTTTATTCGAAACTGAGGCCCTGGTCCTACGCAGCTATAATCTCGCCGAAGCCGACAAGATTGTCGTTTGCCTCAGCCGCTCCGCGGGACTGATTCGAGGCGTCGCTAAAAACTGCCGCAAGCTAAAAAACCGCTTTGGCGCCTCGCTCGAACCTTTCACGCTCATCAATCTCACTTACTTCGAAAAAGAACATCAGGAGCTTGTCTCGTTCAGCCAGACGGAGATCCTGAGATCTCGCTTCAACTTGTCTTCCGACGCGGCAGTGCTCGGCGGCTTCTGTTACATGGGCGATTTGTTGATGGAGTTCTCGCCGCCGCGCCAGGCCAACGACAATCTTTATCGAATGGCGCTCGCGTGCTTCGAAGCGGTGTCGCAGTCGCCTCCGGATCTCGAGTGGGTGCTCCGTTATTTCGAAGTGTGGTTGCTAAAGCTGGAAGGATTTCTGCCGGAGCTGCGCGGGTGCGCGAATTGTCAGAAGACGTTCAGTGGTGAAGAGCCCGTGTATCTGGGCTCAGACTTGTCGCTGCGCTGCGCGAGTTGCAGCGGCGGGCGCGGCACTGTCGTTTCCAAACATGTACATCAGCAGTTGAGAGCGACGGAGAAACTGTCGCCGGCGAAGTTTGCCGAGGAGACGAGAGAAGTGCCGGCTGACGTAAGAAAAGAGCTGGAACAGTTAACGTATCGATTGATCAGCCGGGTCCTCGAAAGAATGCCGCGGGCGCGGCCAACCTTCATGCAATAGCGTTCACGTGTTCACGTAATAGTGTTAAGGCAAAGGTTTAAGTCCAGAAGCTTCCTGATACCGCGATACATCGTCGGAGCGATAGCGCCGTACATCGGTCTGTCGATGTTGCTGCTGACGGCGATTCTCTTGGCGCAGCAGGCGAGCCGCCTCGCCGAGGTCGTCATCTACGCGGAGCTTCCGTTTTCATTCCTCGGCAGTCTCGGCGCGGCACTGTTGCCGGGCGTGCTCACCTTCTCGATCCCACTCGCGACTCTCGCTGGAATCATCATCGGCTACTCACGAATGGGCAGCGACAGCGAGATCGTCGCGATGCGCGCTGCCGGCGTCGGCTCGTGGACCATGCTCTGGCCGGCGTTGTTGATCGGCCTCGTGTTCAGTGGCGCGACGACGTACCTGCACTTGAAAGAAGCGCCGGAAGCCGCGCGAGATCTCGAACGCATCGCGTTGCAGGGCGTGCTTGCGAAACTCGACTCGCCCGTCGAGCCGCGCACGTTCAGCACATTGCCGCGTTACGTGATCTACGTTCGTGACGGCGACAAAGCGCTTGGCACGTGGGGACGCGTTTTCATCTTCGCGCAGCAGACTGACGGCAAGAACGAAGTGTTCACCGCGCGCGCCGGACGAATCGACTCTTCGGGAGAACAGTCGGAACTTGTTTTGTCTGATGTTCTCCGCACGACGTTTCCGACGTCCAACGGCGAGAGCCAGCGTACGGCTCCAGCGAATGGAAAGGATCAGCAGTCGTACGTGGTCGAGCGTTTCAACCAGTTGAGGTTTTCCATTAACACTGGCCGGGCCGACATTGTCCAGCGTCTGAACCAGCGCGACACGAACGCGGATTCGATGGATTGGCGAGAACTGCGCGACCGCACGGTCAGCGGAACTGTCGAACAGCAAAGGGAAGCGGCGCGAATACTCAACCGGCGAGCGGCGTTGTCGATTGCGCCGTTTGTGTTTGCGCTGATCGGAGCGTCACTGGGTTTGCGTGTGCGTCGCGGCGGCCGGAGCATCGGGGTATTGCTCAGTCTGATCGTCGTGATTGTTTACTACCTGCTCTCGCTGCTGGGCGAGTCGCTCGCGCGCGTCGGCACGGTGTCGCCGCACGTTGGACCATGGCTGGCCACGGTGTTCATCATTGCGCTCGGCTTGCTGTTTTTGCTGGTCCAACGGATCCCGTTGTGGCCGCAAAGAGGAGCAAGAGCAAAAGACGCGAAGGAGAAAACGTCCGAGCTGGTTCGCAGGGCTACGGCGAGCGGCGAGTTTCGCAAGAGCTTCGGCTTTCCTAACTTGATGGACGCGACGCTACTGCGCGCGTTGGGCGTCAGTTTCGTCGTCTGTTTTGTGGCGCTCGCCGCGATCTTCTACATCTTCACGCTGTTCGAGCTCTGGCGTTTTATCGCCATGACGCAAGCGGGCGCGGGACTGGTTGTGCGTTACCTGTTTTTCTTAATGCCGCTCGTCGCCGTCGAGTTGCTGCCGGCGACGATGTTGATCTCCGTGCTGGTGACGTACGCGTTGTTGGCCCGCAGACAGGAAGCGATCGCGTGGTGGGCGTCGGGACAGAGCGTCTATCGTTTGATGTTGCCGGGGTTGTTTTTCGCACTGACCAT
>DASRIM010000380.1:0-7956 GCA_035649995.1 Pyrinomonadaceae bacterium | reverse complement strand
TTCGCTATAGCGCACGACTGATTCGGGTCGAACGAAGTATTGAACCGAACCTTCGGCACGTCCTTCAAACGGTTCATCCAGTACCGCGACAAATACCTGAGCCGCGCCTCTTTGCGCTTCCCGCCGATCCCGTTGTGAAACAGCATCGCCTCGCCAATCGCCAACCGCGGCGCCGCCGAATGCGTTCCAACCTCTTCAAACTTCCGGATGTCGCCCGACTGCTTCGACTCGGCCGCCATCAACGGCCACAGCTTCTCGATCTTGTCCCGCTTCACGTAAAGCAGCCCGCTGCCCTTCGGCGCGTAAAGCCATTTGTGCAGACTGGTCCCGAAGTAGTCGCACCCAAGGTCCTTCTGTTTGAAATCAAACTGCGCAAACGAATGCGCGCCGTCGACGATCGTCTCGATTCCACGCGCCCGGGCCATGTCGCAAACGGCCTTCACCGGCGTGATCTGTCCCGTGATGTTCACCTGGTGCGACATCAGGATCAGTTTCGTCCTGTTCGTAATTCCCTTCTCGAACGCGGCGACGATCTCGTTCAGATCTTTCGGCGGGATCGGAATCTGGACCAGCTTGAGCACCAGGCCTTCGCGGCGTTCGCGCTGCCGCAGCGTGGTCAACATGCGCGGATAGTCCTGCGTCGTCGAAAGGATCTCGTCGCCGGGTTTGAAATCCATACCCATGAGCAGGATCTCGAGCGACTCGGACGCGTTGCGCGTGATCGCGATCTCCTCGCGGTCGCAGCCAAACATCTCGGCCAGTCCGGTGCGAATCGTTTCCGACTGCGGCTCGAGCAATTGCCACATCGTGTACGCGGTCGCGTCTTCCTGCTGCCAGATGTAACGCACGAGTGCTTCGGTCACGATGCGCGGGCTCGGCGAGACACCGCCGTTGTTGAGGTTGACGATGCCGCGGGTGACGGTGAACGAATTCTGAATGATTGACCAGTAGTCTTCGTCCATGGCCACCTGTTCGGGTGTCAGATGGCTGACGCTCTTCGTCGCGGCTTCGATCTCTTTGGCGAGCGCGCCGATGCTGGGAACAGAAAGCGCCGCCAGGCCCAGACCTTTGCCGGCGAGCGAAAGAAAATCTCGTCGCGTCGCCGCAGACAATTTCGCGCTCATGGTTTTTTCTCCTGTTTCTTCGGAGGCCGTGGGCCAATGAAGTAACCCTTCGGCACGATGAGTGTCAGCTTCTCGCCGCCCGTGGGAACAAACTTCACGTCCACCGCTCGAAAACCCTTCGTAGACGGATCGCGGGTTGACTGATACTTAATTCGAAACTGCGCTTGCAGATCCAGCACTATCTCTGCCGCTGAGAAGATTAGCTCATCTTTGTCTTTGAGCAATAAGACGCGGCCGCCGCTCTCTTCGGTCACCGCCTTCAACAACTTCTCGGCCTTTTGACGGGCGCCGGGCCGGGTGAACGCGCCCTGATTATCGAGCTCGCCAACCACCCCCAGCGCAAACACTTGCACTCCCGTTTCGTGCAGCAGCTTCACCAGCGCTTCCTGGTTATAGAAGCTCTTCCTGTCTTCGCCGTCGGTGATAATGATTACGACTTTACGGCGGTCTTCATTTGATTTGTGCTCCGCGACATAGTTAACAGCCGTGTAGAGAGCATCAATCACCGCGGACTGCCCGCCTTCGATCTTGAAACTGTCGAGCGATTTAATCAGCGCGTCGGCATCGGTAGTGAAGTCGTGGTACCTCTCAATCTTGTCGTTGCTGATGAACCGCTCGATGAAGACCTCATCAGCGGGCCGCTTCTTCTTGATGATCAGTGTCACCGCGTCGAGCGCTAAAACGAACCGTGTTCTGAACGATCCCGACGCGTCGATGACGATGCCGTAGTCAACTGGGCGGGAATCAGCCTCAATGCTCAGTATTGTCTGTTCGACTTTGTCTTCGAAAACGCGGATTTGATCGTTGCGGATATTGTTGACGCGTTTGTTGTCTTTGTCCGTGACGATCATGCTCAAACTGACAGTTGTATCGACCGGCTGTTGAGCATAAAAACACAGCACTGCGGCCGTTAGAATAAATGTTTTAAGCACTTAACTTCCCTCGTAAACGATCTCGCCGTTGATAATCGTCATCACGCAGCGCGTCTTCAGTATCTCCGGCGCGGGAATCGTCATGATGTCGGCGGAGAGGATCGTCAGGTCCGCGAGTTTCCCAACTTCGATCGAGCCGCGCAGCTTTTCTTCAAACGCAGCGTACGCCGCCCACAGCGTGAACATCTTCAACGCCTGTTCGCGCGTCACCGCTTCTTCCGGATGCCAACCCTCGCCGGAAAATCCCTTCTGGTCCTTGCGTGCGACCGCGGCGTAGAACTCGATCATCGGCTCGCCGCGTTCCACCGGCGCATCAGATCCGCCCGCGACAACCACGCCTGACTTGATGAAAGTCTCCCACGCGTACGAGCCTTCAAGGCGCGCGATACCCAAACGGCTTGGCGCAAAGAAGAGATCGCCAATCGCGTGCGACGGCTGCATCGACGGAATGATTCCGAGCTTCGCGAACCGCGGAATGTCGACGGGATTCACGATCTGCGCGTGCTCCACGCGCCAACGCGGATCCGCAACCTTTCGTTGGTTCGCCGGCACCGCCTTCAAAGCAGCTTCGTATTCATCCAGGATGAAACGGTTCGCGCGATCGCCAATCGCGTGTGTTTCGACTTGAATGCCTTTACGCAGCGCGTCGAGGAGCATCGGCCGCAAATCTTCCGCTTTCACCGTTAAAAATCCCGACGTGTCGTCTTTGTCTGAATACGGGTCGAGCAGCGCCGCGCCACGCGAACCGAGCGCTCCGTCCGAAACGACTTTGATTGTTCTGAACGTGAACCGGTTATCGAACGCGCCGATCGTTGGGCCTTCGTTCAGCAAGCGCGTCGCACTCGCTCCCGGACCATGAACGGCTTTGTAGATCCGCAGCTTGATCATTCCCGCGGCGTAAAGCTTCTTGAAGATGTCGACGTCGTTGTAACTCCCGCCCGCGTCCTGGATCTGCGTCCAGCCGAGCGAGATGTTTCGCTTTACGCCGAGCACGACCGCGCGTTCGGCGTCTTCACGCGAAGTCGGCGGGATGCGGCGGCGCACGAGACCCTGCGCGGCATCGAGCAACATGCCGTTGGGTTCGCCGCTCTGTTTGTCTTTCGAGATCTCACCGCCGAACGGACTCGGCGTGTTCTTGTCGATGCCGGCGAGTTTCAACGCCGCGCTGTTCGCCACGGAGCCGTGTCCGTCGGCGCGATTGAGAATCACGGGATGGTTAGGAGCGACTTTGTCGAGGTCCCAGCGAGTCGGAAATACGGGCGGTTTCCAATGCGTTTCGATCCACCCGCGTCCGGTGACCCAATCGCCCGGTTTCGTCTGGTCCACTCGCGCCTTCACCTTCGCGAGAAAGTCTTCGAGGCTCGTCGTGCCTTCGAGATTCAACGTCATCTCGCGCATACCGACGCCGGAGAGGTGTTGGTGCGCGTCGGCAAAGCCGGGCAGGACAGTGGCGCCTTTCAGATCGACGACGCGAGTCTTGGCTCCCACAAACTTCTGCGCGACCTCATTCGAACCGGCGTAAACGATCCGGTCTTTCGTTATCACAACTGCCTGTGCGCGCGGCGACTTTGAATCTACCGTGTAGACATTGCCGTTTTTAAGCACGACATCGGCTACGACGGGCTGTTGGACAGGGGCCAGGCTCAAGAGCAACGCACTCAGCGCACTCACTACGAGAAGAACGAGTTTCATAGTCACCCTCTGCTGAATTGTTGAGAATTGCGGATTCTCTGATGGCGAGCGGACAGTTTTATATCACGGCTATCGTGTCTTGAGGAACTCTTGAAGCTGCGGCTTCGTCGGCAACGCCGTGCGCGCGCCCAGGGCGCTGCACTTCATTGCGGCGACGGCGTTGCCGTACAGCATACTCGTTTCGATTTCGTCGCCGTGCAGCAGACCGTAAAGTAACCCGCCGTGAAACGCGTCACCGGCGCCGGTCGTGTCTTTGCAGCCTCCCGGAGCCTCGAACGCCGGTGATTCGAGAAACTGTCCGTCGCAATAGACGACCGCGCCGGCAGTCCCAATCGTCATGCCGACGATCGCGCAACCGTATCGCGCCTTCAGCTCCATCAACGCCGCCCGTTCGCCCGTGATGCCGGTGACGCGGCGCGGAAACTCCTTCGAGCCGATCAGAATGTCGATAAACGGCAGCAACTCGGGCAAGCCGTCGTAAACGTTGTCGATATCGGCCGAGACGATCGTGCCGGCGTCGCGCGCAGCTTGCGCGAGCCGCAAACACGCGCGCGGATCGTGAGCGTCGAGATGCAGCACGCGGCCGATCGTTCCAAACTCGACGGGCGCTTCTTCAGGCGTATACGCAAGACGATCGTCACGGTCCCAAACGATCGTCCGCTCGCCGTTTCGCGCGTCGATCGTGATGAAGGCGATCTGGTTCGTTGCGCCGTCGACGACCTGCGCATAATCGACGTTGACGCCGTCTTCTTTCAGTGTTGCGAGGCCGAAAAGTCCTTCCGGATCAGAACCGAAGCGCCCGGCGTAAGCCGTCTTCAGACCGAGCCGCTGTAGTGCGACCATCGCAGACGCGGTTTGGCCGCCTGCGGACTGTTTGTGCGCCAGCAGCCGTATTTTCGTGTCAAACGCCGGATATTCCGGCACGACGATGAGATGATCGACGGCGTTGAGCCCAAAACCCACGGCGTCGAACGGTTTGTTGGCCGGCAGTTTAAGTGGGAAATCCATGTAAGCTAGAATCTCAAGTGTTGTGCCCCTCGAAGAAAAACTGAAAGAGGTCCCGCGCTCATCCGGCGTCTATCTCCACAAAGACGCCGCCGGAAAGGTGATCTATGTCGGAAAGGCGAAGAACCTGCGCAGCCGTGTCCGTTCGTATTTCCGCGCGCGGCCGTTCGATCGCAAGACCGATGCACTCGTCGGACAGATTGCTGATTTCGAGTTCATCGTCACCGACAACGAAGTCGAGGCGCTGATCCTCGAAGCGAGTCTCGTCAAACAACACAAACCGCGCTACAACGTCAAACTTCAGGACGACAAGTCGTACCCGCACCTGAAACTCACGATCAACGAACCGTTTCCGAAAGTCGTCATCACTCGGCGCGTGCAACGCGACGGCGCGCTCTACTTCGGTCCGTTTCTGCCCGCCAGCCTCGCGCGCCGGACCATCGACCTAATCAACCGCACTTTTCAACTGCGCACGTGCGACATCGAGATCGACGGCAAAGCGCCGCGCCCCTGTCTCGAGTATCACATCAAACGCTGCCTCGGACCGTGCGTCAAAGGGCTATGCACGCCCGAACAATATCAGGAAGCGGTGCGCGACGTAAGGCTCCTGCTCGAAGGACGCAACAAAGAGCTCGCGGACACGCTCGAGGAGCGCATGCTGGAAGCGTCGGAAGATATGCGTTACGAGCTCGCCGCGAAGTATCGCGACCTGCGCAAGACAGTCATCCGGCTTTCCGAACAACAGAAGATGGCGACGACTTCGGAAAGCGATATCGACATCTTTGGTTACTACCGTGAAGGACAGCGGCTCGCGTTGCAGTTGTTCACCATGCGTGAGGGAAACATCGTGGGCCGCCGCGAGTTTTTCTGGGAAGACTTGCCGGAAGACGATTTCGATCCGGCGGAGTTTCTCAGCGAAGTGTTGGCCCAATACTACGCGTCCGATTACGTGCCGCGCGAGATCTACGTGCCGGTCGATTTTCACGATCGCGAGCTGCTGGAGAAGGCGCTGACGACCCGGAAGGGGCGGCGTGTTCGCATCTACGATCCGCAGCGCGGGGAAAAGCGCGACATGATCGACCTCGTCGATAAAAATGCGAAGCTCGCGTTTGAGCAGCGCTTCCGCGTGCTCAAGCCGGACATGAAACGCGTCCTGGAAGAACTTCAGGAGACGCTGGAGCTGCCGCACTTTCCTGCGCGCATCGAGTCGTTTGACATCTCGCATATTCAGGGCGCCGAGAACGTTGCGGGCATGGTCGTTTGCGACAATGGGCGGATGAATCGTTCCGAGTATCGCAAGTTTCGGATTCGAAGCGTGGAAGGTGCGAACGACGTTGCGTCGATGCATGAAGTCGTGACGCGGCGGTATCGCAGGCTGCTCGAGGAAGGAAAACCGCTGCCGGATCTGATCGTCATCGACGGCGGGAAGGCTCAGCTCACGGCAGCGGGGCTGGCGATGAGTGAGCTCGGGCTGGAAGCGATTCCGATGGTTGGGGTCGTCAAGCCGCCGCAACGGCACAATGATGTTGCGTATCTGCTGATGAAGGGGCGCGAAGACGAGCCGATCTATCTCGATTCACATTCGCTGATCCTGCGTCTGCTGCAAATGATCCGCGACGAGACGCATCGTTACGCAGTCACGTATCACCGCAAGCGCCGCGAGCTGCGGGATTTCACTTCGGAGTTGACGGCGATTCCGGGTGTTGGCGACAAACGGAAGGGCAGACTGTTGCGGCACTTCGGTTCGATTCAGAGAATTTCGCGAGCGGGAGTTTCCGAGCTGACGCCGTTCGTAGGCAGAAAAACCGCGGAAGAGATCGCAGAGCACTTCGAGCGACAGCGACTGTTAGCCTCTACCACCCCCGACCCCGACAAAGCTCAAGAAACTCCTGTTCCATGACTCCCCCGCCAGCGCCAGTCACATGTAGAAGAGATTCGTAGAATTCCTATTTTAATGAGTCTCGCGCAAGCGGGAAACACAACAGGAAGTTGTGCGCTTATGAAGTGATCCCGACGTCGGCGCGATGGGGTGGACTGGTAACGGGCTTCACCTCGTCAGCAGACACGGACAAGGCGTCGGCGACGATTTGGGTCTGCTCTTTTTGGTGAATACTGTACGAACCGGTCGCGGGACTCGCCGAGGCCGTGCGCCCGACGTATCGCGGCCGCTGACACGCAGGCAGAAGGTTCTCGAGCCGCTCCTGCATAAACGTCCACCCGCCCATGTTCTGCGGCTCTTCCTGCGCCCAAATCAGTTCGCGAGCGTTTGCGTACCGATCAAGCGTCTCCCGAATTGCCCGCAGCGGAAACGGATAGAACTGTTCCAACCGCACGATCGCCACCCGCGGCTCAGGCGTCTTCTTCCGCGATTCGATCAAGTCGTAATACAGCTTGCCCGAACACAGCACGATCTTCCTGACCGCCGCGGCATCCGGAATCTCCGCGTCGTCAATCAACGGCCTGAACCCACCGTTCGCGAGCTCGTCGATCGTCGACGAAGCCGCCGGCAAACGAAGCAGACTCTTCGGCGTCATCACGACCAGCGGCCGCTCCATCCCCGGCCGCACCTGCCGCCGCAGCAAATGAAAATACTGCGCGGGCGTCGTCGGATAACAAACCTGAAGATTGTTCTCCGCACAGAGCTGTAGATAGCGCTCGAGCCGCGCGCTCGAGTGCTCAGGCCCCTGCCCTTCGTAACCGTGCGGCAACAGCATCACCACTCGCGACTTCTGTTTCCACTTGTCTTCGGAAGCAGCGATATACTGGTCGATGATCGTCTGCGCACCATTCCCAAAATCCCCAAACTGCGCTTCCCACGCAACGAGCGCGTTTTCCGCAACCACCGAGTAACCGTACTCAAAACCGAGAACGCCCTCTTCCGACAACGAACTGTCGTACACATCAAATCGCGCCTCAGGATTCGACTCCGATCGCAACTCCGAAAGCGGCGCCCATGCCTTTCCGGTTTGCGTGTCGTACAACACAGCATGCCGCTGGCTGAACGTGCCGCGTCCACTGTCCTGTCCACTCAAACGCACGCGCGTCCCTTCGAGCACCAGCGATCCAAACGCAACAGACTCCGCAAACGCCCAATCGAGCGGCGCGGCGCCGTCGCCCATCTTTGCGCGGCGCGCCAGTTGGCCCACCATCTTCGGATTGACGTTGAATCCTTCAGGCACCACGGCGATCTTGTGCGCGATGCT
>DASRIM010000379.1:0-8448 GCA_035649995.1 Pyrinomonadaceae bacterium | reverse complement strand
CGTCGAGCACTTTGGCGACGATGAGCGTCTCGTCGTCGATGTCGCGCTTGTCGAAGTCGACGAAGAACGAGGCCTTCCGTTTTACGATTGGACCTCCAAAGTTGCCGCCATATGCTCGCGTTTGAATCGGCGGACGCGTGGTGGCGAACGGGTTGCGCGCGTTCAATGCATCGTCGTTGAAGTTGAATGAGACCTGGCCGCGATAGCGATCCGTGCCTGGGCGGGTCAGGATCTCGATGCGGCCAAAGCCGAGCCGATCAAACTCGGCTGAAAACGGATTCGAGTTGATACGCACTTCGCGAATGGACGCGCGCGGCGGCAGACGTCCTCCGGTGAAACCGTCGACAAAGATCTGGCCGCCATTGGGTCCGGCGGATGGACCAGCCAACGCCTGGAGCGCGGCTGCGAGATCGTCGGGATCGTCAGGAAGCGCATCGATGTCTTCGCCTTTCAACACGACCGCGCCGGCGTTGTTCTCAGGCTCGACGCTCAACTCGCGGCTATCCGCGGCGATCGTGACCTTCTGTTCCTCGATCGCGACTTTCAGAGTGACGTTGAGCTGCTCGGTTTTGCCGGCGACGACTTCGACTTCCGCATTTTCATACATCGCGAAGCCGGCGTTGATGGCGCGTAGAGTGTACTTGCCGGGCGCGAGACCGCTGATGGTGTAGTTGCCCGCGTCGTTTGTGACCGTGCTCTTTTCCACGCCGCCCGAATCGATTGCCGTCACGGTAGCGCCCACGATGGCGCCGCCCAACTCGTCCAGCACCTGGCCCCTCAACGAGCCATTGCGCTGTTGCGCACTTGCCAGGCCCGTAAGCCCAAATGCGCAGAGGGCGATAGCCAACATTATTCTCTTCATCCCGAAGCTCCTTCGAACGGCTTTTGCTAATGGCGCGGAAATAGAGCGTTTCGCCCCAGCTTGAGGCCGGATTGTACTCAAAACGGGCGTAAAGAGTCTGTCAACGGATTGTAAAGTTTTGTCAGTTATCGCGAGATTGGGATTGACACTTCTTTACGCACGAAACGACGGGCTTCGTGTAGGATTCCGGGCGACTTGGCTTGCTATAGGTCGGCTGCTATAGGTCGGCAGCTTGCCAGGGGAAGTTGATATGTCTTGTAATCTCGCAGAGCAACCAATGGAACGTGTTCTTGTAATTGACGACGACGTCGGTCTTTGCGAGCTGGTCGGTGAGTACCTCGAGCCCGAGGGTTACGCTGTTGAGGCGATTCATAACGGCGAGCGCGGCGTTGATCGCGCCTTGTCGGACGAGCATGATTTAGTTGTGCTCGACGTCATGCTTCCGGGGACCAACGGCTTCGACGTGCTGCGCCGCATTCGCGCTCGTTCACGCATTCCAGTGTTGATGCTAACGGCGCGCGGCGACGACGTCGATCGCATTGTCGGCCTCGAAATCGGCGCCGACGATTACCTTCCGAAACCTTTCAACCCGCGCGAGCTCGTCGCTCGAATCCGCGCCGTACTGAGACGCGCACAGCCCGCCGAAGCAACGACCACGTCGCGCGAAACGATCAAGATCGGCGACATTGAAATCGACAGCAACACGCGCAACGTTCGCCGCGGCGGCGAACTAGTCGAGCTCACCGGCGTCGAATACGATTTGCTCGAGATACTGCTGCGCAACGCCGGGCAGATCGTGAAACGAGAAGATCTGGTGAAGGAAGTTTTAGGACGCGAGTTGTCGCCGTTCGATCGCAGCATCGACATGCACGTCAGCAATCTGCGCAAGAAGTTGGGCCACCAGTTGAACGGCCTCGAACGAATCAAGACGATTCGCGGCGTAGGTTACATCTACGGCGTTCCCACGGAAAGACCCGAATGAAGATCCCCTTTCGCAGCCTGTACCTGAAGATTTTTATCTGGTTCTGGCTCGCCATGATCGTCATCAACGTCGCGTTCTTTGCGGCGATCGCGCTGACGCGTCCGACGCCGACGCGACGTTCCTGGCGTGACCTGGCCCAAACTGGCGCAAACGCGCAAAAGGCGGCTGAAGTCTTTGAACAGTCAGGATCGCCGGCGCTCAGTTCCGCGCTGCAAGCGACGGAGAAAAATACCGGCGTCAACGGGACTTTGTTTGACGAGAGCGGGCGCGAGCTGTCCGGGCGTAACGTTCCGCCGGGCGCGCCTGATTTGATTGCAAGAGTGGCCCAGAGCCGTGATCTCGAATTCGAGTTCGCCGGTCCGGGCACACTCGTAGCGCGTCCCATCGTCAGCGCAAAAGGGCAACGCTACACGTACGTCGCGCACATTCCGCGTCCCCCATTTCAGAGCCTGTGGCAGACGCAGGCGATCCGCCTGGTCATTATCCTCGTTATCGGCGGCATCTTTTGTTACTGGTTGGCCCGTTATCTAACCACGCCCTTTTTCAAACTTCGAACCACTACCAATCAACTCGCCGAAGGCGATCTCAGCGCGCGCGTAACCACCAATCTCGCGAAGCGGCGTGACGAGGTGGGCCAGCTCGGACGCGACTTCAACGTCATGGCCGAACGGCTCGAGTCGATGGTGAAAGCACAACAACGTCTGCTCGGCGACATTTCACACGAGCTCCGTTCCCCGTTGGCTCGTCTGGGCGTCGCGCTTGGCCTGGCCCGCCAGCGTTCAGGACCGGAAGCGAATGGCGCGCTCGATCGCATCGAGCGCGAGGCCGAGAACCTCAACGAGATGATCAGCCAGTTGCTCACGCTGACGCGGCTCGAAAGCGGAACTGACGGCCGCCGCCGCAGCGAAGTCGATCTGGCGGAGCTGGTGCGTGAGGTTTCGGACGACGCGGATTTCGAGGCGCGCAGTTTGAATCGATCAGTTCAGGTGGTTGCGACTGACAAGTGTTCGATCAACGGCGTCGAAGACCTGCTTCGCAGCGCTGTCGAGAACGTTGTGCGCAATGCAGTGAGGTTCACGCCCGAAGGCACGGCAGTCGAAGTGGCGCTGCGCAAACAAAATGGCGCCGGCGATAACTTCGCGGTCATCAGCGTCAGAGATCGCGGTCGCGGCGTGCCCGCTGAATCACTCGAGAAGATCTTTCGTCCGTTCTATCGAACCGAAGACGCGCGCGATCGCCAGAGCGGCGGCGGCACCGGCCTCGGACTCGCCATCACTGAACGTGCGGTGCGAATGCACGGCGGGACGATACGCGCGGCGAATGCTCCCGAAGGCGGGCTCTCCGTCGAGATGCGTTTCCGCGTTCCGTCACAATGATTCTTCGCGGCCCCCGGTTACGCGTCGTCTGCGGCGCCGCAACTGCATCTCCACAAATCTCACCACGAGTATCCAGATCAACGCGGCGGCGAATCCGGCGATAACGTCCGTGGTGTAGTGCACGCCGAGATAGATACGCGAGAAGCCAATCAGCAGAAACATCGTCGTCGCCAGGATCCAAACCACGACGCGCACGCGCCTGCTCTTGATGCGCGCGCTGAGGATCGCCGCGAACGCGCCGAAGAAACAGGCGCTTGTGAGTGCGTGTCCGCTCGGGAAGCTGTACGACTCCGGCGGGAACAAGTCGAAGAATGGAAGTGGCCGCGAACGCTTGAACGCGAGTTTCAGACTCACGTTCAGCAACGATGCGCCCACCATCGTGATGGCTAAGAGCTTTGCTTCGCGTCCCCACTTTCGTAGTGCAAACCAGATGATGACTGCGGTCGTGGCAAGGAGGAGGAAGAGCGTTGAGCCGAGAAACGAGATGCCGCGCATGGCGGTCGTCATTGCGGGCGATGCGAGTTGATGGACGGCTTCGCGCGTGACCTCGTCGAAGTGACGCGTCTCGCCGTCGAGAACTTCATCCGAGAGCCAGCCGAAAAATATGATCGTGCCGACGGCCGCCGCGAGACCGATCAAAAGCGAGAGACTGACGAACTCCAGTAGCCGCTGTTTCCGTGGGATCATGTAACCACAAGAGGCACAAGAGTTACCGTACCTCGAACTGCGTCAGTTTCGTGACCGAGCGTTTGCTCGATTGATCTTCGACGACGATCTGGACGACGTATTCGCCGGGTGTGAGTGCGGGGCCGAGTCGCAGTCGCGCGCCGGCGGAGATTCGTTGCAGGTCCGTTTGCCCATCCATGTTTACGACTGCGGCGCCGGAGTCGTAGATCTTCACCGCGTCGCGAAAGACGAGCGTGCGCGTGCTTAGTTTCGGCAACCGCGTCGACTTGTCGAGACTCGCGTTATAGATCGTGTAGCCAAAAGCCAACGACGTCCCCCGCGGAAAACGCCGCGTCACGAGCGCGCTGTGCTGATTATCGTCAGCCGGCGCCTGCTGTTCTGCCAAAAGCAGTATGTCCGACAACGCCAACTCGCCGTTATCAAGCTTCGGCACGCTGATCAACTGTCCGGACGCGCCGACTTTTTGCGACGCCGCATCGCGCAACGCCACCCGAAGCTTAAACGCGCCGGTCTGTTTCAACGCCCAGTCGAACCCGTAAATGACTCCTTCACGGAGCGCGCGTTCGTAAGGCCGGCCGCGCAAACGCAGCATACCGCTTTGGTCCTGCCGGTTCGCCACCGCGCCGTTTTCGCCAAACAGGACGCCGCTCAAATCGAATTTGGCGACGTGTGTTCCATCAGGTTCGACTGTGAATGTTAGATCCTTCGCGTCGAGCCCTACGAAGACTCGCAACAGAGAACCTCGCGCCGGATCGTTTGCGAAATACGTGGCCACGCGGACGGCGATCCCATTCTCGGCGAAGGGTGAAATCAGTGCGCGGTCTATTCGATCCGTAGGTTGGGCGGCGCGCGATTCGTCTCCGGTCACGCCGAAGAACCCGCCGCGCGTCCGCACCGTCATGCCTCCGCGTTTGACGCGCGCCTGGATCGTATGAAAGCGACGATCGAACGTCGTGCTCGCGGGGCGATAACCGATCAGGTAATAACCGCTCTGATCTTCAAACACGCGTTCGAAGCCGAAGTCGTTCTTGTTGTGCACGACAAACCCGCCCGTCTGTTTCGCTATGAGTTCAGCGCCGTCGGTGTTTCGTTGCAACTCGGTGGATCGAGTGTTGATGAGGTTCGTCAGCGGGTCGCGCTGATCGGGCCGCCGTCTCGCGTGTTGCGGAGGAAACGAGATCTCGTCGGCAGGCGTAGCTCCAATCGTCTGCAATCTCTGTGAACTGATCCCGTAGATCACGACTGAGGCGCGAATCGCGAGCTCGCCGAGGCTGTGCATGCTGTCTCGATAGCTCGTCGACTGCGTCCAGACGTCGATCAGGTTCGCGTCTTCTCTGACGGGCCGTTTGAATCCGAAGTCAACCGCCGTCGCCTCCTGCCGTTCGAGTGGCAAGTTGTCGGAGATGATCATCATCGACTTGCGGCCCGGCAGCTCGCGCATCCCTCGCAAGACGAAACGAAGCGCATTGATCGAATAAGCGACCGAACTGCCGACCGAACACGGATTCGATTCGTTGCTCACAACCGGCCTGCTGACCTGCGCGCTGCTCGGCGATCGGTCCGGCGGTACCCGGCCTTGCATCTGCGCCTCTGGAGGATTCGCAACGACTAGCGCTCGTTCCGGGCTCAGGACACTCGCGCCCACGCGGCTGCACGGGTTCCACTTGAGATCGGCAACCGCGTTCGCCAGCACGCGCGCATCCGACGTGAACTGCTGGAGCGCGCCAACCTCGCCGCCGGTGCGAATGATCGCGATCAGATCGTTGGGCCGGACATTTTCGTTTAGAAACTTCGTCAGGTACGTCCGCAGGTTCGCCATGGTCTGAAACGACATGCCGAGATCGTCGACGACGATCGCCACCGTGCGTTTGATCTCTTTCGGCAGCGGCGGCTTCGGAATTACGACTGGCGATTCGGCGTTGTTTGTTGTGACGACAGTGTCGGGCGGCGGACCGCTGGTGGAAACGTAAGCGAAGCTGGTGATCTGCCGCGGGCGTCCGTCTTCGAGGATTTCGAAGTCTTCCGGTTTGAGATTGACGATGTGTTTGCCGTCTTTCGTAACGACCACGTCCACCTGGACCAGGTTCGTTGTGATTCGCACGACCTCCTGGTCCTGCTCCTGTCCGCGCAGATTGAGAGCGAAGGAAAGGAGCAATAGACAGGTAACGGCAAGACGTAAGTTCATCAAGTTATTGCTTAGCAAGATACGGCCGCATGACGCCGTACGCGCGATCCGCGGCGCCCGCGACGATATCGATCGTGCTCTTAAACTCGGCCGCGCTGAGCCACCGGTCCTTGAGCTGCGAAATCACGATCAGGTCGTCGTCTGAATCGATGCAGACGCGCACGTAATTCAGATCGTAAGAAAGCTTCATAAGCTTTTGCAGCGAGTCAGCCGTGATGTTCAGGTTGCGCTTGGGGACTACGACGGCGCCCATTGCGATCGAACTCGGGCCGGCGCCGAGGATGATTCTGATCTGGCTCATTTCCTTGCCCGGCACGAGCAGGTACCACGAGTTGCTCTTCACCTTGTGAAACTCGTAGCCGGACGCTTCCAGATAGCTTTCGACTTTAGCCTCGAACGTGCCAGGCTGTGCAGGCTCCGGCTGCGGACGTTGCGCGGGAGTAGGGGAAACAGTTAACAGAATGACGGCGGCGATCGCCGCAAGAACGGCTGGTCCAGTCTTCACGAATTGCTAAACCTCCTGAGGGGAATCGGTAGAGATCAGCTAGGGCCGATTCATCGTACCAAAGCGGCCCGCCAACAGGAATATGCCAGGAACGTTTATTCTGCCCTTAGGGCCACGATGGGATCGACGCGCGTGGCCCGGCGTGCGGGGATCAGGCACGCGAGCAACGCCACCGCCAGGAGGACGATCGAGACACCTGCGAACGTGAGTGGATCAGTAGGAGAGACTCCGTGAAGCAATCCAATCATGACGCGCGACAGTGAAAAGGCGCCGGCAAGTCCGAGCACGAGACCGATCAACGTCATCGTCATTCCCTGCCGCACGACCAGACGCAGAACATCCACGCGCTTCGCGCCCAGCGCCATGCGAATACCGATCTCCTGCGTTCGCCGGCTGACCGAGTAACTCATCACGCCATAAAGCCCGACCGCCGCGAGCACGAGCGCGACGCTCGCGAAGATCCCGAGCAGGACCATGTTGAAGCGGCGCGCAGCTACTGACGCGCCGAACAGTTGTTGCAGCGTTTGCACGCGCCAGACCACCTGGTTTGGATCGAAAGCTTTCACTTCAGCGCGTGCAAGCGGCGCGAGTTGTGATGCGTCTTCGTGGTCGGTTCGTATTACGACATTCAACCTTCGCTCAGGTTTCTGGATGTGTGGGACGTACATCTCCGGTTCGACGTCGACGTCGAGACCGTTACGCCGAACGTCGCCGACGACGCCCACGATCTCGCGCGGGACTTTGTTTGGACCATCGAAGATGATTCGCCTGCCGATAGGCTCTTCGTTTGGGAAATAACGTTTGACGAAAGCATCGCTGACGATGATGACACGAGGCGACGTTGCGGTGTCCTGGCTCGTGAACACTCGGCCACGCAGCACGTTGATCTGCATCGTGCGGAAGTAGTCGTTGCCGATGACCGTGTAATCCGAGGCCGCCTCTTCGCCGGGTTTGTACGGCTCGCGTCCCTCGACCTGGAAACTGAGCTCTTCGTCGAAATCGGTCAGCGGAACGTTGCTGACTACGGAAGCATCGCGCACTCCGGGAATGGTCTTCATGCGCGCGACGAGTTGTTCAAACGCGGCGGAACGCTGCTCCGGCGTTGTGTACTTCGTTCTGTTCAGTGGAATGTCGAGCGCGAGCACACCTTTGCCGTCAAAGCCCGCATCCGTGTGCAGCAGGCGCCAGAAGCTATTGATCAAGAGGCCGGCGCCCGCGAGCAGCATCAACGACAACGCGACCTCCGACACGATCAACCCGCTTCGCATCCAGTTGCGTCCACTGTGCGACGAACCGCGGCCCGCGTCTTTTAACATGTTGCCCGGATCGGGCCTCGAAGCGTGCAGCGCAGGAGCAAGACCGAACACGACGCCGGTCAACGTCGAAACGCCGAGCGTGAAGAACAGCACGTAACGATCGAGACTGACGGCGCGTAGTCGCGGCACGTTTGCTGGTCCATAAGCGACGAGCAAGTCCATGCCCCAAGTCGCAAGCAGCAAACCGAACAATCCGCCGGCCACTGACAACAGAACACTTTCGGTTAACAGTTGCGCGGCGATCCGGCTGCGGCTTGCACCGAGCGCCATTCGAATCGCGATCTCTTTTCGTCGCGCAGTCGCACGGGCGAGCAGACAGGTTCGCGACGTTCGCGCACGCAATCAGCAGCACGAGGCCGACGGCACCGAGCATGATGAGCAGCGCCGGGCGATAGTCGCGCGTGACGTCTTCGTGCATCGACACGGCGTTGAAGATCACGTTGGTGTTTGATTCCGGCGACTGCTGCTCGATCTGTCGCGAGAGGAGATCGAGATCCGCTTTCGCCTGTTCAACTGTGACGCCCGGCTTGAGCCT
>DASRIM010000378.1:0-4486 GCA_035649995.1 Pyrinomonadaceae bacterium | reverse complement strand
GGCATCGCTCGTGCAGTTGTTGCAAGTCCGCGAATCATCCTTGCCGACGAGCCAACAGGAAATCTGCACTCGGCCCAGGGCAAAGAGATCATGGACATGTTCAAGCGCTTAAATGACGAAGGTACGACGATTGTTCAGGTGACGCACTCGGAAACCAATGCGGCCTACGGCAATCGGATCGTGCGCCTTGAAGACGGCTGGATTGTTAATCAGGAGCAGGAGCAGAAGACAGGAGCAGCGTATTAACCGCCTCTGATTGAGCGCGTGCGCGCGCCGGCCGATTAAAATTTTCCCTGTAGTTGCTCAATAGGCCAGTAACGAACGTGGATCGTTTAGGCGTGAAACGTTGACGTCACAAGTCTGCCTATGGCGACCCAGGTATAGAGGTTAGGAAGTCATGAATACAGTAACAGCTCAAATTCCACGCACTCTCATCGCCGATGATCAGCCCGATGTGCGCGCAGCGTTACGACTTCTCCTCAAAAACGCTGGCTATCAAACGGAAGCAGCGGACTCGCCTGCGGCAGTGCTCGACGCGATCAAGCAACAGAAATTCGATCTGGTGTTGATGGACCTCAATTACGCGCGCGACACCACATCAGGAAAAGAAGGTCTCGATCTCATCTCCCGGATTCAGGCGCTCGATCACGACTTGCCCATTGTCGTGATGACTGCCTGGGCCACCGTCGATCTCGCAGTCGAATCGATGCGGCTTGGCGTGCGCGACTTTGTTCAGAAGCCATGGGAAAACTCCGGACTGTTGCGCAAGTTGAGGACTCAGGTTGAGCACGGACGTGCGCGCAGGCAAGAACAGTGTCGCGAACAACAACTCAAGATCGAACTCAACGAAGCTCGCGAGATTCAGCGTGGGTTGATGCCACGCAGAATGCCGAACCTTCACGGTTTCAATCTCGCAAGTGCATGGCAGGCAGCACACGATGTCAGCGGCGACTATTTGACGGCTTTCAAAGTCGACGAATCACACGCGGCGCTTTGTGTTGCTGATGTCGCAGGCAAAGGTTTTCCGGCAGCGCTGTTGATGTCGAACATGCAGGCTGCGTTGAAGTCGCTTGTTTCGGAAAATATTTCCCCCAGCGAGCTGTGCGACAAGTTGAATAGATTGATGTGCGGCAACACGCCGTTGCGCAAGTTTATTAGTTGCTTCTACGGATACCTCGACGTCCCTAATCGCACGCTGACTTTTACCAACGCCGGACACAATCCGCCGATTTTGATGCGACGTAATGGCGAGTGCGTCAGGCTCGAGGATGGCGGACGAGTCATCGGCGCGTTTACCGATTCGAATTACACGGAGAGACAAGTCAAGTTTAACGAGGGCGACAAGCTGTTGCTGTTTACCGACGGCGTTACTGAAGCGCGGAATGCGTCGGGTGAAGAGTTCGGCGAGGAGCGGTTGCTGGAGTGTGTGAGGGCCTACCGCGGCCGCAACGCTGCCGAGCTGCGAACGATCATTCATAACGAGGTGACGCAATTTTGCAGTGACAGCTTCGACGACGATGCCGCGCTGATGGTCGTCATTGCTGATTGACTCTGCGTTCCTCTGCGTATCTCTGCGTCCTCTGCGTAAACGGTCGATTAAACGCAGAGGACGCAGAGATACGCAGAGGAACGCAGAGCAGAACGGAAGATCGGAGGAATCATGGAGAGTCTTCGAAGCGATATCACCTACGCACTGAGGAATCTCTGGAAGAGACCCGGTTTCACTCTTATCGCCGTCCTCACTCTCGCCATCGGCATCGGCGCAAACACTGCCATCTTCAGCGCGATCAACGCGCTGCTTCTGAAACCCCTGCCATTCCCAGAACTCGATCGCGTCGTAACGATCTGGGATTCCATGCCCAGCCGCGGTATGGACCACAACGAAGTAAGTCTGGCGAACTACCTCGACTGGCGGGCGCAGAGCCAGTCATATGAACAACTCGCTCTGTATCGCTGGTGGAGCGCCAATATCACTGGCATCGATCCTCCCGAACGAATCCAGGGTTTTTTAGTAACCGCAAACTTTTTCGACGCGCTCGGCATGAAGCCGATCATGGGCCGCAATTTCACGGCTGAAGAAAATCAACCAGGCAAGGATGCCGTTGCGATCATCACTCACAGTCTGTGGCAAAGACGTTTCGGCGGTGATCCAAACATCGTTTACAAGACCATCACAATCAACAGTGTCGTGCGCACGGTTGTTGGAGTAATGCCGGAGCGTTTCAACTTTCCGAAAGGCTCCGAGGTCTATGCGCCAATATCACTTACGCCTGAGTTGATTAAGAACCGCGTTAACCACAGTTACTACGTCATTGGAAGATTGAAACCCGGTGTATCAATCGAAAGCTCGCAGGCCGAGCTGAGCAGTGTGACTGCGCGACTCGAACAACAGTATCCAGAAGCGAACAAAGGCTGGAGCGCAACTGTGTATCCGGTCGTTGCTGACACGGTCCGCCAGTACGACACCGCACTGTGGGTGATGATGGGCGCAGTCGGATTTGTCCTCCTCATCGCGTGCGCAAACGTTGCGAATCTGATGCTGGCTCGCGCTAGCGGACGTCAAAAAGAGATTGCTTTGCGTGCGGCGTTGGGTGCGAGTCGCTGGCGCATTATTCGCCAGTTACTGACTGAGAGCATCATCGTTGCGTTAATCGGCGGCGCGCTCGGAGTTCTGATTGGTTTCTGGGGCATTGATGCTTTGCGGGCCTCGAACCCCGGTGAAGCAGCGAAGTACGCTCCGGGTTGGTATCAACTCGGTCTGAATTTCACTGTCCTTGCTTTTACGCTCGGGCTTTCGCTGTTTAGCGGGATTATTTTTGGCCTTGCCCCCGCACTGCAAGCTTCGAGGCCCAATCTCAACGATTCATTAAAAGAAGGAAGCCGGCAAACATCAGGGCGTTCGCATGCGGTCCGAAGCTCCCTCGTTGTTTTTGAAGTTGCACTCTCGCTCGTGTTGCTGGTGTGTGCAGGACTGCTCGGTCGCAGTTTTCTTTCACTCTTAAGGACCAATGCCGGTTTCAATCCAGAGAACATTCTCACGATGCAGCTCGTGTTGCCGGTTGCGAAGTACAAGGACGAGCCCTCGCGTGTGGCCTTTTACAACGACCTTCTCCAACGCGTGAAAACATACCCCGGTGTCGAGTCGGCAGCCTTTGTCAATTACCTCCCGCTCGGCGGCGCAAATTCATCTAATGCTTATTTGATTGAAGGCATGCCGGAGCCTGCGCCGGGCGAAGAGAACATCGGACGTTATCGAGTAAGCACACCTGATTACTTCCAGGCGATGGGCATTCGACTTAGCAAGGGCCGAGGTTTTACGGACCAGGACAAAGCAGGTGCTCCGCCCGTCCTGATCGTCAACGAAACACTCGCGCGCAAGCATTGGCCTAACGAGGATCCGATCGGCAAACGCATTCGCTTTGAAGGAACACTCGAAGAAGCGCCGTGGATGCAGGTTGTCGGTGTTATCGAAGACGTGAAGCACGATCTGAATTTGCCGGTCACTCCCGAGTACTACTTGCCACACGCGCAGGATGGATGGACTTCAATGTTGTTGGTCGCGAAGACGAAGGCTGATCCGGCGTCACTCGGCGCCGCGCTCAGGCAGCAGGTATGGGCCATCGACAAGGACCAGCCTGTGTTCGACGTGCGCACGATGGAGGAAGTGCGATCGATTTCAATCGCGATGTATTCGTTCTCGTCAGTGATGCTCGCGATTTTTGCGGGAATAGCGCTGTTGCTCGCGTCGGTTGGAATTTACGGCGTGATGGCGTTCGCAGTTACGCAGCGCACGCAGGAAATTGGCATTCGCATGGCGCTCGGTGCGCGCGCGCTCGACGTTTTAAAGATGGTGGTGAAGCACGGGATGAAACTGGCGCTGCTGGGAGTCGTGCTCGGATTAGCAGGCTCATGGGCCGTCACACGGTTTATGAAATCGCTCCTTGTAGGCGTTGAAGCGACCGATCTGCTGACGTTCGGCGTTGTTTCGCTGTTCTTGCTGGCTGCCGCTTTCATCGCCTGTTTTATCCCCGCGCGTCGCGCGACGAAGGTCGATCCGCTGGTGGCGCTCAGATATGAATAATAAGAATTGCCGATTGCCAAATGCCGATTGCCGATTGGAAGAACGGCACTGAACGGGGAATAAATTGGCAATTGGCAATCGGCAATTGGAAATCAACATGATGGATTCGTTATTTAAAGACATTCGCTACGGCGCTCGGATGCTGCACAGGAAACCGGGCTTCACCGTTATCGCTGTGTTGACACTCGCGCTCGGCATTGCTGCAACGACCGCGACGTTCACGGTGGTTGACGCTGTGTTGTTGCGCAAACTTCCAGTCGCGGATCCCGACCGCGTCGTCGTAATCCACAATCAACTGCCGAAGCTAAACCTGCCACGCAGCGCTGTCTCCGCGCCGCATTACGTCGATTACAGCCGGCAGACTGACGCGTTCGCATCAACCGCCGCTTTCGTTGCTCGAAATTT
>DASRIM010000377.1:0-20090 GCA_035649995.1 Pyrinomonadaceae bacterium | reverse complement strand
TGCTCACTCTGCGGGGCTGCCGCTTAGACCTTCTCCATCGAGGCTTGCAGTTTGAAATTCGGTTGGGCCGACTGTTTCTTCAGCAGCGAAGCCCAGAAAGGACGGCGTTGTTTCGAGTGGTCGATAGGCGCGATGCCGAGCGCCATCTGCTCAGCTACGCGACGAATCTCCATTGCGATTTTTGAGGTTGGCTCCGCGTGCACGAGCGGCGTACCGAGATTGATCGAGCTAACCGCCGTCTGGTAATCGCTGGGCACATAACCCATGCACGGTTCACCAAGGAACTTCTCCACCTGGCGCAGGTCGAGATCGATCTGCTTGCTCCAGCGGTTGACGACGATGCGGACTTTCTTGCGCGGGTATCCCAGCCGGTCGAAGATCTCGAGCGCTCGTTGCGTACTGCGGATGGCCGGAATGTCGAGCGTAAGAACGAGGATGATCTCGTCGGATTGATCGAGCGCCGCCAGCGTGATCGAATCGAACGTGTGTTGCGGATCGAGTACGACGTAGTCGAAATGCTCGCGCAATTTCTGCAAGACTTCGAAAACGTGTTGCGGCTCGATCTCGTCAGCCGAGTCGGCCTCGTGCGGCGCCGCGAGCAGCCACAGATTGGTGGAGTGCGGAGTGACGAGGCTATTGATCAGCGATTCGTCCAGACGCTGCCGTTTCTCGACCATGTCGGCGATCGAGTACTTCGCTTCCAATCCGAGGAACAGCGGCAGGTCGCCGGCCTGAAGGTTCAGGTCGACGAGAACGGTTCTTGACGACGTTGCGGCGGCAAGGTTCGACGCGATGAACGAAGTTCCGCATCCGCCCTTGCTCGAGAAGACCGCGACCATGCGGCCTTTCTTCTTCGGTGCTTCAACCTGCTTGGTCGAAAAATCCGACACGCGATCCAGCACCGTGCGCAGCTCGTCGGCGATGATCGGCAATCGCAGAAACTCACGCGCGCCGGCGCGCAGACTTCTCAGAATCAAGTCCGGTGAAGCATCCTGCGCGGCGGAGATCAGCGCGGTGTTCGGGCACTCGCCGTTCAAACGCTCGATGAAGCGCACCGCGTTGTCGGCGTTTGGTCCCAGCGCGATGATCGCGGCCGTAGGTTTCAAGCGAACAATCTCTTCGTAAAGCTGATCGGCATCATTACCGCCGGCGAGGAGTTGCACGCGTGATTCGGCAGTCAAAGCCTTCCGAATGTCTTTGAAGTTTTCGAGCCCGGTGCTCAGCACAACTACTGAAATTGGTTCGGTCATCTGTTCCTCTTATTTGTTCATTCGATCCCACTGCCGGCGGCTTTCTGAAATGAAAATTACTGACAGAGTGCCGGGGGTTTACGGCGGGACATCGCAAAACTCACAAGGCCGATGTCACTCGGGCGCGATGTGCGACAGGCAGGCTTACTCACGGAGCCGCCCGGCAGTGGATTCGAAGACTAAAGTACCTGGTTCATGACGCATCGAGGGTCCAACCTCTCCGATTTCGTTTATGTGCCTGCAACATTGAGGGGAATGAATCCGGCGCATTCACCCGTAAGCGTCGTCGAATATTTCGGCATCGTGATGCTGGTACCGACGACCGGAATCACCAACTCGAACTCATACTCGTCAATGCTCACCGTCACCATCCCATCGTTCATTCCGAAATTGTTGTAGTCGACGTCAACCTGCGTGGTGCTCAAGTTCGGCAGCATCGGATTACCCGTGCCGGCAGGATTGCCATAGACCACGACGTTCTTGACCTGGTCGACGTCGGTTGCTGAATGCAGCGTTGCATAGCGGGCGCCACGCCGGGCGGCGTCAGTCAATGCGTTGTGGGCCCACAATGCTCTGCCGAATTCCAGGACCGCGAACAGCGCGGTCGCAAACACCAACACACCTATTGAAAACTCAACCAGCGTTGAGCCTTTTTCATTGTCTCTGCATGTTTTAAGGCGCCGCATACTTATGCCTTTCATACACAGGGCGTGGTTAGCAGGTAACGCATCGTTGCGCTCGGCTTCACGTCGATTGCGAGCGAGAGATCGTCGTTGTTGAGCAGCCCGCCGAGATCGAAAATTGGCTCGTGCGGATAACCGACGATGCCCACGGTCACGGTGTGGGGGACACCCGTACTACCGCCCAAGTACGTGATTTCGATGTTGTCTACGCTTAGCCCCTCGAGAATGGCATCGCCCGTTCCGCCGGGATTTCCGTAGACAACGATATTCTTCGCAATGGTTCCGTAGTTGATTGTTTCGCTATTCCGGCACTTCGACGCCAGGTACCTGGCGCCGACGCGTGAAGCCTTTGACAGCGTGGTGTACTCGTAAAAGAAGCTGCCAAACTCCGCGACGCCCGCAAACAACACCAACATGATGGGGACGACGATCGCAGTCTCAATAAGCTGCACGCCCTTCTCATCACGGCGAAAACGACTGAGCCATTGCAGGCGGCGTGAGCGTCGAATGTTGCGAATCTTTCTTATTCGATGGTGCATCATAGTTGCCGCCTTACTTGTATAGGACCGGTACCGCCATCAAGCCGTTCGCCGGCGCGCCATTGGGATCGAATCCACCCTGGCCGATAACGATGTCGTCGATGTACTCGGCAACGAGATCGCCGCCGCTTCCGCCGCCAACCTTGGTTTGCAGGAAGAAGAACCCGAAACGATCGAACCTCACGACATTGCGTCCCTGGTCGTACTGGTCCTGCTTCACGATCGGGATGATCACGATGCGGCGTCCGTCGACGGCTGGGTGATTCGGGTTCGGCCTCTGAATATCACTCGGCGTCGGGTTCAGGTACTTGTTGTGGTCGATGCCCTCTTTGATATTGCTGTCTGGCGGCATGTCGTCAGGATTTACCTGCGACGTTTGATAGTCGTCAAAACGAGTGTTCAGTCCCTGTCGCACGGCGCCGGCGGTCACGCCCGGTTTAGTGTCGACGGCGTATTCCTCGCCCGGAGCAGCGCATCTGTCTACGCCGGCCGCGATACCGATACGAACGTCCTTACCACCTTCTCCGGCGACTGCGAGAATCTGATAGTTGCCCGGCGAAACTGACGTACCCGAGCTGGCGCGGAACGTGTACGTATTGCCAGGTGAAATCGGAGTGCCATAGTCGATAACTGACACAGGCAGGAAGTTGCAGAACCTGTTCAGCGGCACCGACAGACCAGCGGTCGCCGTCGCGGTCAGGTTCTTGCTGCTGCCGAGCACTGACACTGCGAATGAAACCGGGATTGCCGATTCAGGCGTGGTGACTCTGATGAAACGGATCTTGGGCGACAGCCCCGGCGCCGATGCGGCCGCTTCGCTGACGTAGCCGCCCTCCAGGTTGACCGCAAACATCACGTTCGCGCGGGGGAAAGTCACGCTCGTGTGATCGAAGTCATACTTGTTCATACTCGCCACTGCCCTATCGACAGCTTTGTGAATGCCGTTGGGCGAAGTGTCGAGAGCGGACACAGCGGCAAGTGCCGCTGCATCCGCTGCATTCTGAAGTTCCGTTTTGGCAAGGTAGAACCTGCTGATATCAACTCCCAGACCCACTGCCAGCAGGATCGTCAACATCCCGATTGCGGACGTCGCCAAAATTGAACCTCGCTCACGCTTCCTTGTTCCCGCTTGTTTGATTGATCTGTTCTTCATGTTCTTTCCCCCCTCTGCTACGAACAAACGAAGATTTCAATCGAAAAGGTATTACCAGGGCCGAACGTTCTCCGGATTGAACTCGACGCGTACCGCCTTTGCGACCGGCAGGCCGGGATTGGTGCGAACGCTGCTGACGGATCCGCTGCTGCTGGTCGTCGTGGTCGTTTCGGCAGACTTGGTCTTCTGCTCTTCAGCCTTCGCTGGCGCCGCGGGAGCCGGAGCCGGCGTTTGAACGTTCTGTCCGGAAACCTTGTAGCCAGTCTGGCCCGAGATGCCTTCGCCCTTCGGCTCGACGCCCAACGGCGAGTTGCCCTTCAGACCGTCGATACCGCGCAGGTTCGGCAGGTCGTCCGTGTTGACCGGCTTAACCATGTGGGCCGTGACGAAGAACACCAACTCGGTCTCTTTCTTCTCGAATGACTTCGATTTGAAGAGAGCGCCGATCACCGGAATGTCACTGACGATCGGAATGCGCGACAACGTTTTCTGTTCCGAGTTGTCGAGCAAGCCGGCGAGCGCGAACGACTGACCATCGCGCAGCTCAACGCCAGTCTTGGCGCGGCGAGTTTTGAGAGCCGGAACTACGAAACCGTTGAAACGGACGCCGTTCGAGAAGTCGATCGTGGAAACTTCAGGCTCGAGCTCGAGACGGATGTGATCTTCGTCGATGATGGTCGGTTTGAAGTTGAGACGGATACCGTATTCTTTCCACATGATGCTGATGCCGCTGCCGTTTTGGCCCATCTGAAGGACCGGCACCGGAAACTCACCACCGGCGAGGAAGCTCGCCTGCTGACCGTTCATCGCGATCAGGTTTGGTTCTGCCAACTCGCGGAAGGCGCCTTCCTGGCGAAGCAGCCGAAGCATCGCGCCCGTGTTGATCTGACGGTTGAAAACGAAAAGGTTGAGCGCCGGTTGAATGATGGTGTCGATGATGGCGCCCGCCGGGCTGGTCGTGGTGTCGCCGAGAATGCTTGGACCATTACCGCTGTTCCAGTAACCACCGGTTCCTCCCGGAGGTCCTGACGTGAACGACGTTCCGTAGTCGCGCAGCCGCGTGCGATTCACTTCCGCGACGCGAACCTGCAACTGGATCTGAGTGGCGTTGGTGACCGGCGAAGTCAGCATGTTCACGGTCTTGAAATTAGCGGCTTCGATCACGCTCTGGACCTGCGCGGCCGTCGCTGCATTGGAAACGCTGCCCGAGATCACGACTGAACCGTTTGCCTGGCTCAGGCGGATATCGTCCTTGGGAAACAGCGCGCGGATCTGGGAATCGATCAGCGACAGGTTGGCGCGGACGTAAACGTCAAACACCAAAAACTGTCCGCCGGTCTGCTCCCACGCGATGAAGTTGACCTGACCGAAAGCTTTTCCATTCACGAGCACCTGGTCCGGCGTGACGAGCACGGCCTCGGCGATTTCCGGGTTCGACACCGAAAAACGTCCGACCGGGCGATCGAAATTGATCACGCGTGACTGTCCCACAAGAACGTTGACGGCGATCGCCTCTTTGTTCTGGGAGAACGACGCCTTGTAGGAGGTTTCCTGGGCGTGCGTGATGGAGTAACTAAAGATGGTAATCAACGACGCCAGCAATAAACTCACTCGGCGCGGCATTGGGGAACGGCTCTGCATGATCTTATGCTCCTTTGTTTCTAGCGATCGTCGTTGCGATCAACTTCAAGAGTTATCCGGGCGCTGAAACGCCTGGCACAAAAGTTCGAACTGAGACTGATCTATGGAAACTCGACGTTGCGTTTCTTCGCGCCCTCGATCATTTCGACCTGGGTGCGTGGCGTCGGTTGAGGAGCTGGGGCCGTTACTGCTGGTTTCGTTACTGAGCGGCGCACTGGTTTCGCGTCGGTCTTGGGCTGTTCACTCTTCAGTGCACCCGGTTCCGGAACTGGCGTGGCTCTATCGCCACCCAACAGGTTGCGCTTGTCAACGCCAGGCGTCTCTTCGTTGCCCTGGTCTATCTGGCTGCGCATCACGAGCTGGAGTCGTCCTTCAGTCGCTGCGAGCGCGAGTTTCTCAGCCTGCTCGGGAGTGACCTGAAGCGTAACCGCCTTCACGCTCTTGGCTTCGCGTTCGTCTTCCGGCTTGTCGATGTTCTGACCGTTCGCCAGGACCTTGATGTTCTGCAACACGATCTTCGAAATCGGGTTCTGACGGCTGCTGCCTTCGGGATCGATCGTCACGACGACGTCAACCAGCGTTCCCGGTTGAATGAATCCGGAGATGCCGGCCGCATCGTCGACCTTGACGGTCATCGCGCGGTAGCCTTCAGGAATGATCGCCGAGAGACCAGCCGCGGTTCCTTCCGCCGCCAGTCGTGCTTCCGTGATCGGTTCGCGCGCGCCGATGTTCACCACGGCTACGCGGCCAACCAGCTTTTCAGGCGAATCGAACGCGCCGTCGGGAGTCGACTCCTTCGGGAACTGGACCACCATGACCTGCTCAGCGATGATCTTGCTACCGAGGGGGATCGCCACCTTGGCCACGGCAACCTTGTTCAGGTTCTTCGTGTAGGCCTGGGCGCTCGACAAGTATTTGCTGACTGAAACGGCAGCGAGCACTCCGAAAATCAAGGCTCCTACCAAGACTATGAAGAAACGTTTGTTTCGCATGGATTCGACTCTCCGTTCTCGCTAGGTCCAGGCCTAGTTGGTTGCCGCTGTTAAGCGTGAAATATCGCCGTTGCGATAATGGCGCCGATCGTGATCGCCGCACCGTAGGGAATGGTGAGACGACGATCAACAGGAACACTGAATTTAGGCATTTGCCATCCGGGCAACAGGCCGACCAGGATCTGCAACACGCGAAACATGGTCGTCCGGAAAACGCCCGAGCGCAGTGTGGTGATCAGCGCGAGTAGACCACCCGTCAGCACCACCACCACGAAAGTAGGAAGAACTAGTTTTGCACCGATGACGGAGCCGATCGCGGCGAAGAGTTTGACGTCGCCAGCGCCCATCGCTCCGAAGACGTGCAGGATGAACATCAGGATGAATGCCAGGACACAGCCGCCAAGGCTGTTTAGACCACCCTGCCAGCCGCCCATTAATAAGTTGATAGTCAGGCCGCTGATCAGCGTGGCGAGTACGAATGGATTAGGAATGCGGCGATACCGCACGTCGTGGTAGATAACGAGAACGGCGAGCGGAACTAAAAATAGTTCAAAAACTGTTGCGGTTGGGCTAAGCATTTCGGCACTTGCTTTGAGGTTAGGGCGGAAAGGTGGCGGCGCACCCGTGCAGTCAAGCTTCACAAGGCGCGCCACCCGATGGCAGTCACTTGATCAAAGTTCACTCGATGATATCTGCCAGGTCTTCGATCTTCGCCGTGATATTGGCTCCCAGTAAATCGAAGGCCAATACTGTCGCGACTGCTATGAGTGACGCGGCCACGGCGTACTCGGAGAGCTCAAGCCCGGTCTCATCGCGGAAGAATTTGCTCAACATAACTATCCTCCTCACTGAAGGCTCGAGCCTTCCTGAAGCCGGCAGCAGAACTTTCATGTCGCTGCCGGCGCAGTAGGTTCTCGACGATTACGGAGCGGCCGGAGCGGCGCCACTTTCGATGGTGTCCGCGAGGGTGTCGATCTTCGTACCGATGTTCTCACCCAACAGTTGGAAAGCCGCGACGCAAGCCAACGCGACGAGCGCTGCTGCGACTGCGTATTCGGAAAGTTCCAGACCGGTTTCGTCACGCAAAAATCTCTTAATCATTTTGTTGCTCCTTTTGGTGTTCGATTAGGCGTTATTGCTGCGAATGAGCTGACAAGGAAATGCGGCCCTGGGAAGGGTTCTTACCGGCTTGTGTGATAGGCGCAGTAAGGGGAACCGACGTGACCGTGCGGCGGCCGAAGCCATTGATTCCACTCAACACGGCACTCGATAACGTCAACAACAGTAGCAATACCTCGTTATCCCGAATCCCCGCGGTCTTGATGCTGACAAGCATTGTCAGCGCCAGGAATGGGGAAAGGATTACGAGCATTACGACTGATGTCAGGTTTCGTGTGGTGTTGGCCTTCATAAGGTTTGTTTTCTCGCCAGTTGATGCGAGGCATAGTTGCTTCGCGACGAGGATGACATTTACAACCGGTGTGCCAGTGGGCCATGCTGGAATTCGTGAGGTTTTTCGGTTCGTTTGTAGCCTCCGGTTGACAAGCTCACCTGGTCCAGGACGCTTGCGCCTCAGTGTTGTTGGTTGAAATTCTGTGGTTTGTTGGGGATCTGGGGTTGTCGCCTGCGGTTGACAACATTCAACCACGGATGACAGCGCGCGCCGCGCTTGCGAAAGACTAATAGAAAGGATTCCTAAAATCTCCTTCACCATGTGCTTCGCGCTTGCGGGAAGGCAATGGAAAAAGGATGAGCGGGAGGTTAGGCGCGGTACTGCATGCCGGGCTCGGTGTCTTCCTGAAGGAAGTCGCCGATGTCGATGGCGAGGCGTTTGAGTTTTTTATAAAGAGTCTGTCGAGAGCCAAGGCCAAGCGCTTCACTCGCTTTAGCCACATTGCAGTCGTGACGCTTGAGCGTCTCCGTTATAACTCGACGTTCGTAGTTCTCGAGTAGATCTTCGAGCCGCTCCGCAGGCGGATGACTTCCGGCGCTTCCCTGCGGAAAGATCCTGGCGCTGATGTTCTGCGGCCGGATATACCCGTCATCCTCCGCATAAAGAACAAGCCGCTCCATCTCCGCCGCCAACTCGCGAACATTTCCCGGCCACGAGTACGTCTCCAGAATCTGGATCGCCTCCGCAGTAATTCCAGAAATCGAACGCTCATTCTTCCGCGCGTAATAGCTGACGAAATGCGAGATCAGCGCCGAAATATCCTCCGGGCGCTCACGCAACGGCGGCACCTGGACCGTCAGCGTAGCAATTCTGTAGTAAAGGTCTTCGCGGAAGAGCTTCTCACTCACCAGCTTCTCGAGATCTTTGTGCGTCGCGGCAATCACGCGCACATTCACCTTGCGCGGCGCACGCTCGCCCAACGTGTGAATCTCACCTTCCTGAAGAAACCGCAAAAGCTTCGGCTGAAGCGACAGCGGCAAGTCGCCAATCTCGTCGAGAAACAACGTGCCGTTCTCCGCAGAGCGGATCAACCCCGCCTGGTCCGACATCGCACCGGTAAACGTCCCGCGCCGATGTCCAAACAGCATGCTCTCGATCAGTTCGGCCGGCACAGCGGAACAGTTGAACGGAATAAACTCGCTTTCAGAACGACGGCTAAGACGATGAATGGCACGCGCCACCAACTCCTTGCCCGTGCCCGATTCTCCCGTAACGAGGATCGTCGAGTTCGAATCTTTAATGCGCTCGATGTTCCGCGCCACTTCGCACATAGCGCGGCTGCTGAAGACCATTCCCGGCAACGAACTCGCCGGCGACATCGTCGTTATCGGCCGGCTGACGTTTTCGACAGGAGCTCCCGATGATCGATGCGAGTGGGCCAGGTGGGCCACGTCGCTCAACGCATTCAACTCTTTCGCCTGTTGCGCCGTCAGCGGTCTGACACAACGTCCATACAACGCCGCGCCCTCTCGCGTGATCGAGGGCAAGGCCAGCAACAGGCAAATCGCGTGATCGCCTTCGGCGGCTGGCTGCGGACGTCCCTGACTTGCGAAGATCTCGTTAACCACGGTCTCCGCCTTCGCGATCTCCGGTTCCTCGAGACCTTCGGCCCACCGCAGACTCGGCTTTCCGTCAGTCGTCGTGGCCCAAATAGACAATCCGTAGGTCGGCGCAGTCGCTTCGACCATCAAGCTCATCTTGATCATGACCTCGTAAAGCAGGTCAGGACCACCACTTGCGGCCTCGCACACGGCGCGAACAATGGAACTAATCGGTAGTTTGAATGAATTCGAGTCGGATGTTGGAGCGTCCGGCGCAAAGACCGAAAAGTCAGACATCGACACCCTTCCTTGGCTACTCTTGAACTTCTGGGGCTATTTCGAATGAGGTTATTACAATCCGAGCGGGGCAATCCGTGTGTTGCCGTCTCCACACGGCTATGAGTCTAGTTGCCAACCTCCGACCGTGTCAACAACTTTAAACCTCTCCATCTACATGATTTGGGCTGAAACGAATGCGTTGGATTTTCGTTCGCCTCACGTTCGCCCAAATCGGTCTTTAAGCGCTCTTAGTTCAAGTAAATGTTGAACTTACGGGGTTAAAGCATTGAGGAGAAATGTCTTTACACCCCTTAAGCACGGGTGCTACAGTCCGGCCTGTTGCCGCTAAGTCGTTGAGCCGCAACGGATTGACAAAACGGAAACTACATTTAGTTGGGGCAGTCACGCTCAACTGGCCCGCTATCTTGTGGATAAACTCTCAAGTTGAGTTAAGCAGGCTCTTAAATGAAGAGACGTATTTCCAAAGTCACCATCCGGCGAAAGATGGCATCACGGCGAGTCGGATTGCAGCGACGACGGTTGCTGGCGACGAAACTGTAACCCCGGATTCAATAAAAACTGTTGAGATTGGTTAAAGGGCACGGGAGGTGTCACTTGAGCAAGGTCGCAAATACTTACTGGGTTGACGAGCGCATTCGAGCGCAGCGTGTGCTGCCGCGCTCCAGTGGTTCGCTGGCTTCTATGCAGCAGATCTCGATGGAGATCATCGGAACGCGCACCGAAGTGCGCCGCCGGGGAGGTTTAGTTCCTTCATGGGTGGTCTTTGGGATGATTTTGCTGGCCACTTTCGCGGTTTGTGTGACGGTGAACATGCGCACTAGCGCGAAATTTCAGGTGGCGGCACAGCAGTTTTCATCAATGCAGACTGACGTCGAAGCACTACGCACTCTTAACCAGTCGTTGAAAGCGGAAGTCGAACGACTGCGCAACGATCCTCGCGCCATCGAGTCGGCCGCACGCGAGCGGCTGAACATGGTTCGCGGCAATGAATACGTAGTTCCTGTTGACTAATGCGGATGATGTCCTGTCCAACAGCAAAGGAGATTGAGATCCATGCCTGCCGAAGCCTGCCTTTAGTTTTCCCCTGCTCGACATCCACGTAAACGGGTACCCTTCCGTGACGGCGCGGCTGTGACTGCCATCGCAACCGCGCCCCCTCTCTTACCAGCACTTGTTTGACACCCGATCTGGCGTAAACTAATATCCGATTTTGCTGGAAATTCGTCAGTTTTGAGAGGTGGAATGCCTGAAACAAAGGAAAGCTCCTCACCGGCAGAGATAGAGAAGGAACGCTGGGAGCGCGACACGCTCAACCCCGGCCTCGCGAAACATCCCGAACGAAGAAAGAGTTTTCAGACCGTTTCGCTCGCGGAAGTGGACCGGCTCTACACACCGGCCGACGTCGAAGAGATCGACTTCAACCGCGACATCTCCTTCCCCGGTGAGTTTCCTTACACACGCGGCATTCATCCGACCGGTTATCGCGGCAAGCTCTGGACCATGCGCCAGTTCGCCGGCTTCAGCACACCGGAAGAGACCAACGCCCGCTTCAAGTACCTGCTCGCACAGGGCCAGACCGGACTGTCAGTCGCCTACGACCTTCCGACGTTGATGGGATACGACGCCGACTCGCCGCTCTCGGAAGGCGAAGTCGGGAAATGCGGCGTCGCCGTTTCATCGCTCGCCGACATGGAAGTGCTGTTCGACGGCATCCCGCTCGAAAACGTCACCGTCTCTCAGACCATCAATGCGCCCGCGTCCGTGCTGCTCGCGATGTATCTCGTGGTGGCGGAAAAACAGGGAGCGAACTGGAACAAGATTTCCGGCACGTTGCAGAACGATATATTAAAGGAGTACATCGCCCAGAAAGAGTGGATCTATCCGATCAAGCCGGCGATGAAGCTGGTGGTCGACACCTTTGAGTTCTGCACGGACCGCGTGCCGCGGTACAACCCGATCTCAGTCAGCGGTTACCATATTCGCGAAGCAGGCGCCACGGCCGCACAGGAACTGGCGTTCACTTTGCGCGACGGAATCGAGTACGTGGCGTGGGGCGTCGAGGCGGGCCTGGACGTGGACCGCTTCGTTCCGCGCATCTCCTTCTTCTTTAACGCACACAACGATTTCTTCGAAGAGATCGCGAAGTATCGCGCGGCCCGGCGGATCTGGGCGCGCGAGATGAAGGACCGGTTCGGCAGCTCGTACGAGCGGACGTTGCAGCTCCGCTTTCACACGCAAACCGCCGGCGTCTCGTTGACGGTCCAACAGCCGCTGAACAACATCGTTCGCGTCGCGATTCAAGCGCTGGCCGGCGTGCTCGGCGGCACACAGAGCCTGCACACAGACGCGTACGACGAAGCGTTGGCGTTGCCGACGGATCGCGCCGCACTCATCGCGCTGCGCACGCAGCAGATCATCGCGGAAGAGACCGGCGTCGTGAACACTGTCGATCCGTTGGGCGGCTCTTACTACCTCGAAGCGCTCACACACAAGATGGAAGACGAGGCCCTCGACTACTTCCGCAAGATCGACGCAATGGGCGGAATGGTCGCGGCAATCGAAAAAGGCTTCCCGCAACGTGAGATTCAGGACTCGGCTTATCAGTATCAAAAGGCGGTCGAACGCGGTGATCAGGTGATCGTCGGCGTTAATAAATATGGAATGACTGACCAACCTGCGGAAGTTCCGATCCTGGTCATCGACGAAAGCGTCCGCACGCATCAAGTCGAACGGCTCGAACAGACACGATCGCAACGCGATGCAGGCGCAGTCGCCAACGCCCTCGAACGTTTGCAGACGGCAGCGAAGAACAACGAGAACACCATGCCCGCGACCATCGAAGCTGTGCGCTCGTACGCGACGCTCGGCGAGATCTGTTCGGCCCTGCGCGACGTCTACGGCATTTACGAAGAGCCCGCGTTTTAATCAGTCACTATGTCAAACCGAAAAATCCGTGTTCTGGTAGCAAAGCCCGGGCTTGATGGTCATGATCGCGGCGCGAAAGTCATCGCGCGGGCGCTGCGTGACGCCGGAATGGAAGTCATCTACACCGGATTGCGCCAAACGCCGGAGATGATTGCTGCCGCGGCGCTTCAGGAAGACGTCGACGCCGTTGGCGTTTCGATATTGAGCGGCGCGCACAACACGCTCTGCCCTCGCATCGTTCAGTTACTCCGCGAAAAGGGTATGAACGACTGCCTGGTGCTCGTCGGCGGAATTGTGCCGCAAGAGGACTTGCCGAAACTCAAAGAGCAAGGCGTCGCTGAGGTGTTTCTCCCCGGAACCTCAACCGAAGACATCGTCAAATTCCTCCGCGAAAACGTTAAGCCGCGCGATTAAACTCACAAATTCACACCCACGCACGACTCCGAATTCGTGGAGCGTCTTCCTGTTTTTTGGATCGCCTGATCGCCGTTAAATCCTTAAGTTAAAAGAAAATGGCGTAATCTCGCGGTTTTGCCGCGCGCCTTCCTCAGGCATGTAGGTTGCGATGACTAATTTTGAGACACACACACTGGAAGCTGAGTGGCACGCTTCCTCGACGAACTCGCCGTTTTCACAGGAGACAAACCACCATGAAGACTAGCTATTTGGAAAGATGGCTTTTTTCGGCCTTCCTGGCGCTGTTGCTGCTCGCATCGGCCGGCACAGCGTCCAGCGTACTAGGTCAAACCTCCAACTCGGGTACGGTCACGGGGGCGGTAAAGGATGAGAAAGGGGGCCTGGTTCCCGGAGCTAACGTCACGCTCACCCACCTCGGAACCAACGCCGAACGAACAGCGGTAACGAGCTCTGACGGTGTTTATGAAATCTCGCAACTCGTGCCCGGCAACTACCGGCTCACAGTTGAAGCACAAGGTTTTTCAAAGTACGTTCAGGAACCTGTCGTCGTGAACGTGCTACAGCGCACGACCGTCAATCCCGATTTGAAGGTCGGCGGCATCGGTGAAACAGTCACCGTCACAGGTGAAAGCGCGCCGCTCGTGGAGACGACCAAAACGGACGTCAGCGGAGTTATCGAACAACGCCGCCTGGAGAACCTGCCCGTGAATGGCCGGTCCTTCGCGTCGCTGGCCATCCTGATTCCCGGCGCCACGTTGCAGCCTTCATTTGACCCAACGAAAGCTCGCGTCGGCACGTTTTCCGTCGGCGGTTCGACCGGCCGCAATCTGAACGTAACCATCGACGGCGGCGATAACAAGGACAACGCCGTCGGCGGCATCCTTCAGAATTTCTCGATGGAAGGAATTCAGGAGTTCGCTCTCTCGACGCAACGCTTCTCGGCAGCCAATGGCCGCTCGGGTGGTGCGTTGTTGTCAGTGGTCTCGAAGAGCGGCAGTAACGACTTTCACGGTTCCGCCTTCGGCTTCTTCCGGCACGACAGCCTCAACGCAAACGCGCCGAAGCTGCTGTCCGAAGCCAACCCGGAGCTCTTCCCGGATCCGGGAGACGCAGTGAAACCGCCATTCAGCCGGCAACAGTTCGGCGGCTCATTCGGTGGTCCAATCAAGAAAGACACAGCCTTCTTCTTCGGCACCATCGAGCGCACGCGCGAGCGAGGCAACTCGATCGTCCCCGGCGTCGATCAGGAGAAGATCAGCTTCCTCGAGCCGTTTGGCTATGAGGCGGTGCAGTTCCTGCCGCAGCCTTTCAACGATTGGCAGTACACGGTCAAAGGCGACTTCAATCTGTCGCCGAAGCACCAGTTGGTGGTCCGGTTCGCCGGTCAGAACAACGACGCGTTGAACGATCAAGCCGGCTTCTTGATCGTCCGCACAGACCTTTCCGGCGGTAACGAGAGCTTGAACACGCTGTACAACTTCCTGACCTCGTTGTCGTCGACGTTGGGCAACTCGACGGTCAACCAGTTCACCTACCAGTACCAAACTTTCGACAACCGCATCAACGCCACCACCGATTTGGACCTGCTCGTGTTCCCGGATGGTCTTACGGTGGGCCGTAATGGAAACGTGCCGCAACAGACGATCCAGAAGAAGCACCAGTTCCGCGACGACTTTACCTGGAACCGCGGCAATCACGGCTTCAAGTTCGGCGGCGACTTCACGTACGTTCCGACACTCGGCGGTCTTTTCGCTTTCAACTCGGCGCCCGAGTATGACTTCAACTTCAACGCCGATGAGATCGCTCTGAACCCCGGACAGTTCCCGCAAGGCTTCCGCACGACGCAGGTGCTGCCTGGTTCAGTTACGTGTCCCACTATCGTCGGCACAGCGACTTGCACTGCCGCTCAGCTCGCCGGCACCGGTGTTGTTGGCGCAGTGGTGCTTTCGGGCGGTGACCCCAGCTTCAACTTGCGCGAAGGCGCGAAGCAGTTCGCGTTATACGCACAGGACGACTGGAAGATCACGCCGCGATTCACGCTCAATATCGGACTCCGCTACGACGTCGATTTCGGCTTCGTCGACAACGCCCATGCTGAAGAAAACCGCGCATTCCAGGCGTTGAAGATCATCGGCAGCCCGTTCGCGAAAAAGGTCGTTGAGGACGACACAAACAACATCAGCCCGCGGCTCGGCTTCGCGTGGGACTTCCGCGGCGACGGCCGTTCAGTCCTGCGGGGCGGTTACGGTATCTATTACGATCAATCATTCCTGAACGTGCCGCTCTTCGCAGTTCAGCAGGCCAACCCGGAGATCTACGCAACGTTCCTGAACGACGCTCCGAACCTGAGCATCGATTCACCTGCCCCGAGTGTTCCGCGGCCATTGAACAATCCGCTGTCTGGCACTCGCGGCCGGATGCTCGATCCGGACTTCGAATCGCCGTACACGCAGCAGTGGAACCTCGGCTATGCGCAAGAGATCGGCAGCGACATGGCGATCGAGTTCGATTACGTCCACATCCTGGGACTGCACGAGTTCACGGGCCTGGACATCAACCCGCGTATTGGTCCACTCATCAATGCGCAACGCAGCGACCCGAATCCCGGGCGTGTTCTGACGCCACAGTTCGCGGCGCACGCGGCAGAGTTGCTGGCCACGTTCGGCACGGCTACGCCGTTCGGCCGCATCACGGTGGCCCAATCGGACAGCCGCTCGCGTTACGACGCATTCACCGCGTCGTTCAAGAAACGGTACGCGAACAAGTACCAACTGAACGCCCACTACACGCTGGCGAAATCCCAGGCATGGTTCGGCGCGACGGCTGACTTCGGTCTCCAGCCGCAGAATCTGTTTGAGAAGTTCAACCCGATCAACTTCGGTCCAACTAATGAGGACGAACGACATCGGTTCGTGCTCTCCGGAATCTTCGACTTGCCCTGGCAGTTCCAGATCGCGCCAATCTTCCAGTTGGCGTCGGCGCGTCCGTACAGTGTGTTCCCGGCCTGTCTCTGCGACATCAACCGAGACGGCGTGAACAACGATCGCGAGTCAGTCAACCCGGGCATCGACGATCAGCACAAGCTGCCGATCAACAACCAGCGGGGCGACATGTTTTCACAGTTGAACGTGCGTGTTTCGAAGTTCTTCAACTGGGGCGAGAAATACAAGCTCGGCCTCTTCTTCGAAGCGTTCAACGTCTTCAACACTGGAAACTTCGGGAACCAATTCCAGAATGTGACCGGCGAGCCTGACTTCGGCCGTCCGGTTAACTTCTTCGGCGCGACCGGCTTTTCGGAACCGCTGGGAATTCCGTTCCAGGCGCAGTTAGGCGTGCGCTTTAGCTTCTAAAAATTGGTAAAATCCGTGTCCTCATTAAACAGGGGACACGGATTTTTCAATGATCATGTTTCGCGTTGTAGTCTTGCTGTTCTTTGTCTGCGTGTGTGGTTCGATCGCGTTCGCGCAAAGTGCGAACGTGCTGCAAGGGAAAGTCATCGCGCCTTCGGGGAACCCGCCTACCAATCCGGTCCGTGTGAAGCTCACTTTCAGCGGCCGGCATATTCACGAAACGTTTTCAGATCTCAGCGGCCGCTTTTCGTTTCCCGGGCTTTCGCGGGGCGTTTATCAGCTCACTGCCGAAGGCGACGGGATTAGTTTCGAAACCACCTCCGTCTACGCGGAAGTCTCCGCTTTCGGCTCAGCGCCGCAAACCTTCACGCAGGACATTCACCTGCGGCGGATCCCTCAAAAACCGATAGCGCAAACAGGCGTCGTCAACGCGTTCACGCAAAATGTCCCGGAGGCAGCAAAACAGGCTTTCACGGCCGGGCTGAAGTTCATCGAGGAAGGAAAAAATGAAGCGGCGATCGACAACATGCGGCGCGCGATTGAGATCTTTCCCGACTACTTTGAGGCTCACCTGCAACTCGGAAATATCTATCTCAAGCAGGACAAGTTCAACGAGGCGATTGCCGAGCTCGACCTGGCGCGTCAGGTCAATCCAAACGACGAACGCGCTTACCAGTCATTCGGCTTGTTGCTCATGAAGCAGAACAACTTCCCGATGGCCGTGGCGATTTTCTCTGAAGCAGGGAGACTGAATCCGGGTAACCCGATGAACGCCGTGATGCGCGCCACTGCGTTAATTCATCAGGCCGCGGGGACTAGCGAAGGAGACGATCGAACGTTTCTGCTTGCGCGCGCTGAAGCGGCGATCGCGCAAGGATCGAACCAGAGTGAAAACAAGCTCAAGCCCGATACGATGACGATGGCGCTCTTCTATGAGCTCAAAGGTGAACCCGAACGCGCCGCCACTGAGCTCGAGTCGTATTTAAAAAAGAACCCGCAGCTAAAAAACTCACCGGCGATACAAAACGAGATCAAACGGCTGCGTGAGAAGAGTAAAACCAAACCTTAAGTCTGATCCTTGTTCAGAAACCTGGCGATTCTCTGCTGACAATCTTCGGTGAGTCGGGCGATGACATTTACATCCGCGCCCGTTTCCAACGCTTCACGAAATGCGAGCCCATCAACCTGGTAGAGCAACGACTTCGTGAGCGCCACCGCGGATCGGCTCATCTTCCTGAACTCGGCAACGTAATTTGCCACGTCTTTTTCGAAAGTCTCGTCAGTAAAGATCTCATTCACCAGGCCGAAGTGCATCGCCTGGATTGCGCCTATTTCAGCGCCGCGAGTGAGTAATTCGAAAGCGCGTTTCTCCGACACGTTGCGGCGCAGAATAGCGAGAACCATCGCGGGAACAAACCCGATCTTCACTTCCGGATAACCAAAACGCGCGGACTGCGACGCCAATACCAGATCGCAAGCACTCGCAAGGCCGCAACCGCCAGCCAGTGCGCGTCCGTTGACTGCCGCAACCACGGGAACAGGAATTTGGCGCATCAAGAGGAATAGTTCGAGTAACGAGCGGGCGTCTTCGGCGTTATCGGCGACGGACGCTTGCGCGATCTTCTGAATGGCGGCAAGGTCGGCGCCCGAACAGAAATCCTTTCCGGCCCCGGAGATGACGATGACTCTAACACTTTCATCAGCGGCGGCCTGCTCCAGGCCCTGCTTGATCGCCGCGATCAGTTCATCGTTGAGCGCGTTCCTCTTTTCGGGACGGTTGAGAGTAATGCTTGCAACGCTATTGTCGACTGAGTAAAGAATCATCCGTCTATTCCATGGAGAGGTCGTCCGGCACGTCGATCTCCATTCGCAGTAGCGCAGTGGAAAACGTCTTTCCCTGCGCGTCAGTCATCAACGACAACGTACCGCCGCCACCGAGACTCTCGTGCAGCAGGAAATTGAGCGCGCCGAGGTTCGGCAACTCAAATCTCTCTACGTCGCCGAGACAGATCCCCTTGAAGTGTTGCTTCACGCGTTCAGCGGTTACCTCGCGGACCAGTATCGGATAGATGTCGTCGCGAAGAGCGATGAGACCGATATTCGCCGTGTCGCCCTTGTCGCCGGACCGCGCATGGGCCAGTTTGACTAGTTTTACTTTCACGCGTCCAGCACCTCGACTGATGTTGTGATCTCTTCCTTCGGAATCAACGCGGGCCAGTAGGCCACGATCTCCTCGACTTTCGGCCGGCCGCCGGCGAAGCCGGTGACGGCGGGTGGTCCAGTCAAAATCAACGGAGCAATCTCCTTCGTAAAACGCTCGACTGCGCCGCGATCCTGGCCGCGGACGCCGATCCGCAGTTGCACTTCGGGAATATCAGCCGGAGGCGGCCCGGCGAGTGGTCCATGCGTGGCACTGGCGCCGACAAATTCCGTCAGCACCTGATCGAACTTCAGCCCCAGTCGATCGAGCCGGCCGCGGAGAATGCGATCCGCCGCTTGCGCCTTGTCATACGCGTCGGGCCATGAATAGACGAGCGTGCCGACCGCTTTGAACCCGGCTGAATAACTGATCGAGACCTTCAGAAACTCCGTCGCCGGACGGCCCTCGATGCCGAAGCAGCGCACGCGGTCACGGCCCTCGTACTCGAGACGAATGGTCGTGAAGTCGGCGACGCAATCGGGCGTGATGTACTCGCGCGGATCGCCCATCTCGTAAACGAGCTGTTCCTTGATGCCGGGAATGACCACCCAACCACCGGTTCGTTCATGCTTGGTGATGACGAAAGTCCCGTCAGGCGAGGCTTCGGCGATCGGGAAACCAACATCAGCTAGGTTGGGAATGCTGCGCCACTCGAACTGGCAGTTGCCGCCCGACGCCTGCGCGCCGCACTCGATGATGTGTCCGGCGATCGTGCCGGCGGCGAGCCTGTTCCAGTCGTCGGCGGCCCAGCCAAACTCGTGAATCATCGGCGCGAGCGTGAGGCCGGTGTCCGTCGCGCGGCCGGTGATCACGATTTGGGCTCCGGTGTTCAGAGCTTCGACCAACGGCCACGCGCCGAGATACGCGTTGGCGCTTTGGATGCGATCGCGGACGGTCGCCAGCGGCTCGCCCGTGTCCATGTTGCGAAGCTCGATGCCGCGCTCGAGCAACTCGTCGATGCGCGACATGATGTCGTCGCCGGTGACGATTGCGATGCGGACCTTGCCGGCGAGCCCGAGCTCGCGGGCGACGTCGATCACGGCGTTAGCGCAACCACGCACGTTCACGCCGCCGGCGTTCGCCGTGACTTTGATTCCGCGTTCGACGCACGTGGGCAGGATGCGCCGCATCAAGGGAACAAAGTCTCGCGCGTATCCCGCGCTCGGATCGCGGGCCTTCTGCTTTTGCATGATCGACATCGTGACTTCCGCCAGATAGTCGAGCATGAGGTAATCGATCGGTCCGCCTTCGACCTGACGCACGGGAGCGTCAGGAAGGTCTCCCCAAAAGCCTTGTCCTGCTGCTATTCGTATTTTTTGCTTCATCGGTGGTGGTGATTAAACTATCACCACCACACAAGAAGCAAATTCAGCCGCGCCGTTAATACAAACTTAACCACGAACCTGAGCCGGAGCAGGGCTCGGCGTCGGACTCGGGCTTGGCGATCCTGTCGGGCTCGGCATCGGGCTCGGACTTCCTCCCGGAGTCGGACTCGGCATCGGACTTCCTCCCGGAGTCGGACTCGGCATCGGGCTCGGATTTGGTTCCGGGCTTGCTTCCGGGCTCGGCGATGGTGACGGCGATGGCGTTTGAGCCGGTATCGGCGCTTCCGGAGCCGCCGGCGTTGTCGGCGTATTCGCCGGCGT
>DASRIM010000376.1:0-9272 GCA_035649995.1 Pyrinomonadaceae bacterium | reverse complement strand
GCGGTTGGCGCTTCGACGAGTTGAAGCTGACCGGAAGAAACGGAATTGTCGAGGTTGCAGTTTTCGATGAACTGATCGAGCTGGCGGCCGCCAAGCGGCGTCGAGAAGAGAAATCCCTGTCCGTTCTCACACTCCAGCTTTCGCAGCAGCGTCAACTGGTCCTCTGTCTCCACACCTTCGGCAACGACGTCCATGCCGAGGTTCTGGGCCAAGGCCACGATCGTGCGAACGATCGCCAGGTTCTCCTCGTTTTCCATCATCTGCGTCACAAACGAGCGGTCGATCTTCAGCGTGTCAACCGGAAAACGCTGGAGATAACTCAAGCTCGAATAACCCGTCCCGAAATCGTCGATACTCAACTGCACTCCCAGATTTCGCAGTTGCTTCAACAACTCGACCGCGGCCTCGAGGTTGTCGCTGAACACCGACTCCGTGATCTCGAGCTTCAAACAGCGCGGCGGCAGCTTGAACTCCTCCAGCAGCCGCGCGATCTCTGCGACTAGCCCCGGCTGATTGAACTGCTTCACTGACAGATTGACGCTGACGAACAGCGGCGGCGCCGCGGGATAAGCTTCGAGCCAGTAACGCGCTTGCCGGCATGACGATTCGAGCACAGCTTGTCCGATCGGCAGGATCTCTCCCGTCTCTTCAGCGACCGGAATAAAGTCCTGCGGCGGCACGAGCCCGAACTCCGGATGCCGCCAGCGCACGAGCGCTTCGAACCCAATCAGCGAACGGCTTTCGAGCGAGACGATCGGTTGATAGTCGACAAACAGTTCATCGCGCTCGCACGCGTGACGCAGGTCAGTCTCCATCTTCAAACGGCTCATCAACTCGCCGTGCATGTCGCGTCCGAACACTTCGTAGCGCGCGCGTCCGCAAGCCTTCGCGCGGTGCATCGCTGTCTCTGCGTCACGCAGCGTGTCGGAAACCTGTTCGCCGCTATTGGAGCCGACGGCGATACCGATACTCAGCGTCGTATAAACTTCCTGGCCCAACAAGTTGAACGAGATCGCCATCGCCTGCTGAATCCGCGTTGCGACGGACGACGCTTCTTCCTCGCCCGTGACGTCGTCGAGCAGCACGGCAAACTCGTCTCCACCGACGCGGCCGAGCACGTCGTTCTGGCGCATGCAAGTCTTGACGCGGTGCGCAATCTGGATCAGCAGTTGGTCGCCGCTCGCGTTGCCGAGCGTGTCGTTGACGAACTTGAAGCGGTCGACGTCGAGCAGCAGCACTGCGTAGTGCCGATCTTTGTTTGTCGATTTACGCGCGACGCGCAGCTTGAGCAGATCGTGGAAGCGGGCGCGGTTGGGCAAGCCGGTCAGCGTGTCCTGCGTCAGTTTCTCTTCGGCCTTCTTGCGATCGCTGATGTCCTGGATCTGGAAGAAGAGGCGCTTCGCGCCGGTTTCGGAATCTTTCAGTAGCGACACGTGCCAGAGCACCCAAACGGCGTGGCCGCGCGCGTGAATGTATCGCTTCTCCTGTTCGTGACTCTGCGTATAACCTTCGAGTACACGCAGAATGTGCGACTGCACGTGACGCAGGTCTTCCTGGTGAGTGAGCCGTTGAAAACTGGTGGCGCGCAATTCCTGTTCGGAGTAGCCGACCAGCTTGCACATCGCGTCGTTGACCTGTAGCCAACTGCCGTCGATTGAAACGACGGCCATGCCGATAGTCGCGTTGTCGAACGTGCCGCGGCCGGCGCCGAAAGGTTTCGAACTGGCGGAGAGCGCGAACGGAATCGCGTTAGCTGCGATTAACGAGGACGATTCTTCGGCAGACTTCTTCGCCTGGTTTCGTTCCGCGCCACGTCGTCGCTTCAACCGTTTCTGTTTGTACATCGCCTGGTCGGCTTGTTCGAGCAACTCTTCGAAGCAGGTCATGCGTTCGGGTTCGAGCTCGGCGACGCCGATACTGAAAGCCAGCTTGATACCGCGTTTCTCGTCGTCGTTGTAGGCTTTCAGGTTCTCGTTGAGACGCGTGATCGCGTCGTCCTTTTTTGCGTTGGGGTCGGTGACGAGGACCGTAAACTCGTCGCCGCCAAGACGTGCGATGATGTCGGAGCTGCGGAAGGTGCGGTTGAGTATCTCGGCGGTCTTGATGAGCGCGCTGTCGCCTTCGTTGTGGCCAAACTCGTCGTTGATGCGTTTCATTCCGTCGAGGTCGATGAAGAGGAGCAGCAGGCTCTCTTTCTGGCGGCGCGCGAAGTCGAAATAGGGAGCGGCTTGTTTGAGCAGTCCACGGCGGTTGAAGAGACCGGTCAGGTCGTCTTTGAGAGAAGTGTTGCGCAGCGTCTCTTCGAGTTTCTTGCGCTCGGTGATGTCGCGGACGACTTGAACGATCCCGCCGCCGTCGACGCTCGAGATCGAGATCTCCAGCGGCAGCGTGCCGCCGTTGACTTTCAATCCGATCGCTTCGCCGCGCCAGGATCCGTCGCGCCAAACGGCCGGCATGATCTGTTCTTTGAGACGGCTCAGCTCCTCGCCGAAGAAGAACATTTCCCAGCTCGAGCCGATGAGCCGCGCCGGGTTCGTGTAACCAAAGATTTTTGCGTAAGCGTCGTTCAGGTAAATGCACGTGCCGCCGTGGTCGATAATGGCCATGCCGTCCATCGAGGCTTTCATCGCGGCGGCCTGTTGGGCCAGCGTGCCGGCCGCTCGTTTGCGCTCCGTGATGTCGCGGGCCACGACCGAAGCGCCGGTGACGGTTTTTCCGTCCATGATCGGGCAGATGGTCAGCGAGACGTCGATCGGCGTCTGGCCTTTCTTCAGATGGACCATCTCGTGCTGGCTGACGTTTTCGCCGCGCGAGAGTTTTGCAAACAGCGAACTGGCCTCGAGGCCCTTGCGGTGGTCGAACAGCATCGACAGCGGCGAGCCCAACGCTTCTTTCGCGGTGTAGCCGTAAATGCCGCGCGCGCCGCGGTTCCAACTCATGATCACGCCGTCGGGCGTGATGCCGATGATTGCGTCGCGTGAGACGTCGACGATGCCTTGAAGTGTGGAGAGTTCGAGTTTTACGCCGGTGAGTTGTTCATGACTGCTGCGCCACGCCATCCACACGGCGCCGCTCATCAGCACCTGGAGTATGGAGAAAGCGACTACAAACTCGGTCAATGCCGATCCAAACAGTCCGGGAGCGAGATAACAAAGGCCCAACACGAACGGAATCACGAGGACGGGCAGTGGCCATAGCTTGCGTGTGACGCGGGAGATTGAATTGTCGCTGTTCAGAAACATGATCGTTTACGGCGGGATGAGGAAGGGCTCGGCACCGCCCGGCATCGCTTAGGCTACTGCCGTGCCATGTGTTAGAACACGCTTAATTTTGCGGTTTTAGGATCCGGAGGCGGTCAGCATAACCGGGATCCAGCGCATTTTGACCGGCACGCAGTTATTTTGATAAACAGAACCCTGGGATAACACGACTTTAAAGATGCTTAGCTTGCGAACTCTTACGCGACGGTGGCTGCCTCTCAGCCTCAAGCGATCCTTTCAACACGCGATTCTCGGTTACGATTCGTACGCGCCCTCGTTTTCGTCAGCCGGCGAGGACATGATCCTTCGCCACATTCTTGGCTCCGACAAGATGAGTGGTTTCTACGTCGACGTCGGCGCCTTTCATCCGACGCTCTTCTCGAACACATACTTTTTCTATTTGAACGGCTGGCAGGGCATCAACGTCGAGGCGCGTCCGGGCAGCAAGCAGTTGTTCGACAAAGTCAGGCCCAGGGACGTCAACCTCGAAATCGGAGTCTCGCGCGAGCGAGGCTCGATGACGTACTACTTCATTGCCGAAAACTCGCCGATGAACAGTTTCTCGCCTGACTTTCTGCGGCAGATCGAGATGTTGGAACACGTCCAGTCGCAGATTCCGGTGCCGACGCTGCCTTTGGCTGAGCTCCTCGAGCGTCATCTGCCGAATGGCCAGACGATCGACTTCATGAACGTTGACGTCGAAGGGCACGATTTCGAGGTGTTGCAGTCGAACGACTGGACGCGGTTCAGGCCGCGAATCATCGTCGTCGAAGACGAAGGGCTCGACCCGCGTGAATCGCAGATCGTGCGCATGATGAACGGTCACGGTTACGAACTGTGCGCGCAAAACGTGATCATCCTCGACAAGATCAACGAGTACTTCCTGATTGATCGTTCATGAAGTGCGAAGTCATATCGCCCGTGTACGCGGAAACCGTCGCCAGGCGAAGGCTACCCGTCAATTTCGCTGAAAGCGATCTGCCGCTCTTCGAAGGCGAGCTCGAACGCCGCATTCCCGATAGCCGGTTGTTGAAGTTTGCGAACGTGCTCGCGAGCCCGGAAGGTTTGCTCTTCGAAGGGACGAGGATACTGCCGGAGTCGTTCGCGTTTCCGTATCATCTCGATCAGTGGAAACGACGCAGCGTTTTGAAGTTTCTCGTGACCAACTACGTCCTGCGGACGCGTCGCACGATCGACGTCGATGCGCTGTGGATCACCGACTACTGGAGCACGGGTTATTTTCACTGGCTGGCCGACGCGCTGACGCGACTCTTCGTAGTGCGCGATCGTTTGCGCGATCTGCTGCTGGTCCTGCCGGGAAAGTTTCAGACGTTCGAGTTCGTCGAGTCTTCTCTGAAGGCATTTGGCGTCACGAACGTAGACTTCATCGATCAGAATGAATTTGTCGAATGCCGAAGCCTCCTGATGCCGTCGCACACAGCGCCGTCAGGACACTACAACGCGGACGCCATGCGCGGCGTTCGAGACGTCTTGTTATCTGCTTACGGCGATGAGACAGGTGAAGGGGAGCGGCTTTACATTAGCCGTGGAGCGGCAGGAAAGCGAAGGATCATAAACGAAGACGAGATCGCGCCGATTCTGAGCAAGTTTGGATTCGAGACCGTTCGCACCGAAGAACTGTCGTTCGAGCAACAAGTTCGAATCTGTTCGCGCGCGCGTTACGTGGTTTCGAACCACGGCGCAGGTCTGACAAACACGCTCTTCATGCGCGACGGCGGCAGCGTCCTCGAACTGCGGCATCAGACGGATCGCATCAACAACTGTTTCTTCACGCTGGCGTCCGCTCTGGAGTTGAACTACTTCTACCAAACCTGCGCGCCGCAAAACGCGAAGGCCGACCCTCACGAAGCCGACCTTCTGGTTGATCCTGACGAGTTGGACCAGAACCTGCGCCTGCTGGTTCAGTGATTACGGTTTCTCAGTGACGAGCGGGATCTGCGACGCGACTTGCAGATCCATCAGCGCGTAAAGACGGCGGTCGATCTGGAAAAAGAGCGCGGCCTTTCGCCCTGGGAGCACCTTCTCGATGACGTCGACGTATTTCTGCCGGGTCTTCGCCGTGTCGACCTGGATCGCGCTCCACCGCTTGATCATGCTCAGCGCCTGCGCATCGGTCAGCGTTTTTTGATTCGCCGCATAATCTTTAATGACCGCGTAGAACTCGTCATTGTGTTTGCGCATGTCGTCGGCATACTGGTCGTAAACCGGCCAAAAGCGCGTCGCTTCCTGATCGGTCAGCGGCAGGTTCAAGGCGATGAGCTGCTTCTTCTCGGAGCGCAGATCGCGGCGCACCAATGCAATGTCTTTCTCCACTTCGACGCCATTAGCTGTTTCTCTCTGTGCGAGAGCGGTGCTGGACGTTGCCGAGATCAAAATCAGAGCAAAAAACGAAACGATTAACTTGTTCATCACCGGTTCTCCTTTTGGGGCTTCACTTACGTTTTGACCGGCGAATATATTGGCTAATCCGAGCGTGCGTAACTGTTAAAATTGACAGGCTCTAACCGCCCTGACGGGACAATGATTTGACATATTTAAGACAATAAATCGTTGATTGACACACCTGGTCGAGAGTGATTTGATGCGCGCCGTATTTTAGCTCCACTCGTTCACGTGTGACTCACACCAGCGTTAGCCCGCGTTTACGATCTGCCTGAAATACCTCAACTCGCGAACCTGGGCAGACAAGAAAATCAAAACTACATCGGGAGGAAATCTATCCCTATGAGAGTCGAACACCTGGCCATTGATGGCGCAATCGTTTCCATCGAAGCTGAGGCGGATCTATCGACGACGCGCTCGACGGCAGCAGGCTGGGCCATCGTCCCGTCTCTCATGCGCGCTCACCCGTTTGTCTCCTACCCGCCCGGTCATAGCGAGCGGGTCGAGAAAATGGTGCGCGAGAACGTTCCTGACGTCAGTGTCCGCTGGACCGAAGACTATTCTTTGAAAGGCGGACGGCTTCGCGTTGCCGAAATCACTATGCCGACCGCAACCGGCGGCAAGAGAAACGTCACCGTCGGCGCATGGGAAGGACGGCGCGGGTGTCTCACGACGTCGTTGACCGGCTCTGAGCGCGAGCGGCTCGTCGAAGTTTTCGACACGCTGCGATTCAGCGAGCGATCAGGAGGTGTCGTGATCGATTCGCCAATCACTCCGCGGCCGAGAGAGCCCGAAGTGCTCAAGGAAGTTCCGCGCCTCGGCGTGCTGAACATTCGGCCGGCGATCGCAAGCACGCTGGAGCGAGTTCCGCGTGCGAAAGGACGCGTCACGAACCACGGCGAGCTCTTTCGCTTCCGGCAGTCGAGCAATGCGCTGCTGTTCGTCAGTCCGTCGGCGGTCGTCAGAATCGATCCGCTTCAGAGAGAGCAGGCGCCGCAAGCCAAGCCGCGCAAGCTGACTCCGAAAGAGGTCGCGGATCTGAAGTCGAGGGCCGAGGAGCCCGTTTCACGAGAGACGGATGCTTTGGAAGTGTCGGCAATCGCGCAGAGCCTGCGCGTCGAGTGGCTGCCGAAGGACGCGCGTCAATGACTTTCGTCTACTACCTTGCGCTCGGTTATCTTGCCGCGGGTTTGCTCGCAAGCGGTATTCACCATGCAGCAGGATGGACCAGCTTCCGCGAGATCGTGCGTTCGCACCGGATTGTTCCGGTGGGACTGGCGACGCCGCTGGCGATTCTGATCACGGTCGTGGAACTGGTTGCGGGAAGCGCAGCGCTCGGCGTTCTGTTCAGCGACAAGGTTGCGGCTCGCGCGCCGGTGCTGTTTTCGGTTTGTACAGTGCTGGGGATCGCCTTCGCGTCGTACGTGCGACGGCTACTGCGCAATCCAACCGGGATCACATCGTGCGGCTGCTCTTCTTTCGCAGCTCCGCTGACGATAGCGTCGATCATTCCGGCGTTGGCGTTGGCCCTGGTGTCGCTTTCAGGTCTGGCTGCGGCTGCACTCGGTTTCGGCAACACTCTGAATCAGAGCTTCGTCACGGGCTTGCCGCTGGTGTGGGGCGTCACACTCGCACTGCTCGTCAATCTGCTTCCCGCGTCGATGCCTCGCCAGTTGGCCTGACAGACGGAGGATCAGTCGGTGGATTTTCTTGGTTCCAAATCAACTTTCGTACTCGCGGCGCTGTTCGTGTCGTGGGTTGCAGTTGCTTTACTGACGCTTGTCGTTGGCAACCTGCACCGCAGACTACAGCGCGTCGAAGGCTCGCTCTCCGGAAACCTCGCGGCGCCGTACTCCGGACTGCTCGGTAAAGCGTTGCGTGAGTCGTTAGGCGAAGCGATACCCGCGCCGTGCGTCCTCGTTTTTCTGTCAGCCAACTGTCAGGCGTGCCGGCGCGTGCTCGGCGATCTACCGTCGCTTTCGTTATCGACTCCGCTGGCAATTGCCTGGACGGATCAAGCGCCTTCGCCGCTGCCAACACTGCCGCCCGGCGCCATCGTTATCGACGATGGTCCGAAGGTGAGTGCTGCACTCGGAATCCGCGCGACACCTTTCGCGCTTGTGGCCGGCGAAAACGGGACCGTCGTGAAGGCGTCGCCTGTCAACTCGTTAACTTCGATCAATAACCTCGTTTTGAGTGGGTGAAGGGAGGTTCACCATGAGCTTTAATCTCGAAGACATTCCCGACATTGAATCGGCAGGCAAAGTGGGCCGGCGTCCTCATCCGGACTCGAAAGTCTCAGAAGCGTACCCGCTGCATCCGGCGCGGCCCGGAGATGTTTTCGGCAGTGTCGGAGTGCCCATGGCCCTGCGGGCCGTTGACCGAATACAGGCGCGCGCGTTTCCCAGCAGCGCCGAGAGAGCTGAATTCGGCAGCGTTCCCTTCGGCGGCAACTACACGACGCACTCCGACTGCGGCGGCTTCGACTACAACCCGACCTGCAACGAGGCTTGTTTCGGTTTCGCGGCGCATCATATGGATCCATTCTATTGCGGGACGTGTGCCGAACAGTCAGCCGATCCCACCAACAATCCTCCGTACAACTGGCACTTCGTCGGCACGCGAGGCTCGATCCAATACAAGGACATGGAACCGGACGCCTGTGCCGGCAGAGACGCGTGGAAGTGGACCATCAACGGTCAATGCGGTACGTGTCAGCAGTCGTCCGTCTTTCGTTGTCACGACGGATACAAGAAGTATCCGGACAACAATTACTGGGATCCGACTATTTGTCAGGGACTGGTAGCTTGCGACGGCCAGTTAACGCCATGCCCGTAGATAAAACGACGATAGGACCATTCTATTGGCTGTGGCCGATCCCGTTCGCGCTCGTTGCAGTCGCTGCGGCGACCGGTACTCAACACGTGATTGCAATCGGGATCGGCCTGGCGGGCGCGCTTTCGTTGTCGGGCTCGATATGAAGTCTGAATAGCGCAGCCGTGTTGCTGCCGCACCGAAGACGCCGCTCGAATTACGACTACAAGATCCTGCTGGCGTATCTGTTGGGAACGACGAGCGGGGCGTTGTTGACGAGTGTCGTCGTGTGGATGTTGAGCGGGTTTGTCGAGCCGTTGGGTGAACGCGCGCGCGCGGCACTGCTGATTGGCGGCGCCGTCGTAGTCGTGCTGTCGCGGCATGGACCGTTGGCAGGTTTTATTTCACTGCCCGAATCGCGACGGCAAATACCGGCGGAGGTTTTTGGAGGAAGTCTCGTACGCGGAGCTTATCGGTTTGGGCTGGAGTTGGGGACGGGAGTGCGCACCTACGTGTCGTCGTCGGCGCCGTATATCCTGTTGCTCGCGGTCTTCTTCGCGCGGCTGACGCTGGCTGATGCGCTACTTATCGGTGTTGGATTTGGCGTCGGGCGCGCTTTCCCGCTGATGGTCCAACTCGCGGCCGGCAGCCGTTTGGCTAACCCGCTGCAACGGCGGCTCGACAGTTCCGCATCGGCGACGGCTGCGCTACTTACACTCGCCGGCGCCTTGTTTCTTGTTTAATAGCTCATGCAGTCAAACCACAACTCAGTCCTGATGAGTTCGCGGCGCATCA
>DASRIM010000375.1:0-2852 GCA_035649995.1 Pyrinomonadaceae bacterium | reverse complement strand
ACGCCAGAGCGAGAAGTATTCGTCGTGCTGAATGAGGGCCTCGGCCAGTTGAAACTCTTCGTAGCGTTCCTCGAAGTGCTCGAGGATCTCGACGACGGCGAGCTTAGGCTCTTTGACATCAAGGCCGCGGCGCTCGAGTGCCTGGTAAAAAGCATCGGCGAGCGAGTCCTGCGTGAATCGCTCCTGAAGACGCGCAAACGCAAACTCGTCGTCCTTGAACTCGCGAAGTATGTTTTCGTGTTTTAGCCCGGAAGAGAACTCGATCTCGCGAAACTGCATCGACTGAAAACCGCTCGCCGGATTCAGCTCGTCGCGAAACGCGAGAAAGTTGATCGGCGTCATGGTTTCCAGAATGTGAATCTGGTTGAGCAGCAGCTTCTCGATCTCCACGACGCGATTGATTGCGCGCGTCGCGCGTGGCAGGCGGTCCGCCTTTAACCACGAGATCGCCGCATCGAGCTCGTGCAGGATCTGTTTGAACCAGATCTCGTAAGCCTGATGGACCGTGATGAACAGCAGTTCGTCGGGATGTTCGGACAGACAATCCTGAAGATTGATGAGATCCTGAACGCGAAGATACTTGTTGTATGAAAGTGGCAGTTTTTCAGTTTGGTTATTGGACATTTAAAACGCTGCTCCCGCCGCTTCCTGGTACGCGTCAGAGGCCGCGATCTTTTTCATTTCCTGAATCACTAACTCCAGCTCCTCGTCTTTGGTGTAGAAATGAGGTGAGATGCGAATGCCGGCGCCGGGCCGGTAATCGATAATAAATTCGCGACGGATCAACTCCTTCGCCATCGCGGCTGCGTGTTCGTGAGCGACCGTCACAGTGCCCGCGCGTTGTGCGACGTTCCTCGGACTGGTGACCTGGAAACCCGCTTCTTCGGCAAGTTTGATCAAGTAATCGGTCTGCCGCATGCTCTTCTCGCGAATCTTCTCGACGCCGATCTCGTTGATGATCCGGTAACCGGAGCGCGCTGCGTAGAGTGCGGGAATCGCGGGCGAGCCGTGCAGAAAGCGCGTGATGTTCGACGCGTAACGCAGTTGGGTATCGAATGCGAACGGCGCTTCGTGGGCCATCCAACCGGTTGTCTTGGGCTCGAGTGTGGCTTGCAGGTCGGGACGCACGTAGAGGTAACCCGCGCCTGGTCCACCGCAGAGCCACTTGACGGATCCGCCTGTGGCGAAGTCGGCGTTCAGTTCCTTGACGCTGAACGGGATCGTGCCGGCGGACTGGTAAGTATCAAGGACGACCATCGCGCCGACTTCATGCGCGCGATCGATGATGGCTTTGGCGTCCTGGAGAAACGCGCTCTTGAAGAGGACGTGCGAGAAGGGCACCAGCAGCGTAGTCTCGTCGATCGCCGCGAGCATTCGCTCGAGCGGGACCGTAATGCCGTCGTCTGATTTGACGATTTCGATTTTGAGTTTTCCGTCGCGGGCGTGCGCCTCGTAGACGTACATGACGGACGGGAAGTTGAGCTCTGAATAGACGATCTTGTTTCGTGTTGGCGCCGGCTCCAGGCACGAGAGGATCAGCGACTGGCAAACGGACACGTTCTGGTGCATCACGATCGTGCCTTTGTCGGCGCCGATGATCGGGGCGAGTTCGTCGCCGAGCGCGACCGGCATGTCCCACCAACCCTCAGCCCACGCGCGCACGCCGCGCGTCGCCCATTTCTCGGCGTACTCGTGCAGCGAATCGTAAGTCGCTTTCGGCATCGCGCCGAGGCTGTGCGAGATCAGGTAGACGGCCTTATCGAGAATCGGAAACTCGCTTCGCCACTTCAGTAAATCATCAGTCAAAGACGGGGTCCTCCTCGGTTAAATGTACCAGAATCCGTTTAATCTGTGGATCGTGGTACAGTTACCGGCGCGAGCATGTGGAAGTTTGCGAACCCAATCAGGCACAAGATCGAAGAAACCCGCTGGCCGGAAGCCGATGAAGCAGCTCGATCCCTTCTCTACAGTCCCATAAAAATCGGACGGCACGAGGCGAAGAGCCGCACGTGGGTGCCGGCAATGGTGCCGTGGCGCGCGACCGAGGACGGGTTTGTCACGCAGCAAAACCTCGATTGGTACGCGCGCTTTGCTGAGGGACGGCCGGCGGTGTTGGTGGTGGAGGCGACGGGAGTGCGCGACATTCCGAGCGGTCCGCTGCTGCGCATCGGCGACGATCGGTTCATTCCAGGGCTGCGAAAGCTGGTCGACGTCGTGCGTGAAGCAAGCGGCGGCGAGACGTTGCTGTTCATTCAGATCATCGATTTTTTGGCGGTGAAGCGGCGGCCTGAACGGGCGAAGTACTTTCAACGGTTTCTTCAGATCAGTGATCGCCATCGGCGCGCGCTCTCGGAAATTACCGGTCAAAAGGACTGGGCTGACGATCAACTAAGAGCCTACTTGGAAAACGCAAGCGACGATGTGATTTCTGTTGTTCTCGATGAGCGCGAACGTGAAGCGCTTGATTTTGGTTATCGCGAAAGCGTCACCGACACGCACCTGAAACACATTCGGGATCTGCCGCGCGAGTTGCCTCCGATATTTGCGGCCGCGGCGTGGCGAGCGCGTGAAGCGGGATTCGATGGAGTCGAACTGCACTACGCGCACGCGTACACGATGGCCGGTTTCCTGAGCGCGCAGAACGATCGCGCGGATGGATATGGCGGCTCGCGAGAGAATCGCATCCGGTTGCCGCTCGAAGTTTATCGCGCTGTTCGCGATCGCGTAGGCGACGATTACACCGTTGGCGTTCGGTTTCTGGCTGATGAAGTCATTGCCGGCGGCAGCCGCGTCGAGGATGCGGCTTACTACGCGGTCGAGTTCGCTCGCGCGGGGTTTGATTTTCTTTCGCT
>DASRIM010000374.1:0-6758 GCA_035649995.1 Pyrinomonadaceae bacterium | reverse complement strand
TACTGTTTTTCGCCCTCGGCTTTCAAGGTTCCTGCCGTTCTCAGTGTGAAGAACTGCGTAGCGAATTAATAAAGGACTGCCGAGACGATCTCGGCGCGAACAACGAACGCTGCCGAGAAGACCAGAAGCGGTTTCAGGAAGCCTGCCGCGAAGATCTGGACAGCAATTAATCGCTCGAGTGGTCCCTTCCTTCCGGCTCACGACTTGATTTCGTCGTGCTTTCCAAACAGCCCTTTAAAGAACCGCGCGATGATGGACCACATCGCGCGGAAACCTAGTGACGCGGCGCTGACGGCCTTGGTTTCAGTAGGGGGATTCGTCGTGGCGGCCGGCGTGTTATCCGTGGTTGCAGTTTGATCAGGCGGCGGCTCGTCAGCAACTTCCAAGCGGCTCTTCACGCACGTCGCAAACTGCCGGAACATCTGCCGCGAGACTTCCTCGATCATGCCGCGTCCGAATTGAACGATCCTGCCGACAAGGTTGATCTCGGAGTCGACCGAAACTTCCGAACCACCGCCTTCGAGCGCCGTGACAACGCTGACCATCGTCACCTTCGTCGAACCCGAACCGCCAACCTCACGCGCTTCGCCGACCATACGCACCGTATGCGTCTCTTCGTTCACTTCCGTAAAACTCGCTTTGCCCTTGTAGGACATCGACAATGGCCCAACCTTCACCTTGATCGCGCCGAGAAAGTTGCGATCGTCCTGCACCTCGAGCAACTCCGCGCCAGGCAGGCATTGAACAACACTCGCCGGATCGATCATATATTTCCAAACGCGCTCAACCGGCGCTTGCACTTCAAAGCGTTCTGTAATCTTGAATGCCATTGCGATCCTCCTGGAAACACGGACTAAAAGAAATTATGGACCAATATTGACGTTTTAGTAACCCGTTCGTATCATCAAGCCCTTCCCGCTTGAATGCACGAAAAATTTGATTCCGATGTAGGAAGGTGAAGACCCCATGATACCTCGGAGCTTTGAATACTTCTCTCCCCGAACTCTCGACGAAGCGATCGGGCTGCTTCAAAAACTCGGCCCTGAAGCAAAACTGCTGTCCGGCGGTCAAAGCCTGATTCCCATGATGAAGTTGAGAATTGTATCCCCTCAACACATCGTCGACATCAATCGCATCCCCGGGCTTGATTACGTCACCGAAAACGACGGTCACCTGAAAATCGGCGCGCTCGCTCGCGAACATCAACTCGAGTCGTCGGACGTGATCAACACGAAACTGCCGATACTTGCCGACACAGCCAAATTCATCGCCGATCCGCTGGTGCGCAGCCAGGCGACGGTTTGCGGTAACCTCGCCCACGGGGATCCCGCAAACGATCACCCGGCAACGATGCTGGCGCTTGGCGCTACCGTAGTCGCCACCGGGCCAAAAGGCCAGCGTGAAATCCCGATCGCCGACTTCTTTCCCGGCCTCTTCACCACCGCACTCGAACCTGAAGAGATACTGACCGAAATCAAAATTCCGCTGCCACCCGCGAAGAGCGGCGGAGCGTATCTGAAGCTGGAACGAAAGGTCGGCGACTTCGCGACCGCCGGCGTTGCGGCACAGATCACACTCGACGACGCAGGCAATTGCACAAAAGCCGGAATCGGCCTGACCAACGTCGGCATGACGCCGATCAAAGCGACGAAGACAGAAGCGTTTCTCGCGGGCAAGAAGCTGGACGAAGCGACTATCAAACAAGCTGCTGAAACTGCCGCCTCCGAGTCGCAGCCAATGGACGACATCCGCGGCTCCGCTGAATACAAACGCGATCTCGTTCGCGTACTCACTGCCCGCGCACTGACGCGAGCGCTCGACCGCGCGAAAGGAGGCGCCTAAGCCATGGACAAAGTCGCGATCAATGTAAACGTCAACGGAGTCGATCACGCCGCTGAAGTCGAGCCGCGAATGTTGCTGGTCCACTTCCTGCGCGAGACGCTGCGTCTCACCGGAACGCACATCGGCTGCGACACGAGCCACTGCGGCGCGTGTACAGTCGTGATGGACGGCCGCGCGATCAAATCGTGTACGGCGTTCGCCGTTCAAGCTGACGGCCGAAAGATCATGACCGTCGAAGGACTCGAGCAGGACGGCAAGCTTCATCCACTTCAGGACGGCTTCTTCCAGGAGCACGGCCTGCAATGCGGCTTCTGCACGCCCGGCATGCTCATGACCGGCTACGCGTTTCTCGGCGAAAACAAAAGCCCAAGCGACGACGAGATCCGCCACGCAATCTCCGGCAACCTCTGCCGCTGCACGGGCTACGTCAACATCGTGAAGGCATATCAATACGCCGCGCAAAAGATGCGCGACAACGGAGGTGCATAGTTATGGCGCCAAAAACGACACCTGAAATCGGTGGCATGGGCCACTCCGTCAAACGCAGAGAAGACCCGCGTTTCCTTCGCGGCCAGGGCAACTACGTCGACGACGTCGTGCTGCCCGACATGCTTTATCTCGACATCGTTCGCAGCCCGTACGCGCACGCGAAGATCAACAGCATCGACACCTCGAAAGCGTTGGCTATTCCGGGCGTGCTCGCAGTGATCACCGGCAAGGACCTCGAAAAGTACAACCTGCACTGGATGCCGACCTTAATGTCTGACACGCAGATGGTGCTGCCCGTCGACAAGGTGATGTACCAGGCGCAGGAAGTCGCCGCCGTGCTGGCGACTGATCGTTACATCGCCGCGGATGGAGTGGACGCGGTCGAGATTGACTACGATCCGCTGCCCGTCGTCGTCGATCCAAAGAAAGCGCTCGAGCCCGACGCGCCCGTTCTGCGCACTGACAAACCCGACAAGAAAGACAATCACATCTGGCATTGGGAGTGGGGCAATCGCGACGAGACCGACAAGCTGTTCAGTGAAGCCGAAGTCACCGTCAAAGAAGACATTTACATTCCGCGCATCCACGTTTCGTCGATCGAGACGTGCGGCTGCGTGGCCCACTTCGACAAGGTGCGAGGAAAGCTCACGGTCTGGATGACGACGCAGGCGCCGCACGCGATTCGCACCGTGTTCGCTCTCGTCGCCGGTCACGTCGGACTATCAGAAGAGAAGATCCAGATCATCTCGCCGGACATCGGGGGCGGGTTCGGCGGCAAGGTGCCCGTGTATCCGGGTTACGTCATCGCCGTCGCGGCTTCGGTTCTCACCGGCAAGCCGGTGAAGTGGATCGAAGACCGCATGGAAAATCTGCAAGCCGACTCGTTCGCGCGCGACTACCACATCACGGCCGAGCTCGCCGGCAACAAAGACGGCAAGCTGACGGCGCTTCGTATCAAGACGATCGCGGACCACGGCTACACCGACGCGGCGGCGAACCCGTCGAAGTTTCCGGCGGGACTGTTTCACGTCTGCACCGGTTCTTACGATTTGAAAGCCGCGCACGTCGAGGTCGACGGTGTGTACACGAACAAGCCGCCGGGCGGCATCGCGTATCGCTGTTCGTTTCGCGTCACGGAAGCAGTTCACACAATCGAGCGCATGGCGGACGTGATGGCCCACGAGCTGGGCATGGACGCGGCCGAGTTTCGCATGAAGAACTTCATCAAGCCCGAGCAGTTTCCGTACAAGTCGGCGCTCGATTGGGAGTACGACAGCGGTAACTACGCGGCGGCGTTGCAATTGGCGATGGACAGGATCGGGTACGCCGACTTGCGCAAGGAGCAGACGGAGAAACGCGCGCGCGGCGAGTTGATGGGCATAGGCATCAGCAGCTTCACCGAGATCGTCGGCGCGGGGCCGTCGAAACACTTCGACATTCTCGGATTGAAGATGTTCGACAGCGCCGAGATCCGCGTACATCCGACCGGCAAAGTGCTCGCTCGTTTCGGTACGAAGTCGCAGGGACAGGGACACGAGACGACATATGCACAGGTCGTGGCGGAAGAACTTGGGTTTCCTGTTGATAGTGTTCTAGTCGAAGAAGGTGACACGGATACAGCGCCTTATGGCCTGGGAACTTATGCGAGCCGCAGCACGCCGGTCGCCGCCGCAGCCTGTGCGATCGCTTGCCGGAAGATCAAGGACAAGGCGCGCAAGATCGCCGCGTACCTGCTCGAAGCGCACGAAGACGATCTCGAGTGGGAGCCCGGGAAGTTTTTCGTTAAAGGCTCGCCCGATCGCGCGAAGACGATCCAGGAGATCTCACTCGCCGCTTACACGAACCATCCGCCCGGAATGGAAGCCGGGCTCGAAGCAGTCAACTATTACGATCCGCCGAACCTGACGTATCCGTTCGGCAGTTACATCTGCGTCGTCGATATCGACAAGGGAACGGGCGAGGTCAAGGTGCGTCGCTTCGTCGCGATCGACGACTGCGGCAACATCATCAATCCGATGATCGTCGAGGGCCAGATCCACGGTGGTCTGACGATGGGACTCGGGCCGGCGCTTTACGAGGAGATCCAGTACGACGAAAGCGGTAACATCCTCCAGGGCAGTTTCATGAACTACCTGCTGCCGACTGCGGTCGAAACGCCGAACTGGGAAACGGGAAATACGGTTACGCCTTCGCCGCACCATCCGCTCGGCGCGAAAGGCGTGGGCGAGTCGGCGACAGTGGGCGCGCCGGCTGCGATCGTCAACGCCGTCGTCGACGCGATGTGGCACCTCGGCGTGCGGCATATCGACATTCCGATCACGTCGGCGAAAGTCTGGAAGCTGCTGCGCGATGCTGGAGTGAAAGATTGATCCGGTGAATGACGTATTCGATCAGTGGTCCGAGTTGCGAGCGCGCGGTGAACCGTTCGTTCTCGCCACGGTCGTCGCCTACAAGAGCCCGCAATCGGCAAAGCCCGGTTCGCGCGCGATCATCCGCGCGGACGGATCGATGAGCGGCTGGGTCGGCGGCGGCTGTGTGCAGCCGATCGTCTTGCGTGAAGCGCAGCAGGCGTTGAAGACCGGGCAACCCAAGCTGTTGAGCATCAGTCCCGACGCGGCGCACAGCGACGACTGGCACGGAGTCGAGTCGTATCGCATGACGTGTGAAGGCGGTGGTTCGCTCGAGATTTACCTGGAGCCTGTTTTGCCAAAACCTGAGCTGTTGATTGTCGGTGATTCACCCGTGGCCCAAACCGTCGCGCAACTAGGCGACCTGCTCGACTTCAAAGTCATCACCGATCCAAGCCGGATAAATGAGTCGACGTATGTTGTCGTCGCCACTATGGGTAATGGCGACGAAGAAGGTTTGCTTTCGGTGCTCGGTACGAAGCCGAAGTATTTCGGCCTGGTCGCGAGCGAGAAAAAATCGAAGGCGCTTTTTGATTATGCGCGCGAGAAGGGGTACACGGATGAGCAAATCAGTTTCGTCAAATGTCCCGCCGGACTCGCGCTTGGCGCTGAGACGATGCAAGAGATCGCGTTGAGTGTGATGGCAGAGATCACGCAGCTACGGCGTACAAGCTCGGAACAACCCGCTATCATTCCGATCGTTCCCATCAGCGCCATCGATCCGATTTGCGGTATGACAGTGGATCCACAAACCGCCAGGTACACATCAGAGTTCGAGGGCCGCACCATCTACTTCTGCTGCCTGCGCTGCAAGGAAACGTTCGATCGATCATGAGGAAGTTTATCTCCGGATTGATTCTCGGCGCGGGCGCCTCGCAACGATTCGGCGAACCCAAACAACTTCTGCCTTTCGCCGGCACAACCTTGCTCGGCTGGGTCGTCTCGCAAGCACAACAGGCGATGAGGCTGGACGAATTGGTGGTGGTTCTGGGTCGCTCCGCCGATGAGGTGCGCGAGCGTGTCGATTTCGGCGATGCGAGCGTAGTCGAGAACCGGGTTTTTGCTGAAGGCTGCGCGTCGTCGTATCGCGCGGGTATCGCCGCTCTCGATTCACACGCGGACGCGATCATGATCATTCTAGGCGACCGGCCAGGGATTACACCCGAGATCATCGACTGTCTCGCCGAGGAGTGGCGCAAGACGGATGCGCCGATCGCGATCTGTTCGTATGACGGCCGAAGAGGTCATCCGATGATCTTCGCTCGCCGTTTGTTTGATCAACTTGAAGTGCTGCATGGCGACAAAGCCGCCTGGAAGTTGGTCGACGCGCATGCAAGCTCGTTGCTTGAAGTGCAGCTTGCGATTCCCTTCCCGGAAGACATCAACACGCGCGAAGACTTCGAACGTCTTCAAAACGCGGGGGCAACGAGTTGAGAGAAGAAGTACAACAGATCAAACGGCTTCTCGAGGAGCAGGTCTACATCACCGACGCCGCTATCGCGACCGCGTTGTACTTGTCGATGGCGCTCGGCAAACCGCTGCTCGTCGAAGGTCCCGCCGGAGTCGGGAAAACCGAGATCGCCAAAGCGCTTTCGAAAGCACTCGATACCAAACTGATCCGCCTGCAATGTTACGAAGGTCTCGACGCCACCACCGCGCTTTACGAATGGAACTATCCACGCCAGTTGCTGCACCTCAAGGTCGAGGAACGCTCGCCGGCGAGCGAGGCCGAAAAGGAAGCGACGATCTTCAGCGAAGAGTTCCTGTTGAAACGGCCGCTGTTGCAAGCTATTACCGAACACGAGCGAGCGCCGGTCTTGTTGATCGACGAGATCGATCGCAGCGACGAGGAGTTCGAGGCGTTTCTGCTCGAGGTGTTGAGCGACTTTCAGGTTACGATTCCGGAGATCGGCACGATCAGGGCGACGCATCGACCTCACGTGATCCTCACGTCGAATCGCTCGCGCGATTTGTCTGATGCGCTCCGTCGCCGCTGTCTTTATCACTGGATCGACTATC
>DASRIM010000373.1:0-4984 GCA_035649995.1 Pyrinomonadaceae bacterium | reverse complement strand
TCAACTGGCCTTTCCTGATCTCCGCCGTGATCATCAGCAGATACGGGCGTAGGCCGCGCTCGCTGTTGGTTCTGCCGTAGCTTTCCGCGGCCACGCCGATCGCGTTCGCCTGCGCGGCGGGCATCGTCTGCTCGCCGATGTAGTTGAAACAGATCTCCGGACGCGAAGCCTGGCGCAGAAGCTTCGCAATGTCACTCTCAGCGTTCAGATACTTCAACACGCTGAAGCCAAGACCGCCGCGCGGAACGCTTCTCGTTTGTTCCTTGATCAGCTTCAGCGCTGCGAGCGGATCTTTCGCGTCAGAGATATCGAGTCTGACCGGATAAAGCGACGTGAACCAGCCAACGGTCCGCGATAAATCAAGCGACTCTGAAATGCTCTCGCGCCCGTGTCCTTCCATCTCAACCAGCAGGCTCTCTCCGTCGTTGACTTCGGCGTACGCTTGCGTGAGGGCGGTTAACAATACTTCGCTTGGCAGTGCGCGAAACGCTTTCGGCATTTCGTGCAGCAACCATCGCGTCTCGTCCCTGCTCAACGTCGTGAGGACGAACGCGGATGAGTCTTCGGTGTTTTCGCCGTCGAAGTCCAACGTCAATGGCACGGTTGGTTGATTGACTGCGCGCCGCCAGTAGTCTGCGTCTTCTTCCAACTCGGACGACTGCGCAAACCTGCTGAGCGCTCTGGACCACGCGGCGAACGAGGTCGCCGGCGCCGGAAGCTCGACTTTCGCGTGACGCGCGAGTTGGTCGTAAGCTCTTTGGAAGTCTTCGAGCAAAATGCGCCACGAAGTCGTGTCAACGGCCAGGTGATGAATCACGACGAGCAGACGACTCGACGTATCGTTCAACTTCATCAGTGCGATCCGTGCGACGCGGCCTTCTTGCAGGTTGAGACTCGTCTGAATCTCTGCGGCGAGTCTTTCGATAGCGGCGGGCTGTTCCGCCGACGGAACCGCCGATAGATCGTGCAATGAAAAAGGAGCTTCACTGCTGTCGCTGACAATCTGCTGCCAACGGCCGTCGTTATTTATGAAACGCAGCCGCAGCGCATCGTGTCTCGTGAACAGCTCTTCGACGGCTTTCTTGATCAGCGCCGGATCCATGCCGGCCGGAACCTCGAGCAGCGCCGCCTGGTTGAAGTGATGCTGCTCGGGCAAGTTTTGATCGAAGAACCATTGCTGAATCGGCGTCAGCGGAACCTCGCCGCCGCCGGTTTCGAGCAAGTTGCGCGTCTGGCCCACGATTTCGGACAGCTCCGCGATCGTCGGATGAGTAAACAATTCCGCCGGCGATAGATTCAGCCCGGCATGGCGGGCGCGCGAAATGATTTGAATGGTGAGAATGGAGTCGCCGCCCAACTCGAAGAAGTTGTCATGAACTCCAACGCGTTCCACTCGCAGCACTTCGCTCCAGATCGCGCATAACTGCTCTTCCACCGGCGTCCGCGCCGCAACGTACTCGCGCTCCAACTCCGGCCGGCTCTGCTCGGGCGCCGGCAACGCACGCCGGTCCACCTTCCCATTGGCAGTCAGTGGCATCTCCGTCAACGTCACGTACGCCGCCGGGATCAGGTACTCAGGCAACTGCTCCTTTAAATAGCGGCGCAATTCGGTAACGCTCACGTCAGCGCCGTCGGCGGTGACTAAATACGCCACCAGCCGTTTCTCTCCCGGCGCATCTTCGCGCGCCAGCACCACCGCCTGGCGCACACCAGCGTGACGGCTCAACACGGCTTCGATCTCTCCCAGCTCAATGCGATGGCCGCGCACTTTCACCTGATGGTCCATCCGCCCCAGGAACTCGATATTTCCATCCGGCAGATAGCGCGCAAGGTCGCCCGTGCGATACAGACGCGCGCCCGTTTGTCCGCTGAAGCAATCGGGGATGAACTTCTCGGCCGTCAACTTCGGACGTGACAGATAGCCTCGTCCGACTCCGTCACCGCCGATCATCAGTTCGCCGGCCACGCCGACCGCTACGGGTTCGTGGAACTTGTCGAGAATGTAGATCTGCGTGTTGGCGATCGGCCGGCCAATGGTGATCGCATTACCGCGCTCGATCTGCTGCGCTGTCGACCAGATCGTCGTCTCGGTTGGTCCATAAAGGTTCCAGACGCGCGCGTCTTTCTCTTCGACTAACCGCGCCGCCAACCCGGCGGGCATCGCCTCGCCGCCGCACAGCACTTTCAGACCAGCGTCGTTTCGCCATCCCAAGTTGAGCAACAACTCCCACGCCGTCGGAGTGGCTTGCATGATCGAAGCGCGGGATTCTTTAAGTAGCTTGATCAAACGCGTCGCGTCGTTGACGTCCCGGCGAGAGGCGAACTCGACCTTCGCGCCTGTTGTCAGCGGGAGAAAGATCTCCAGCCCCGCAATATCAAACGACAGCGACGTGACCGCGAGCAGTGTGTCGGAAGCATCGATGCCGATCGCTTGACGCATGGCATACAGGAAATTCACGAGCGCTCGATGCGGAATCTCAACCCCCTTCGGCATGCCCGTCGAACCCGACGTATAGATAACGTAAGCGCGATTCGTCGCGGTAACTCCGCTGTCTTCCGCCTGAACGCTCTCGCCCTCGAGATCGACGTCATCCACGCACACGATAGGCACGAGCACTTCCGCGGGCAGCGACGAACGAAGTCTCTGTTGCGTGAGCAGCACGCGCAGGTCCGCATCTTTCAACATGTACGCGACGCGCTCACGCGGATACTGCGGATCGAGCGGAACGTACGCACCGCCCGCCTTCAACACACCGAGCAGCGCGATCAGCATCTCCGGCGAGCGGTCCATAAAGACACCGGCCAGCGATTCCGGTCCGACATTCAAAGTGCGCAGGACGCGAGCAAGACGATTCGCTTTTTGGTCCAATTCCGCGTACGTCAACTCTTCGCCCTCGAACGCCATCGCGATCGCCTGCGGCGTCTGTGCAGCTTGTTGCTCGAAGAGTTGATGAGCGCAGGTTTCGGATGGATAGACGGCAGACGTATCGTTCCAGTGGAACAGCAAACGGCGCCGCTCCATTTCGTTGATGAGCGACAGTTCAGCTAACCGCTGACCGGGATCTTCGACCATCCGCTGGAGGAGAGTCTGGAAGTGTCCGTGCATGCGGTCGATGGTTGCCGCGTCGAAACGCCGCCCATCGAAATAGATGGTGACGGACAATCCCGCGCCGGGACCGACGACGAGGAAAAGCGGATAAGTTACGCGCTCGACTGCACTCACGTTGCGGCTCTGAACGCTGCTGCGCTGCGCCGCGAGCGAAGTGTTGACGGGATAGTTTTCAAACGCGACGATGCTCTCGAACAGCGGCAGCCCGCGCGGTACGTCACTCCATCCCTGCACCTGCACCAACGGGCTGTACTCGTACTGCCGCGCTTCCGCTTGTTGCTCCTGGAACTGCGTCAGCCATTCGAGCACCGACATTTCGCGATCGATCCGCACGCGCGCCGGCAAAGTGTTGATGAAGAGACCGACCATCTCTTCGACGCCCTCGAGCTCCGGCGGGCGGCCTGAACCAACGGTGCCGAAAACGACGTCGTCCTGTCCGCTGTACCTGCTGAGCAACATGGCCCAGGCGCCAAGCACGAGCGTGCTCATCGTCAAACGATTCTGACGGGCGAGTGATCTCAACGAGCTCGTCGCCTGTGCGGACAACACCACTTCCTGGTGCGCGAACTCTTCCGCTTGAGCGATCTGTCCGCCCGGCGACTTGTCGACTCCGAGCGGCGTCGGCGCAGTGAAGCCCGTGAGCGTGCGACGCCAGAACTGTTCGGCCTTCGATAGATCCTGTCGCTCGAGCCACGAGATGTAGTTTTTGAACGGCCGTCCCGTTTGCAGCGCCACGCCGTTTCCCTGCCGGTATGCTTCGTAAAGGTTGAAGACTTCCTTCAACACGAGCATCACGGCCCAGCCGTCGAGCAGGATGTGGTGATAGCTCCAGATGAACTGCGACGCCTCGTCGTCCATGCGAATGAGACTGAAACGCAGCGGCGGTTCCGCGAGATTGAACCCGCGATCGCGATCTTCCTGAAGGTAGGACGCCAGGCGTGTGGCCTGTTCGGCGTTCGAAAGTTCACGCCAGTCGAGCTCCGCGAGCGAGAAGTGTGCCTGTTGACGCACGATTTGCAGAGGCTGGTCCAAACCTTCCCACGCGAACGCCGTCCGGAGTATCGCATGGGCCTGGATCGTGCCTTCCCACGCGCGACGCAACGCGGGCACGTCGAGCTCGCCGTGCAGGCTCCAGCTTATCTGCTCGAAATAGGCCCTCGACTCGGGCGCGAACAGATGATGAAAGAGCATGCCTTGTTGCGTTGGCGAAAGCGGATACGAGTCCTCGATCGCAGCCTGGTCCAACGACGGCCGCATTTCGTGTGTTGGCGCAGGTAAATGATGTTGCGTGGCGGATGCATCACCCGTACTCTCGTGCGCTTTTGTCTTGTGCGAAGCCGCGACTTCCACCAGCTCCGCAACTGTCTGGTGTTGGAAAATATCCAGCGACGTGATCTCGAGGCCCACCTGGCGCGCGCGCGAAACAACTTGAATCGTGAGAATGGAGTCGCCGCCCAACTCGAAGAAGTTGTCATAAACTCCGACTCGTTCCACTCGCAGCACTTCGCTCCAGATCGCGCATAACTGCTCTTCCACCGGCGTTCGCGCCGCGACGTACTCACGGTCCAACTCCGGCCGGCTTTGCTCCGGCGCCGGCAACGCACGCCGGTCCACCTTCCCGTTCGCCGTTAACGGCAACTCGCGCAAGGTCACGTACGCCGCCGGGATCAGGTACTCGGGCAACTGCTCCTTTAAATAGCGACGCAGTTCGGTAACACTCACCTCAGCGCCGCCGGCGGCGACTAAATACGCCACCAGCCGTTTCTCTCCCGGCGCATCTTCGCGCGCCAGCACCACCGCCTGCCGCACACCGTCATGACGGCTCAACACAGCTTCGATCTCTCCCAGCTCGATGCGATGGCCGCGCACTTTCAC
>DASRIM010000372.1:0-2132 GCA_035649995.1 Pyrinomonadaceae bacterium | reverse complement strand
TGAGGTTGCGATCGAAGCGCGGGAAGTTGCTGCTCGACACTTCGATGCGAATGCGATGTCCGGCCGCGAAGTAGTTGCTCGTGGTCAACGGCGACAAAGTGACTTTGTAGACTTTACCCGGTTGCATCCAGACGTTCGGTTTATCGTAACCGTCGCGATACCTCATGCGCTGAATCGTTTCGTCGAGATTGTAGGCGCGGCCGTCAGGGTAGACGTCGAGCAGCTTCACTGTGAAGTCAGTGTCTTTCGCGTCAGACGACACGTAAAGCGTGACTTCGATTGGACCACTCACTTCGACGCCTTCCTTCAGCGGCTCGGAGCTGTAAACAAGGACGTCCGGCCGCGACTCGTTCTTTCGCTGATCGAAAGCGCCGGCCGTAATCGCGTTTCCAGTGCAGCAAACGTTGCCGCCATACGACGGCACGGGATTCATCGGATCGTACTCGAACCGGTCCGGGTTATCGCTTGCCGGCGCTGCCTCGAGCAATACGCCGTCGCCGTTGAAAGTGTTAGCTTTACCGCCGCTCGCGAGGAACAGCCGCATAGGTTGCGCGCCGCGAGGCGGCCACGTGTCTGACGACTGCCACTTGTTCAGGCCCATCGTGTAATAGCGGACGCGCGGCATCCGTTCGAGAGTTCCGTTCTTCTCGCCTTTGAGGTAATGATCGAACCAGCCATACGTCAGTTCGTCGTAGTTCAAACGCGCATCGCCGACGCTGCGCTCGCCGACGATCGTGTCTTGTGTCGCACGGCGGAAGCCGCAATGTAACGTAGGCGCGATCACCGCAAACTGCTGGTTCGCAATTTCCGGCGACGCCGTTTTGCGGACGTGATTGAACGCCGCGAGGTTTGGACCGATCGAAACGTCGTACCACGACATGAACCAGAAGCCGGGGATGTTGATCCGCATGTTGTCGTGCCACAAGCTGCCTTTGTACCACGCCGGATCGTTTGGCTCGCGCTCGATCATCGCGCCGCCGGTGGCGACCGGCATGCGATCCGCGAAAATGCCGTTTGGACCACCCGCGGCCTTCATGATGTCTTTCACTGGAAGATGGCGCAGCGTTTTCGACCAGTCGACGCTCGGCAGTTGTGCCGCGAGATCGAACGCCCTCGAGGCGCGGACCAGTTCCTCCTGCGTCGTGTTTGGCGGAAACATCGGACGCACCTGGTTCTGTTGTCCGTAAAGCCACGCGATAAACAACATCTGTACCGCTCCGCCGCGATACCAGTTGCCCTGCTCGTAAAAGCCGTCGACCCTGCCGACGCCGGCGCCGAAACCCTGCGCGATCATCGTCGTGAATGCCGGGTGTCCCTGCGCGGCGACCGCGAGTTGCCACTCTGCCGTCGACGAGCAGCCGATCGTCCCGACTTTGCCGTTGGACCAGGGCTGGCTGGAGATCCAGGCGAACTCGTCGACGCCGTCGGTGAGCGGCGGTCCGAGGATGTCGTAGTTACCTTCGGAGAAGAAGCGTCCGCGTTCGTTCATCTCGACGAAGGCGTAGCCGCGCTTCACCGCTTCGAGCTCGTTCGAGAGATCGCGTGGCGAGCCGTTGCGGACGTCCCAGAAGTTAAAGTTGTAAGGCGTGCGGACGAAGATCGTCGGGTACTTTTTCGAGGTGTCTTTTGGCCGATAGACGTCGGTCGCGATTCGTTTGCCGTCGCGCATCGGGATCATCAGCTTGCGTTCGACGATCGCGATTGACTGTAGCTCGGCTTCAATCTTGTTGCGGCGCTCCCGCTCTTCCGGCGTGAACTCGCGACGCTGCGAGTGAACGTTTTCGTTCGTAAGGATCAGAACGACGGCGAAGATGGCGAGTAGAGCAAGCGCGAAGGTCCGGAAGGACTTCTTTAGCATGGTGGTGCTCCTTGAGAAGAAATGCGTCTGGGGGATTTATCGCAACCGCTTGTTCGAACGTCGTCTATTTAGTTCTGGCTTTCAATCTTTTATCAACGTGTTTCCCGACTCAGTATCAAACGCGTCCCAGGCCTGCCTCCCAGAGTGCGTTCTGCAATCGCTTTTTTCTAAACACGCCTACGTTGAAGTCATGAGTGTCCGATTGGGCCAGGAAGGACAGTCTACCCCATGACGTTAACTTCATGCCTGAAATCTCTTCGGTGCGAACGTGGGT
>DASRIM010000371.1:0-5292 GCA_035649995.1 Pyrinomonadaceae bacterium | reverse complement strand
TCGGCCGCCGGGAACCCAACGTCAATGGACTGCACATCAACGATGTGCCGCCGCATCAGAAAAACGGCTGCCGGCAAAGCTAGCGTAACGGCTACCTGGATGACGATAACCACGGTCCAGACGCCTCCGAAGCGGAGCCCGCCGGCGCCGGCTGACGTTTGACGTAGCCGCGCTTCCACTCCTCGGCCTGTCACTTTAAGCGCCGGCACGACGCCGGCCACGATCGCGCCCAGCAGCGTGAGTCCGACGGCATAGGCGACAGTTGATGCACCCAGGTTGTCCGTAAACCAAAACGGCAACCTTCCAGAGTCGATCTCGGCGACGGTCAACCACCATCGCAATAGAAGACCGGCGGCAGCAAGCCCGAGGGGAGCGGCAACACCCGCAAGGACGAGCGCTTCGGCAAAGAGATACCCGATGATGCAGCCGCGGCCAGCGCCGAGCGCGGTTCTTACGACGATTTCGCTTTCCCGCGCTGCTGCCCTTGCGAACATCAGCAGGGCGACGTTGCCGCAGACCAGCACGAGCAGCATGATCAAGAACACATTGATGGAAAGTAGGGCTGCCGCTTGTATTCCCGAGATGTCCCTGATCGACTGCGCATACGGCAGAACCTCCGGCCGCAAATGTCCGTGCGAGTCTGGAAATTCAGCCGCGAGACGCAGGCCGATGGTTGTCAACTCTGCCTGCGCTTTGTCGAGTCCGAAACCTGGCGCGAGGCGGCCGAACACGTTGATCTCAGATCCTTGACGTATTTTTGAATCGCTGAGATTCGAGCGGAGCGGAATCCAGGCATCATGAGATACCGGGAACCTGAAACCTTCCGGCATGACGCCGACCACGATTGCCGAAGAGGTTCCCAAGCGCACGCTCTGCCCGAGAATCGAGGGATCGCCGCCAAACCCCGAGTGCCAGATGTCATATCCGAGAACCACTACCGGCGCGGCGGCGGCCCCTTCGTCAGAATCGACGAGCGGCCTGCCGATAAGAGCGGCTACACGCACGACTTTGAAACCCGACGCGCTCATCTCGGCGAGTTGAATGGGTTCTGTCCGTCCATCTGCCGATGTCAGATTGCGATCGACGGTTCGGAACGCTCCCAGGTTTTCAACCGATGAAACTTCACGGCGCCAGATGTCGAACTCGAACGAGGCCTCTTTTTCGATGTTCCGCGATTCGGTATTCCGCAGCCGGATTCCGACGACGCGCGTGCCATCATCAAGAGGAAGATACGGACGAGTCATCTGGTTCAGGAACTCGAAAACGCTCGCTCCCGTCGCGATCGCGAAAGCCATCGCGATGCCGCCTACGATCGTCAGGCCCGGATACCGGCGTAACATCCTCAAACCCAGTTTGACGTCCAACCACGATATGACCGTGCGCATAGGCGACTCTTGCCTTTCAGGATGAGTTGAGACACTCCGTTCCTCATATAACGACGTGTAGACTCTACGATTAACGCGCGGCGCAAATGCCGGTGTGTATAAGCGTTGTTACGGACGATGCGCGAGGAAATTGAAAGCGACAACGAAGATGTGTCCTTGAGGTCTCGCGCGGACACCGAGGTCCCATTCGTAACGCACTCGGAGTTGTCCTCGAAGTTTTTTGATGAGGACGGCGCCTTCCGGCCCAAGCCCATAGACTCGATCGCGAGCCCCTCCAAGCACGGGTGGCAATTCCGTTCCGCGATCGTCGCGGACTTGCCATAGGGCGTAGCCGGCAATTCCGATTTCCCCCAATTCATTGAACGCCTTCGTCCCGACTCCTCCCTGAATTTGGACCGAATCGCCACGCGTAATGTCTATTCCGCGTTGGCGGGTCATCAGCTGATAGCTTGCGAGGGCAGTCATAAAGCGGCTTCGATCTTTGAAGTAGACTGCACCGCCGCCGGAGAATTCCTGTGTGATTTGCCCGGAGCTAACTCCCTTGCCGCCGGCGAGTGCGGATCGCCCAGTTGGCAGGTAAATACCGTAGGAGGTCACCACATCAAATCGTTGTTCGCGCCAACCCAATCGGAACGGTTGGAGGTAGAAATCCCCGAGTCCCAGTCGATCGACACCGATTTCAGGACGATTCTCGACATCCAGTTTGACGTGCGCGATCGGGCCGCCGGCCGTCAACGTCAGAAACAGCGAGTCTCCCGAGAATTTCCTGGTGTACGAAACGCCGACCGCATTTGCGCGCCCGAGCAGATCGAAGGGTGCGGTCGGGACGAGGTCTCCGTTGCGATCGCGTCGTTTGTCTGCCGTGTAAATGGCAAGTCGCTCGATGAGGTAAAGCCCCGGCTCAGGTACTCTGCCGGCATCGAGCCCGAGCAGACCTGGAAGTTTATGCCCGAGATCCTGGGCAAAAGCACCCGCAGTGGTGAGTAGTAATGCCAGCCCGATTCGGACAACCGCGCCACATCTTGTAAGAAACACTCGAGCAGCGGATGCACGCAGAATTCCGACAGCTTGCGGAGCAGAGGCGGAATCGGCACAATGGCCGAGGTCTTCGGCGATGACCATTAACGATTTCATCCCAGTCCTGCAGGCGCAACCATTCCGGGCTTTCCGCATGCACACTGTGCGCGGCGAGTTTGTCGTGACTTATCCGCTGGGTGCCACCTTGACTCCGCTGATGCGCATTGCCGTGGTCGTCGATGACACTCGCGTCGAAACATTTGCTTTGGAAGAGATCGACCGTTGTGAGCCGTTCGGGCCGCCAATGGATGCGGTTGAAGCGATCAGCGCGATCCCACCGGAAAAACTTGCGAACGACGCTCAATTGATTGCGGCCCTCCAGTCGGCTGCCGACACAGAGTTCGCGCAACAGCTCTCGCCCACTTTTGATCCGGGAACGGTTGCTTTGACTGCTGCATACGAATCGAATGGAGTCCACACGGTTCATGCAACAGTGAAAACGCGTGATGGTGAAACCATGTTGGCGACGGCGGGCACGCGCTGGAACGTTCACGGTGTGGAGCAGTTTGAAAACGGCACGTCGCTTTACCTGCACCATCTCGATCGCCCTACGGTCGAACAACGAGTAATCCTTTGGCCTCCGGACAGCGGAACCTTCGACACCTTCGCGGAGTCGATGTCTCTCCAGGCTCTGGCTAAGGAACTTCACCGTCGCGACAAGGTACTCGCAGACAAGCCCGCTAAACCCATCGAGCCGCCCGCTTCTTACTTCCGGAAAATTGCGTGGACATGGAAACTCGCGGAACGGGACGAATGGCAGGAACTGTTCGGCGAGGAGCCTCCGGCGTTCGATCCCACGCGTTACGAATTCCTATATGTGCCTCGAACTGTCGCTGGAGGTCGAGTCGCGAATCCCTGCCTGACCGATACAGCGACAAGGGAAGTTCTTTTCGATCTCCTCCTGACGGATTGGGATGCGGCGTGCCGGCAAGAGGAACGCGTGTGGCATCTGACACTGCGTCACGCTTCGAATCCCGATCGCGAAACAACGTTGCACATCGACGTCGAGCGTCAGGGCGCCACGATCGATGACAATGTGACCCTGCTGCCACTGGGCTGGATTGAGCGCCATCTGCGTAATTTTGCACTGTATGAAGTGTGGGAACTGATGTACACGGGTTTGCTGGCTGGACCTGTGGGGCCAAAGCAACCGGACGTGATACTTCCGCTTGCTGAAGGATTCACCGCTGAGTTATGGGCAGGCGAGCCGCGTTTTCCAACACCGTTTCTGCAACCGCACTTCAAAGATCGCGAAGGACAAAGTGTTTTCGACCTGCGCGGCACGACGTGGTCTGCCTGGATTCAGTTCGATCGAGAGCGTCCTGTCGTCACGCTGATTTTTTCCAGCCGGGGAACGGGAAGCGCGCGAAGCCACGACCCAGTATCCTCTGCAGTTCGATTTGAAAAGTCATCGCGTGACGTCTTCCAACCTAAAAGGCTCGACGACCATTGGAATGATGCAGTCTGTAATTCACCACGTCCGTGGCGTGCCATGGATGCTGGAGGAGATTCCCAAGTGGTTTACGAAAGGGCTGTTGCTGCCGGACGGGCCTTGAACTGAGAACTGCTCAAAACACGAGACACGATTCGGGCGAGTCTATTAGTCCCCTCCTTCGCGAAGGCAGAACTGTCCAAATTACGGTTTACGACGGAAGACCAGAACGGGGCTGAACCCTGTATACGATCTGCAAAACCACCACGCTTTGCGATCAAAGGAGGATCAGCCCCGTGACACGATTTTGCAGCATTTTGAATCAAACGCTTCAGATTTTTCCGCGCCGCGAGTTCCAACGACTCGTCGATGAAACCAAGGCGGAGCGACATGCGCGCGGGTTTAAAAGTTGGGACCAGTTCGTGGCGATGTTATTCAGCCATTTGGCGGACGCCAACTCGCTGCGGGAGATTTGTGGCGGGTTAGCCAGCTGCGAAGGGCGCCTGTCGCAACTGGGGGCGCGGGCACCGGCGCGGGCGACGCTGGCCTACGCGAATGGACATCGGAACTGGCAGTTATTTGAAAAGCTGTTCTACGCACTGTATGAGCACTGCCGTCGCGATCTGGGATTGAACTGTAAGTTCAGGTTCAAGAATCCACTATTGAGCATCGATTCGACACATATCTCGCTCTGTTCGGAGATGTTTCCGTGGGCGAGTTATTCGCGACAGAAGGGTGCGGTGAAACTGCACTTCACTTTAGATCATGCGGGATATTTACCGGCGGCGATGGTGGTGGCGACGGGCAAGATCGGAGAGTTGACGATCGCCCGCCGGCAGCGCTGGGAGCCGGGAACGATTCTGATGTTTGACCGTGGCTATATCGATTTCGCGTGGTTCCAACGACTGACCGACAGCGGCGTCTGGTTCATCACGCGGGTGCGCGCCGACATGCAGTACAAGATTGTGGAGACGACGGAACTGGAAAAGGGCGGATTACCGGTCATCGATCAGCGCGTCCATATTCTGGGCCGGCGGAGATCGAAGCGATATCCAGGACTGTTGAGAGTGGTGACGATCCAAAAACCCGATGGCGAGATATTCCAATTCCTCACCAACAATATGAGATTGGCGCCGACGACAATTGCAGCGGCTTACAAAGACCGATGGGAGATCGAAAGTTTCTTCAAGGCGTTGAAACAAAACCTGCGGATCAAAAGTTTTTTGAGTACCTCACCGAACGCCGTATTGACGCAAATTTGGACAGCGGTCATCGCCATGTTGCTGGTGCGGTATTTGCAGGTGAAAGCCCGCTACAATTGGTCGTTCTCGAACCTGATGTACTTCTTGCGGATGAATCTGTTTGTCTATCGCGATTTATGGGAATGGCTGCACAATC
>DASRIM010000370.1:0-3826 GCA_035649995.1 Pyrinomonadaceae bacterium | reverse complement strand
TGGGCGGTAAAACTCTGCCCGAGATCTGCTCGCTGTCGATCAAGGATGCTGCCGAGTTTTTTGAAAGTCTGCAACTGTCGACCGAGCAGGCCGCGATCGCCGACAGAATACTTTTCGAAGTCCGGCGCCGTCTCACATTTCTGGTTGAGGTCGGGCTAGACTATCTAACGCTCGAGCGCCTTGCATCGACACTCTCAGGCGGTGAAGCGCAACGAATCCAACTCGCCACAAACCTCGGCTCTTCGCTCGTCGGCGCGCTTTACGTGCTCGACGAACCGTCGATTGGCCTGCATCCGCGCGACAACGATCGTCTCATTCGCTTGCTCAAGAACCTGCGCGACATCGGCAACACCGTGCTCGTCGTCGAACACGATGCTGAGATGATGCGCTCGGCGGACCACATACTCGACATCGGCCCGGCGGCCGGTGAGCTCGGCGGGCGAGTGATGTACGAAGGCGACTTCGCCGGACTGCTGCGCGACGAGTCGTCGCTGACGGCTCGCTACCTGCGCGGCGACGCGGAGATCAAAGAGCCGAAGCAGCGCCGCGTGGCGCAGAAACGGCGGCTCACGGTCCAGGGCGCGTCCGAACACAACCTCAAATCGATCGACGTCGAAGTCCCGCTCGACATGCTCGTCTGCGTTACCGGCGTCAGCGGTTCCGGAAAGTCGACGTTGATTCACGACTGCATTTACGCAGGACTGAAGAAGCAGCGAGGCGATTGGCAGGGTCACGTCGGCGCGTTTACGAGGGTGGACGGCGGCGTGTTTGTCGACGACGTGATCCTCGTGGATCAGTCGCCGATCGGACGAACGCCGCGTTCGAATCCCGTGACGTACATCAAAGTTTACGACGCGATTCGCGAAGTGTTTTCGGCGACGCGTGAAGCGCAGGCGCGCGGGTTTGAGCCGTCGCATTTCTCGTTCAATCTTCCGGGCGGGCGTTGTGAGGTTTGTCAGGGCGATGGGACGGTGACCGTCGAGATGCAGTTTCTCGCGGACGTCGAGTTGGTTTGTGAAGAGTGCAAAGGCACGCGGTTCAAACAGCAGATCCTCGACATTCGTTATCGCGGCAAGAACGTTCACGAAGTGTTGAGCATGACGGTGCGCGAGGCGATCACGTTCTTCCGCGAAGTGCCGAAGGTGACGAACCGGTTGCGTGTACTGGACGACGTCGGGCTTGGATATCTACGACTCGGGCAGTCGGCGACGACGCTGTCGGGCGGCGAAGCGCAACGCATCAAGCTCGCGGCGCACTTGTTGAAGCGCACGGGCGCGAAGACGCTTTACATCTTCGACGAACCGACCACCGGGTTGCACTTCGACGACATCAACAAGCTGCTCGCGGCGTTTCGCGCACTGATCGACGCCGGCGGATCGTTGTTAGTGATCGAACACAACCTCGACGTGATCAAGACGGCTGACCAGATCATCGACTTGGGCCCGGAAGGCGGCGAGGCTGGCGGGTACGTCGTCGGCGCCGGCACGCCGGAAGAGATCATGCGAATCCGCGAATCGCACACGGGCCGGTTCCTGCGCGATTATCTGGCGAAATCGAATGGAGGATCTTCAAAATGAGTCTCAGCAAACAGATTGTTTCGGATCTGACGGCCGCGATGAAAGCACAGGATGCGGGGCGGACGTCGACGCTGCGGATGGTGAAAGCGGCGATGATGAACCGGCAGATCGAAAAGGGCGGCGAGCTCGATGATGACGACATGCAGAAGCTCCTGCGTTCGCTCGTGAAGCAGCGGCGTGATTCGATTGAGCAGTACGAAAAAGCCGGGCGTCAGGAATTGGTGGAGAAGGAACAGGCTGAGATCGCGGTCATCGAAACGTACCTGCCGCAAGCCGCTTCGCAAGCTGAGATCGAAGCCGCCGTCGCGGCGGCGATAGCCGAGACCGGCGCTACTTCGATGAAAGACATGGGCAAGGTCATGAAGTCCGCCCAGGCCGCACTCGCAGGCAAAAATGCGGATGGCAAGCAGGTCAGCGAGGCAGTCAAAATGCGCCTCTCCGGCGGTTAATTAAATCAAAACCCAATTCGGTTATATCCGTGTTCCCAAGTTGCCTCTACAAAGTGCTTTCCGTATAATCCACAGCTTGCTCGAAGGCACGGGGGCTCGTCCGGTGGGTTCGCGCCCACTTTTTCTTTTGGGCGAGACCACGGCGCGCCCACGAAGGGACGACGCGGAACCATGGGAAATGACTCGATTGCAGCACGAGTTCAGGAACTAGCTGAACAAGTCGCAATCGACCATGGCCTGGAGCTAGTTCACGTCGAAGTCGCCGGCCCCGATAATAAGCCGATAGTTCGCGTTTTTATTGATAAGCCGCAGGGTGTAACCCACGAAGATTGCTCCGAGGTGAGCACTCATCTAGGCACGATCCTCGACGTCGAGGATTTCATTCACGCTGCATACACGCTTGAAGTTTCCTCCCCCGGACTGGAGCGCGGACTTTACAAGCGCGCCGATTTCGAGCGGTTCGCCGGCAGCATGGCGAAGATGAAGACCCGGCAGCCAATCGACGGCCAACGCAATTTTCGCGGCCGCCTGCTGCGGCTCGAAGGCGACGACGTTATTTTCGAAGATCGAACCAATGGGCAGGTGCGGGTTCCATTGTCTTTGATCACTAAAGCGAATCTGGAAGTTGACGTTGAAGAGGAACTGCGACGGAGCCAGTAACAAGATTTAGAGAAACTTTCATGAGTTCATCGATCGCACAAAACATCGAAGCACTTTGTCAGGAGCAGGGTATCGAACGCGATCTGGTCATAGAAGCGATGAAGGAGGCCGTTCGCGCGGCCGCCAAAAAGCAATTTCGCTCCGGCGAAGACATCCAGGTCGACTGGAACGCCGAGACTGGAATAGAGCTTTCTGCGTCTAAAGTGGTCGTGGACGAGGTCGAGAACCCCGCGACCGAACTCTCTATCACCGAAGCCCGCGAACTGGCCGGTGACGAAGTCGAGCTCGGCGACGCGCTGCTGCTTCCCTTGCCCATGGAAGAGCTCGGGCGCATCGCCGCCCAAACCGCCAAACAGATCCTTTTCCAGAAAGTCCGCGACGCCGTCCGCAGCAACGTTTACGAACAATACATCGACAAGATCGGCGACCTGGTTAACGGCTACGTCAAGCGTTTCGAACGAGGCAACATCATCGTCGACCTCGGAAACCTCGAAGCCATTCTTCCGCGCTCGCAACAGTCGCGCGGCGAACAATGGAACCAGGGCGAGCGCATCCGCGTCGTCATCAATAACGTTTCGAAGGAATCGAAAGGGCCGCAAGTGGAAGTCTCACGCACGTCGCCCGAGTTGCTGCTCCGGTTGTTCGAAATGGAAGTCCCGGAAATCTACGACGGAACAGTCGTCATCAAGTCCGCCGTCCGTGAGCCCGGCGAGCGCGCGAAGATCGCCGTGATGTCAAACGAGCGCGACGTCGATCCGGTCGGCGCGTGCGTCGGTATGAAAGGCTCCCGCGTACAGGCAATCATCCGCGAGCTGCGCGGCGAGAAGATCGACATCATCGAGTGGTCCGACGAGCCGTCAGTATTCGCGGCCAACGCGCTGTCGCCCGCGAAGGTCAACCAGGTCAGAATCACCGACATCGAGAATCGCCAGATGGAGGTCATCGTCAACGAAGACCAACTCTCCCTGGCAATCGGCAAACGCGGCCAGAACGTACGGCTCGCGACCAAGCTGGTGGGTTGGAACATCGATATCCGCAGCGAAGAAGAGATCAAGCGCGAAGTCAGCGAGCAGATGGGTGCGCTCATCGCTTCCGGCGAGGCAGTGCCGATCTCCGTCATCGAAGGCGTTACTGCACAGC